>CADCUE010000311.1 GCA_902805805.1 uncultured Frankineae bacterium | reverse complement strand
GTGGCGATGCCGACGAAGGGACCGACCACCAACCCCACCAGCGCGAAGAGCGTGGGGTCGTAGGACAGGTCCCGCAGCTGGGCCCCGGCGGAGTATCCGAGGGTCAACAGGACGAAGCTCGTGGCACCCAGCAGCGAAGCGACCGCCGGGCGTGCCCGAGCCCAGGTCAGCAGGAGCAAGGTCACCAACGTCCAGCCGGTCGCGGAGTTCGCGAACGACCCGAGGGCCTCCGGCAGGAATCCTTGAGCGAAGACGGTGGCCGCGCCGAGGAGGAAGCTTGATACGGCGACGACCGCTCCCCGGGCCCATGCCCCGCTCGACCTGTTAGTGATCTTCACTGGGTCATCCTGCTTCAACGGATCGCGGCCAGATGAGTGCGGGAATGAGCGGGGCCCCTCCACGAGCAGAGCCGGTCCTCTGCTCGGTCGGGACGAGTCCGCGAAACTGCGCCTGGTTGACGTCCCGAACACGTGACGCCGTCTACCTCGCACTGCCCGGGGCTACTCGCCTGTCTTGCCATCCACGAGCTCCCGAACGATGTCCAGGTGACCGGCATGTCGGGCGTGCTCCTGGAGCAAGTGCAGCAGTACGCGCTCCAGCTGCGCCGGCGGCTTGTCCGCCCAGCGCTCGCCCGGCATGCCGCGCTCGTCGAGCTCATGTCGGCCGACCACCGCACGCGTGGTGCGCCCCTGTTCTCGCAGGTCGGCCACGACCTCGTCGGTCGTGATCCCGGACTCGGAGTGCCAGCGACCGTCTCGCCAGTCCCCCCACGGGTCCCCGACGTCGCAGCCCTCGAAGCCCCACACCAACCACCTCCGCTCGACATGCGCGAGGTGTACGAGCAACTCGATCGGCGACCAGCCGGACGGCAGCAGACTGGAGCGGCGCCGGGACTCAGGCATGCCGAGCACCTTGTCGATGACGGTCTCACGGAAGAAGTCGAGGTACCGGAGCAGCACTTCGGCGCGACTGCCCACCTCGTCAGTGGGCTCGGGGAACTCCATGGCTGCATCCTGAGCGGTACGACAAGGCGAGCCGCACGCACCTCTTCGCACTCGCGGCAGGAGCAGGGGCGGATCGCGTCAGTGGGCCAACTCCGCTCGGACCCGGACGACGGACAGATGCCGGAGGTGACGGGCTGCCCGCGGCCAGAAGCGCTCGTCACGGCCGCTGGAAGCGCTCGCGTCGCGGAGCGGCTGCCGCGCCGGGCTGCGGTCGCGGCACACAAGGGGTTCGAGCGCCCGCTACGACTCAAGTGGCGGTCCCCCCCGACGGCGGGTCGAGCGTTGCGTCCTGGGTGACGGAGCCCCGGCCGATGGCCGGCCCGCACGCGGAAGTCCACGCAGGCGCTTCTCGCGAGATGGCGTAGGCCGCGAAGACGGCACAGGAACGGCACAAGAGCCGAGCGGCTGATCGTGAGCCCCGACCTGCTCGTGCAGGTCAAGCCTGGAGCCGCCTATCGGAATCGAACCGATGACAACCTCATTACGAGTGAGGTGCTCTACCGACTGAGCTAAGGCGGCGTGGTGCGCGGCTGAGTCTAGCGGTCCCCCGACCGGCTCACCCGGTCCGCAGGGCGAGCGCCATGGCCTCGACGGCGAGCAGCGGCGCGACGTTGGCGTCGAGCGCCTCGCGGCAGGCGAGCACGGCGTCGATGCGGCGCAGCGTCGAAGCTGCGGACGTGGCGCGCGCGATCGTGGCGGACTGCTCGCCGAGATCGGCGTGGACCAGGGCGCTGCCCGTGCCGAGCTGGAGCTGCAGGACGTCGCGGTAGAACGCCGCGAGGTCGACCAGCGCGCGGTCGAGCGCGTCGCGCTGGGTGCGGGTCCCCCGGCTCTTCTGCGTCTTCTCCAGCTCCTTGAGGGCACCGGCGCTGCCGCGGCCGCCTGTCACGCCCTTGCCGGTGGCACCGACCCCGAGCGCGGTCGACAGCGACTCCTTCTCCGCGGCGTCCCGGCCGGTGGTGAGGCGGGCGGCCTCGTCCTTGGCCGCGTCGACCAGGTCGGCGGCGGCGCTGAGCGCCGAGCCCACGCCCTGCAGCGAGCGGGGCAGCGCCAGGACGTCACGGCGCTCGCGCCGGGCCTGCTCGTCCGTCGCCAGGCGCTTGGCCCGCCCGATGTGGCCCTGAGCGGCCTGCGCGGCGAAGGACGCCATCGCCGGGTCGACGCCGTCGCGCTCGACCAGCACGCGGGCGACGGCATCGGACGGCGGGGTGCGCAGGCGGGCCAGCCGGCAGCGCGAACGGATCGTCGGCAGCAGGTCCTCGGCGCTCGGGGCCGACAGCAGCAGGACGCTGTGCGCGGGAGGCTCCTCGAGCGCCTTGAGCAGCGCGTTGGAGGCGTCGTCGGTCAGCCGGTCGGCGTCCTCGATGAGGGTCACCTGCCAGCGGCCTAGGGTCGGTGCGTGCGCCGAGCGCAGGATGATCCGGCGGGCGTCCTTGACGCTGATCGACAGCCCCTCCGGCACGATGAGCGCCACGTCCGGGTGCGCGCCGGACAGCACCTGCTCGCAGGCGCCGCAGTGCCCGCAGCCGACACCGGTGTCGCACTGGAGCGCCGCGGCGAACGCCTTGGCCGCGATCGAGCGGCCCGACCCGGGCGGGCCGGTGAACAGCCAGGCGTGGGTCATGCCGCCGCCCGCCTCGGCCTGGCCGGCACGCAGACGGGCCGCACCGGCGGCCGCCGCCTGCAGCTGGGCCACGACCGTCTCCTGGCCGACGAGGTCGGCGAACACGGTCATGTGCGCACCACCTGCGGCTCCGGCACGAGCTCGGCCAACCGCCGGCGCACGGTCTGGTGCACCTGCTCCGGCGGGCCGTCGGCGGGCACGACCAGGTAGCGGTCGGGGTCCTGGCCGGCCAGCTCGAGGAAGCCCTCGCGCACGCGGCGGTGGAAGTCGAGCGACTCCCCCTCGATGCGGTCGGGGCTGTCGCCGGCGCGTCGCAGGCCGATGACCGGGTCGACGTCGAGCAGCACCACGAGGTCGGGCTTGAGGCCTTCGGTGGCCCACCGCGACAGCCGCGCGACCTCGTCCCGGACGAGCTCCCGTCCGGCGCCCTGGTAGGCCAGCGAGCTGTCGACGTAGCGGTCGGTGAGCACGACCGCTCCGCGCTCGAGGGCCGGGCGCACGACCTCGGCGACGTGCTGGGCGCGGTCGGCGGCGTAGAGCATCGCCTCCGCCCGCGGCGACAGCGTCGAGGCCGGGTCGAGCAGCAGCTCGCGGATCCGCGCACCGGCCGAGGTCGCTCCCGGCTCGCGCGTCATCACCACCTCGTTGCCGCGCGAGCGCAGCCACGCCTCGAGCAGCGCCAGCTGGGTCGACTTCCCGGCGCCCTCACCTCCCTCGATCGCCACGAAGGTCCCGGCATGCGACGGGTCGGCGTCCTTGCGCGCCAGCCGGCGGGCGAGGTCGGCCCGCAGCGGGACCCCGCGGCGGTCGTCCATCTGCCGGTAGGCGACGAAGCCGACGACCATCGCCAGCAGGCCACCGACGAGCAGGACCACCGAGACGCCGTTGACGCTGATCCCGAGCGGACCCTCGCGCACGCCGATGCGGCCGGCGATGAACGGCGTCGTCGCGGTCACCAGCAGCAGGTCGATGCGCATGAGCGACTGCACGAGACCGAACATGCGGCCCCGCATCTGGTCGTCGATCTCGAGCCCGAGCAGCGTGAGGCCGACGACGTACGCCACTCCGGCGAACGCCCCGACGAGCAGCGTGGCCACGGTCGCGAGGAACAGGTTGGGCACCAGCGACATGAAGGTCAGCGAGGCGCCGGCGCCCACGATCGACGGGCCGAAGACCCGGCGTCGCGACAGGTCACCGAGCGCCCTGGGTCCGAGGGCCACGCCCACGGCGATGCCGAGGAAGATCGAGCCGAACAGCAGGGCGTACGCCGCGTCCCCGCCGGCGAGGACCGACTCCGCGAACAGCCGGCCGAGGGCGATGATCGCGCCGCCCGCCGCGAGGGCGCCGAGCATCCCCACGAGCAGACCGCGGGCCAGCGGCGTACCGCTCATGAACGCCAGGCCCTCGCGGAGGCTGGCCAGGATCGTCGTGCGGTCGGGGTCGTCCTTGGACCGGCGACGCCCGCCCGGGATCTCGAGCCGGTAGACGGTCAGGGCGGCGAACAGGAAGGTCGCGGCGTTGACGTAGAGCGCGAGATCGACCGGGCCGGTGCGGAAGTACTCGAAGCCGCTGCCGAGCGCCCGGGACACCAGGCTCAGCAGGCCGAACACGACCGCCGCGACGGGCGCGGAGCCGTACGTCGCGATGAGCGTCAGCTGGTTGGCGCCCTCCAGTCGCTCGGGTCCCACGATGTTCGGGACCGAGGCCTCCTTGGCGGGGATCCAGAACAGGCTGACCGTCTCGATGAGGAACGACGCCACCAGCAGGTACAGCAGCGCGGTGCCGCGCTCGGCGACCGACCCGACGATCGGGATCGACAGGAACAGCAGGAAGCGCAGCAGGTCGCAGACCACCATCGTGGTGCGCCGGTCCCACCGGTCGGCGAAGGCGCCGGCGAGCGGCCCGAACAGGACGGCCGGGAGGAGCCGGAACACCAGGACGCCGCCGGTGGCGTAGGCCTTGCCCTCGAAGGAGTCGACCAGCTGCGTCGCGAGCGCGGTCGTCGCCAGGAAGCCGAGCCAGTCGCCGAAGCTCGACAGCACCAGCGCGGTGTAGAGCTTGCGGAACGCCGGCAGGCGCAGCACGGCCCGCGGGCCGCGGCCGGCGAGCGGCGCGGACCCCTCTGTCGGCGTCGGGAGCGGCTCCGGCGCGGGCGTCGGACCGGGAGTGCTCACGGCTTCGAGGCTACGTCCCGGGGCCGTGTCTGAGCCTGAGGAGAAGGGCTCAGCCGGCCGGGTCGTGGAGCCTCGCACCACCGAGGCCAAGGCCCCGGGTGGCACGTCGCTGGACACGCCGCAGGCGTCACGGACCGGCTCGCGAGGTGAACAGCTCGTCGGTCCACTCGGGGACCGGGCGTCGGGCATCGGGGTGCCAGGGGACCTCGAGGTGGTGCAGTCCGATCTTGCCGAGGTGCCACAGGACGTGATGACGTCGGCAGAGCAGGACCAGATTTCCGACGTCGGTCGGGCCGCCGTCGGCGCGGGAGCGCAGGTGGTGGGCGTCGCACATCGCCGGCGGTCGGGTGCAGCCACGGACGGCGCAGCCCAGGTCGCGTGCGGCCAGCTCCCGTCGCTGGCGGGGGGTGACCGAGTCGCGCAGGGGCTGCAGCCCCTGGACCTGTCCGACGGGGTCGAGCAGCACCCGGCTGATCCGGGCGTCGCAGAGCATGGTCTCGATCCGCGCCCGGGTCTGCGGCCCCGTCCACGCCGCGACTGCGCAGGCGTGCTCGGCCGGCACCGCCCCGGCCACCTGGCCTGCATGACCCGTGCCCGCTGCGCGGAGGCCGGTGGGCACCGATGCCGCGACCGTGTCGGTGAACCGGGGTCCGTCGTGGTCCGGGCAGCGCGGCCCACAGTCCGTGCAGGTGACGCGTGCGGCCTGGGCCGCGGCCCAGTCGGCCGGCAGCACGTAGGTCAGCTGCGGCCGGGCGCCACCGTGGTCGGGCAGGTCACCGTGGCGCAGGGCCTGCTCGCAGACGTCGACCAGCGCATCGGCCCGACGCTGCCCCGCCGTGCGGGTGTCCTCCAGCCCCTGCTTGCGGGCCAGCGGCTCCAGGACCGTCAGGATCGTCTCGCTGTCCTCGGCAGCGATGACGAAGCGGCCCCGCAGCGTCCCGTCGGCATCCCGACTGTGCTGCAGGAAGCGCCGGTCCCGCCCCCGCTCGGCCTCCGCCTCGAGCGCTGGTTCGCAGTGGGTCGCGATCTGGTGCCGCACCCAGACGGCCAGATCGGCCGGGTTGCGACCGGCGGCGACCAGGACGAGGTCGCCCTGGCTCTCCACCAGGGCGTCGTGGTCGATCCTGCCGACGAGGCGCGAGAGGACAGCCGCCTGGTCCGGAGTCAGCACCCCGTCCAGCACGGCGTCGACCACCACGGGCAGAGCACGCAGCGCCGTCGAGGTCCGCAGGTCCCGACCCACGGCCGAGGGGCTGTCGCGGCGGACGTCGGCGAGCCACCCGGCGACCGAGCGCTGTCCGTCCTCCGTCGGCAGCTGCCCGCCGCAGACGACGCTCAGCTCCGCCTCGGCTGCCCGCAGCCACCCCTGCAGTCGCCCGGCCTGCGGCACGACCGCCACGATCCGCTGCTGCAGCTCGGCAGCGCTCAGGCCGGTCAGCGGACAGGCCAGCAGCGCATCGACGACCAGCGCCACAGCAGCGGCCGCCGCCGCGGAGGTCGCCTCGCCCGCGGACGCCGCCCCGGAGGTCGCCTCGCCCGCGGCCG
>CADCUE010000310.1 GCA_902805805.1 uncultured Frankineae bacterium | reverse complement strand
GCCCACCTCGTCGGCGTGCAGGTCGGCCTCGGCGAACAGGTCGCGGACGCTGGCGGTCGCCATCGCCCAGCCCTCGGTCGAGTTGTGCTGGAACGCCTGCAGCAGCGCCAGCGTCGTGGCCTCGCCGCCGACCTGGCCCTCGACCCAGCCCAGCGGCGCGGCGACGTACGGGCTGCCGCCCTCGGCCAGCGCGCGGGTGATCTCGAGGTCCGGGTTGAGCCCCGGCTGGATGCGGCGGAAGAGCTTGAGGATGTAGTCCTCGCCGTAGACGACGGACGTGTTGCTCTGCTCGGCGCCCATCACCCGCGGGGGCAGGCCCGCGTCGAGCTGGGCCGTCGAGGTGAACGCGAGCCGGCTGAGCTTGCGGTCCTCGGCGAGCAGCGAGAGCAGGAAGCCGACCGCCTCCGGGTCGTGCACGGCGTCGTAGAGCACCCGCCCGTCGACCTCGCCGACGACGGCGCGCTTGAGCCGCTCCTCGACCTCGCCGGACCGGTGGCCCAGCAGCACCTGGTAGAGCTCGGTCTGCCCGTCCTGGTCGGTGACGTGGAGCAGCGTGTGGCGAACGTCCTCGCCGCCGGACAGCCGCTCCTCGTGCTCGACCCGGACGGCCGTGACGGCCTTGCCCTTGCCGCCGTACCAGCGCTGCGCCGGCAGCCATGCCTTCAGGACGTCCTCGAGCTGACTCACCGTGACATCTCCAGGGTTCGCTCCAGCAGCGGACGGCGCGCCCGCTCCTTCGTCACGGGGCACCGCCCGCAGCTTCCGCTCACAGGTGCTCCCCCGGCTGGAGGCCGAACCACATGAAGCCGTGGCCGGGCAGGGACAGCAGGTAGGGCAGCTCGCCGACCTTCGGGAAGTGCACGAGGCCGGTGAGCTCCACCGGGACGACCCCCTCGAAGCGCCGAAGGTCGAGCTCGACCGGCTGCGGGAAGCGGCTGAGGTTGTTGACGCACAGCACCCTGTCGTCGCCGAACTCGCGGACGAAGGCGAGCACGGACGGGTTGCTCGTCCCGAGCTCGTGGTAGTCGCCCATGCCGAACACCGGGTGCTGCCTGCGGACCCCGAGCATCTTGCGGGTCCAGTGGAGCAGCGAGCTCGACGAGCGCATCTGCGCCTCGACGTTCAGCGCCTGGTAGCCGTAGACCGGGTCGAGGATCGCGGGCAGGTACAGCTGCTGCGGGTCGGCGGTCGAGAACCCGGCGTTGCGGTCGGCGTTCCACTGCATGGGCGTGCGGACGCCGTCGCGGTCACCGAGGTAGATGTTGTCGCCCATGCCGATCTCGTCCCCGTAGTAGAGGACGGGCGAGCCCGGCAGCGACAGCAGCAGGCCGGTGAACAGCTCGATCTGGTCGCGGCTGTTCTCGAGCAGCGGGGCCAGGCGGCGCGCGATGCCGACGTTCGACTTCATGCGCGGGTCCTTGGCGTACTCCTCGTACATGTAGTCGCGCTCGTCGTCCGAGACCATCTCGAGCGTCAGCTCGTCGTGGTTGCGCAGGAAGATGCCCCACTGGCAGTTCTTCGGGATCGCCGGCGTGTTCGCGAGGATCTCCGAGATGGGGTAGCGCGACTCCCGGCGGACGGCCATGAACAGCCGCGGCATCAGCGGGAAGTGGAAGGCCATCTGGCACTCGTCGCCGTCCTCCCCGAAGTACTCGACGACGTCCTCGGGCCACTGGTTGGCCTCGCAGAGCATCACGCGGTCGGGGTAGAGGGCGTCCACCTCCTTGCGGACCCGCTTGAGGAACTCGTGGGTCTTCGGGTGGTTCTCGCCGTTGTGGCCGACCTCCTCGAACAGGTAGGGCACGGCGTCCAGCCGGAACCCGTCGATGCCGAGGTCGAGCCAGAACTTCAGCACCTCGATCATCTCGCGCTGGACCTCGGGGTTCTCGTAGTTGAGGTCCGGCTGGTGGCTGAAGAAGCGGTGCCAGTAGAACTGCTCGCGCACCGGGTCCCACGTCCAGTTGGACTTCTCGGTGTCGACGAAGATGATCCGCGCCTCGGAGTACGGCTCGTCGGTGTCGGACCAGACGTAGTAGTCGCCGTACGGACCGGTCGGGTCGGAGCGCGAGGCCTGGAACCACGGGTGCTGGTCGCTCGAGTGGTTCATGACGAGGTCGGCGATGATGCGCATGCCGCGCTTGTGGGCCTCGTCGACGAGCTGCACGAAGTCGCCGAGATCGCCGAACTCCGGCAGGACCTTGGTGAAGTCGCTGATGTCGTAACCGCCGTCGCGCAGCGGAGACTGGTAGATCGGCAGCAGCCAGACGCAGTCGACGCCCAGCCACTGCAGGTAGTCCAGCTTCTCGGTCAGGCCGCGGATGTCGCCGGTGCCGTCGCCGTTGCTGTCGCGGAAGCCCCGGATGAGCACCTCGTAGAAGACCGCCCGCTTGAACCACAGCGGATCGCGCGACTGCTCCAGGCTGACCAGCTCGCCGTGCTCGTACGGCTCGGGCGTGGTCACGACTGCCCGCCGTGCACGGTGAGGATGTGCGCCGGCTCGAGGAACGGGTCCAGTCTCACGTAGTTCCGCTCGCCCCACTCGAAGGTCTGCCCGGTCACCTCGTCGGTGACCGGGAAACGGCTCGGCCAGTCCAGCCCGATCGCCGGCAGGTCGAGGCGGACCGTCGCCTCACGGCTGCCGTGCGGGTCCAGGTTGACCACGACGATGACCGTGTCACGGCTGCCGTCCTCGGCCACCACGGACTTGCTGAAGCACATGACGTCGGGGTTGTCGACGTCGTGGATCGTCAGGGTGCGCATCCACTGCAGCGCCGGGTGCGCGCGGCGCACCCGGTTGAGCATCGTGAGGTACGGCGCCAGCGTGTGCTCGGGGGTCGACCAGTCGCGCGGTCGCAGCGCGTACTTCTCGGAGTTGGCGTACTCCTCGCTGCCCGGGCGCACCGCGACGTGCTCGTACAGCTCGTAGCCGGCGTAGACGCCGTAGGTGGGCGACAGCAGCGACGCCAGCACCGCGCGGATCTTGAAGACCGGCGGACCGCCGTACTGCAGCGACGCGTGCAGGATGTCGGGCGTGTTGACGAAGAAGTTCGGCCGCATGTAGTCGGCGGCGTCGACCAGCTCGAGGGCGTAGTCCTGCAGCTCGGTCTTGCCGGTGCGCCAGGTGAAGTAGGTGTAGGACTGCGTGAACCCGACCTTGGCCAGCTCGTGCATCATCGCCGGCCGGGTGAAGGCCTCCGCCAGGAACAGCACGTCGGGCTCGGTCGACTTGACCTCGCGGATCAGCCACTGCCAGAAGTCGACCGGCTTGGTGTGCGGGTTGTCGACGCGGAAGATGCGCACGCCGTGCGACGTCCAGTAGCGCACGACCCGCAGGCACTCGGCGTACAGGCCCTCGGGGTCGTTGTCGAAGTTCAGCGGGTAGATGTCCTGGTACTTCTTCGGCGGGTTCTCGGCGTAGGCGATGGTCCCGTCGGCCCGGGTCGTGAACCACTCCGGGTGCTCCTTCGCCCACGGGTGGTCCGGCGCGCACTGCAGCGCGAAGTCGAGGGCGACCTCCATGCCCAGCTCGCGGGTGCGGGCCACGAAGGCGTCGAAGTCCTCGATCGTCCCGAGCTCGGGGTGGATCGCGTCGTGGCCGCCCTCGTCCGAGCCGATGGCCCACGGCGATCCGACGTCGTCGGGCGAGATGTCGTGCGGCTGACCGCCGGGGAACTCGGCCGTGTTGGGGCCCTTGCGGTTCACCTTGCCGATCGGGTGGATCGGCGGCAGGTAGACGACGTCGAAGCCCATCTCGGCCACGGCGGGCAGGCGCTCGGCAGCGGTGCGGAACGTGCCGCTGCGCAGCACGCCGTTCCCGTCCGGCGCCGCGCCCTCGGAGCGGGGGAAGAACTCGTACCAGGCGCCGTACAGCGCCCGCTTGCGGTCCACCCACACCTGGCGCGGCTCGTCGACGGTGACCAGCTCGCGGATCGGGTGCTCGGTCAGCAGCGCGACCACGTCCGGCGCCGTCGCGGCGGCCATCCGGTCCAGCGGCTCGCGCCCGGCGTCGCGCAGCACGTCGACGAGCGAGCGCACGACGCCGCGGCTCTGCTCCGGGACCCCCTGCGCGGCGCGCTCGTACAGCCGGGCGCCCTCCTCGAGCATCACGTCGACGTCGACGCCGGCCTGCACCTTCAGCGGCGCGTCGTGCCACCAGGTGCCGAGCGGATCGCTCCACGCCTCGATGTGGAACGACCACATGCCCTCCGACGCCGGGTCGTCCGGCACGCGCACGCTCGCGTGCCACCGGTCGGTGCCCGGCGCGCCCGGCCGCAGCCGTCGGAACGGCTGGCGTGCACCGTCCGGCCCCTCCACCACCACGTCGGCCGCAACGGCGTCGTGCCCCTCGCGGAACACGGTCGCCGAGACGGCGATCTCCTCCCCCGTCACGGCACGCGCGGGGTACTGCCCGCAGGAGACCGTCGGGCTGGTCGCTGTGATTGCTATCCGTCCCACCATCGCGGCGACCGTACCCAGGTCCCACACCGGGGAACACCACCGGCACCCCACCCCCGGGGCGCCCGCGTCCGCGCCGGTCGAGCGACGGTCCGGACCGGTAGGGTGCCGCCGCGTGAGAGCACTCCGCCGGTTCACCGTCCGCCTCGCCCTGCCGCAGCCGCTGGCCCCGCTCGGGGAGCTGGTGATGAACCTCCGGTGGTCCTGGCACCCCCAGTCGCTGGACCTGTTCCGGTCGGTCGACCCCGCGACGTGGGACGCCGTCGGGCAGGACCCGGTGCGCCTGCTCGGGGAGGTCAGCCCCGAGCGGCTCGCGGCTCTGGCGGAGGACCCGGCCTTCCTCGGCCGGCTGCAGGCGGCGCACGCCGATCTGAGCGACTACCTGTCGACGCCGCGCTGGTACCAGGGGCTCGCCGACGCGCCGAAGTCGATCGCCTACTTCTCCCCGGAGTTCGGCATCACCGAGGTGCTGCCGCAGTACTCCGGCGGCCTCGGCATCCTCGCCGGCGACCACCTCAAGGCGGCCTCCGACCTCGGCGTGCCGATCCTCGGCGTCGGGCTGCTCTACCGCGCCGGCTACTTCAAGCAGTCGCTCAACGCCGAGGGCTGGCAGCAGGAGCGCTACCCGCCGCTCGACCCGCACGGCCTGCCGCTCACCCTGGTCACCGAGGCCTCCGGTGCGCCCGTGCTCATCCGGGTCGACATGCCGGAGGGCCGCACCCTGCACGCCCACGTGTGGCGGGCGCAGGTCGGCCGGGTGCCGTTGCTGCTGCTCGACTCCGACGTGGAGGAGAACGCCCCCGAGCAGCGGGAGGTGACCGACCGGCTGTACGGCGGCGGCACCGACCACCGCCTGCACCAGGAGATGCTGCTCGGCATCGGCGGGGTGCGCGCGATCCGCGCCTGGACCGCACTGACCGGCGACCCGGAGCCGGAGGTCTTCCACACCAACGAGGGGCACGCCGGCTTCCTCGGCGTCGAGCGCATCGGCGAGCTCGTCGCGCAGGGCCTGTCCTTCGACGAGGCGAAGGAGGCCGTGCGCGCCGGCACGGTCTTCACCACCCACACGCCCGTGCCCGCCGGCATCGACCGCTTCCCGCGCGACCTCATCGGTCGCTACTTCGGCTCCGGTCCGGGCGACGGCGCCGCCGTCAAGGGGCTGCCGGTGGAGCGCATCCTCGAGCTCGGCGACGAGGCCGACCGGTCGGTGTTCAACATGGCCCACATGGGCCTGCGCATGGCCCAGCGCCGCAACGGCGTGGCCCAGCTCCACGGCATCGTCAGCCGCGGCATGTTCGCCGACCTGTGGCCGGGCTTCGACGAGACCGAGGTGCCGATCACGTCGGTCACCAACGGCGTGCACGCACCCACCTGGGTCGCCCGCGAGGTCTTCGACCTGGCCGAGCGCGGCACCGCCCGGAAGGCGTCGGAGGAGGCGAACGTCAAGGAGGCGCAGGCGTGGGAGGACATCGCCCGCGTCGCCGACACCGGCATCTGGTCCACCCGCCGCGTCCTGCGCGAGCGCCTGGTCGAGGAGGTGCGCCGCCGGCTGAAGGAGTCGTGGCTGCAGCGCGGCGCGACCGAGGCCGAGCTCGGCTGGACCGCGGGCGTGTTCGACCCCGACGTCCTGACCATCGGCTTCGCCCGCCGCGTCCCGTCCTACAAGCGCCTGACGCTGATGCTGCGCGACCCGGAGCGCCTCAAGCGGCTGCTGCTCGACCCCGAGCGGCCGATCCAGCTGGTCATCGCCGGCAAGGCGCACCCCGCCGACGACGGCGGCAAGGAGCTCGTGCAGCACATCGTCCGCTTCGCCGACCAGTCCGACGTGCGGCACCGCATCGTCTTCCTGCCCGACTACGACATCGGCATGGCGCGCTACCTCTACGGCGGCT
>CADCUE010000309.1 GCA_902805805.1 uncultured Frankineae bacterium | reverse complement strand
CGCGATGACGACCGTCGTCGAGCAGGCGGGCCGCGGCCTGCCGGTGCTCGGCATCTGCAACGGCTTCCAGGTGCTGTGCGAGTCGGGGCTGCTGCCCGGCGCGCTGACCCGCAACGCCCACCTGCACTTCGTCAACCGCGACCAGCGGCTGCGCATCGACAGCACCGACTCGGCCTGGACGAGCGGCTTCGCGACCGGTCAGGAGCTCGTCGTGCCCGTGAAGAACGGCGAGGGCAACTACGTGGCGAGCGCCGACGTCCTCGACGAGCTCGAGGGCGAGGGCCGGGTGGTCGCCCGCTACCTCGGCACGAACCCCAACGGCAGCGCCCGCGACATCGCGGCGGTCCGCAACGCCGCCGGCAACGTCGTCGGGATCATGCCCCACCCCGAGCACGCGGTGGAGGACCTCACCGGTCCGGGCACCGACGGTCTCGTCTTCTTCACCTCCGTCCTGACGGCGCTGGTGGCGGCGTGACGACGTACCAGCCGGCGGCCGACTCCGGCGGCCCGCTGCCGTCCGGGCGCAGCGGCCTCGACACCGTCGACAGCGCCGCCGCGACCCCCGACCTCGCGCAGCCGTACGCCGAGCTCGGGCTGAGGGACGACGAGTACGCCGCGATCCGCGAGGTGCTGGGCCGCCGGCCGACGCAGTCCGAGCTGGCGATGTACTCGATCATGTGGAGCGAGCACTGCTCCTACAAGTCGTCCAAGGTCCACCTGCGCCAGTTCGGCGACATCCCCAAGGGCGACCGGATGCTCGTCGGCATGGGCGAGAACGCCGGCGTCGTCGACGTCGGCCAGGGCCTGGCCGTCACGTTCAAGGTCGAGTCGCACAACCACCCGAGCTACGTCGAGCCCTACCAGGGCGCGGCGACCGGCGTGGGCGGGATCGTGCGCGACATCCTCACGATGGGCGCGCGTCCGGTGCTCGTCATGGACCCGCTGCGCTTCGGCGACGCCGACCACCCGGACACCGCGAGGGTGCTGCCCGGCATCGTCGCCGGTGTCGGCGGCTACGGGAACTGCCTGGGACTGCCCAATCTCGGTGGTGAGGTCGTCTTCGACCCGACCTACCAGGGCAACCCGCTCGTCAACGCGCTGTGCCTCGGGGTGATGCCGGTCGGCCGCATCCAGCTGTCCGCCGCCCGCGGCGTCGGCAACGTCGTCGTCCTGCTGGGCGCGAAGACCGGCCGCGACGGCATCGGCGGCGTCTCCGTCCTCGCGTCGGCCACCTTCGACGAGGACGGCCCCGCCCGCCGGCCGTCGGTGCAGGTCGGCGACCCGTTCACCGAGAAGCTGCTCATCGAGGCGTGCCTCGAGATGTACGACGCGCGGCTCGTCGAGGGCATCCAGGACCTCGGTGGCGCGGGGCTCACCTGCGCGCTGACCGAGACCGCCGCGGCCGGGAAGTCCGGGATGCGGGCCCATCTCGACCGCGTGCCGCTGCGCGAGGCGTCCATGGAGCCGCACGAGGTGCTGGCGAGCGAGTCGCAGGAGCGCATGCTCGCCATCGTCACCCCCGCGAACCTGCCTGCGGTGCTGGCGATCGCGCAGAAGTGGGGCGTGCTCGCGACCGCGATCGGGGAGGTCGTCGAGGGCGACCGGCTCGAGGTGCTCTGGCACGGCGAGGCCGTCGTCGACGTGCCGCCGGGCTCGCTCGCCGACGACGGTCCCGTGTACGACCGCCCGATGGCCCGGCCGGCCGACCTCGACGCCCTGCGCGCCGCGCCGACGCCGGCGCACCCCGCGCCGGACGAGCTGTCCGACCTGCTGCTGCGCATGGTCGCCTCGCCGAACCTGTGCAGCCGCCGGTGGGTCGTGGAGCAGTACGACCGCATCGTGCTCGGCGACACGGTGCTGGCGTGGCCGGAGGACGCCGGCGTCGTGCGCCTGTCGGAGGAGACGGGGCTCGGCATCGCGCTCGCCACCGACGGCAACGGCCGCTACGCGCGGCTGGACCCGTACGCCGGCGCGCAGCTCGCGCTCGCCGAGGCGTACCGCAACGTCGCCGCGACCGGCGCCGTGCCGATCGCGGTGACCAACTGCCTGAACTTCGGCTCGCCGGAGGATCCCGAGGTCATGTGGCAGTTCGCCGAGGCCACGCGCGGTCTCGCCGACGGCTGCCGGGCGCTGGCGACACCGGTGACCGGCGGCAACGTCAGCTTCTACAACTCCACCGCCGACGTGGCCATCAACCCGACGCCCGTCGTCGGCGTGCTCGGGCTGTTCGACGACGTCGCGCGGCGCACGCCGATCGGCTTCCAGGAGCAGGGCGAGTCGGTGCTGCTGCTCGGCGAGACCCGCGACGAGCTCGGCGGTTCGGAGTGGGCGTGGGCCGAGCACCGGCACCTGGGCGGCGTGCCGCCGGTGGTCGACCTCGACCGCGAGCGCGTGCTCGCCGAGGTGCTCGTCGCCGGCTCCCGCGACGGGATGCTGTCGTCGGCCCACGACCTGTCCGACGGCGGCCTGGCGCAGGCGCTGGTGGAGTCGGCGCTCGCCGGTGACGTCGGCGCGCGCGTCGTCCTGCCCGCGGGCCTGTCGCCGTTCGTGCAGCTGTTCAGCGAGTCGGCCGGGCGGGCCGTCGTCACGGTGCCTCGCTCGGAGGAGCTGCGCTTCACCGAGATGTGCGCCGCCCGCGGGCTGCCGTGCGCCCGCATCGGCGTCACCGACGGCGACGCGCTCGACGTGCAGGACGTCCTGCTGCTCGGGCTCGACGACCTGCGCGAGGCCCACGAGGCGACGCTGCCGGCGCTGTTCGGCCCGCTCGCCGGCGACACCGCCCCGGCCAACCCGGTCGTCACGGCCCCCGCGACCGGCGGCCTGCACCCGGGCTGAGCCGTCGGGCGGCTGCTTCACCGTCCACCTCGCCGCGGACGGCGAGCTGCCACGCTGGCAGCTCTCGACGGAGCACCCAGGTGGACGGTGGAACAGCCGGTCCTCAGGGCAGCGGCAGGTAGGGCGACAGGTCGGCGCGGTCGCCCCAGGTGCGCACGCGGCCGTCGGCGGCGGCGTCGGCCCACGTGAGCCGGCCCGTGCACAGCTCGACGAAGGCGACGGGGTCGGCCTCGACGACGTTCGGCGGCGTCCCGCGCGTGTGGCGCGGCCCGGCGACGCACTGCACCGCGGCGTACGGCGGGACGCGGGCCTCGACGTGCCGACCCGGCGCCGAGGCCGCGAGCCGCTCGGCCAGCGCCTTGACGACCAGACGCAGGGCGCCCCGGTCGGGCGCGACCGGAGGGCGCTGGTCGAGACCGGCGAGGACCAGCTCCACGAGCCGGTCGAGCAGCTCCTGCGGCGCAGCGTCGTCACGCCTGCCGTCGGCCGGGGGCGGCACCGCGACCAGGGCTGCCTGCGCAGCGACGGCCTCGCGGAGCGCGGTCAGGGGGTCGCGGCGGGCACGTGCGGGCACCTGCCGACGCTACGTCCTCGCCCGCGAGCGGTGACTAGCCCGGGCGGACCCGGGCAGGGGCGAGTCCGTCCCCGTGCCCTGACCCCGGAGGTCCCGCATGACCACGCTCGAGCTGCTCTCGTCCGTCCCGCAGACCCTGACCGTCGACCCGGCGCTGATCGCGGCGGCCATCGACGCCGCCAGCGAGTGCGCTGTCGTGTGCTCCGCCTGCGCCAGCGCCTGCCTGTCGGAGCCGGACGCCGGCGCCATGGCGCAGTGCGTGCGCGACGACCTCGACTGCGCCGACCTGTGCGGTGTGACCGCCCGCCACCTCGCCCGGCTGAACGCCTCCGACAAGCAGCTCACGCTGGCGGTGCTCGCCGCCTGCATCGAGGCGTGCGTGCAGTGCGCCGGCTCGTGCGCCCCGCACCGCGAGCACCACGAGCACTGCCGGCTCTGCGAGCAGGCCTGCAACCGCTGCGAGGCCGCCTGCCAGGCGCTGCTGGACGCGATCAAGGCCGCCTGAGCGGAGCCCGGGGCCGTCCCCTACCGTCGGACCTCCCGACGGCGGAGGACGGCATGACCCGGTCCGTGCACCTGGCCTACGGCAGGCAGGGCCTGGTCGTCGACCTGCCCGCCGACCGCACCACCGTGGTGGAGCCGCGCTGGGAGCCGACCTCGGCCGACCAGCCGGCCCTGCTCCGCGAGGCGCTGCGCTCGCCGGTGGCCGGTCCACCCCTGCGCGAGCGGGTGCGGGCCGGCCAGACCGTGGCCATCTCCGTGTGCGACGCGACGCGGCCCCAGCCGCGTGAGCTCATGGTGCGCGCGGTCCTCGACGAGCTCGACGGGCTGGTCCGCCTGGAGGACGTCGTGGTCCTGGTGGCCACCGGCACGCACCGGGCCAACACCGACGCCGAGGTGCGCGCGATGCTCGGCGACGAGATCGTCGACACGGTCCGGGTGGTCAACCACGACGCCCGCGACGACAGCACCCTCACCTGGATGGGCACGTTCGGCGACGGCGTGCCGGTCTGGCTGTGCAGCGAGTGGGTGCAGGCCGACGTGCGGATCACGACCGGCTTCGTCGAGCCGCACTTCTTCGCCGGCTTCTCCGGCGGGCCGAAGATGGTGACCCCGGGGCTGGCGGGGCTCGAGACGGTGCTCGTGCTGCACGACGCCCGGCGGATCGGGCACCCCGACGCCCGCTGGGGCGTCTGCGAGGGCAACCCCGTCCACGACGACATCCGTGCCGCTGCGGCCTCGACGGGCGCGACGTTCTCGCTCGACGTCGTGCTCAACCGCGAGCAGGGGATCATCGCCGCGTTCGGCGGCGACCTGTTCGCGATGCACGAGGTCGCCCGGGAGCGCTCGCGGGAGATCGCGATGGCGCCGGTGGAGCGCGAGTTCGAGGTCGTCCTCACGACGAACGCCGGCTACCCGCTCGACCAGAACCTCTACCAGGCCGTGAAGGGCATGTCGGCTGGGGCGACCGTCGTGCGTCCCGGCGGGCTCATCGTCTGCGCGGCGGAGTGCCGGGACGGCTTCCCCGACCACGGGTCGTACCGGCAGGTGCTGGCCTCGGCGGCCTCGCCGCAGGCACTCTTCGACGAGATCTCCGCCCGCGAGGCGACGGTGCCCGACCAGTGGCAGGTCCAGGTGCAGGCCAAGATCTCCATGAAGGCGCGGGTGGGCGTCCACTCCGAGCACCTCTCCGACGACGACCTGCGCTCGGCCCACCTGGAGCCGGTGCCCGACCTGGTCGAGGCCGTCGAGCGCGCGCTGTCCGAGGCCGGGCCGGACGCCCGCCTCTGCGTGCTGCCCGAGGGGCCGATGACGATCCCGTACCTCGTGTGACCCGGCCGGGCGCTCCGGGAGGAGCGCCCGGCCGGCACCGGGGTCAGGCCAGGACGACGCTGTCCGCCCGCACGTAGGCGGCCTGCGTGCTGAGCTGCTCAGCGCCCTCGTCGGCGGTGACGCCCTCGGCGACCTCGGGCGACTCCTCCAGCGCGGTGACGGCGCCCTCGAGCTGCACGGTCTGGCCCGCGGTCACCTGGAAGCCGGACTCGCCCTGCGACTGGCGCGCCTCAGGGGTGAGGAAGACGAAGACGCGGTCCTCGGCGCTGCTGCCGACCCAGAAGCCCTCGTCGGAGACGACGGACTCGACCGTCGCGGTGCCGGTGACCGCCTGGCCGGCCCGGCCGGCGAGGCTGCCGCCGGTGGCGGCGGCGAGCAGGTCCTCGCCGTTCGCGGTGAGGGACGCCCCACCGCCGGTGCTGCCGGCGTCAGGAGCGGCGCTGGCCTCCGGCGCGGCGCTGGCGGCGCCGCCCGCTGACCCGCCCTCGGCCCCGCCCTGCTCGGCCCCGTCCTCCTCGGTGCCGGCGATCTTGCCGTCACCGTCCTGGCCGTCGATGCCGGAGCCGCCGCTGCCCACCTGCCCGAGCGTGTCGCCGGCGGCGCCGTCCGGGCCGTCGTCGTCGACGGCGTTGATGAGCAGGAAGGTCGCGGCAGCCAGCAGGGCCAGCAGGCCGAGCAGGGCCCAGGGCAGCCAGCCCAGGGGCGCCTTGCGCGCCGCCCGCTTCGAGCTGCGCTCGGGACGGGTCGTGGTGGCGGTGTTCGGGGTGTCGGTGGGGGTGGGCACGGGTCTCCTCGGGGAGTGCGGGGCAGGGCAAGGACGACGAGCGGGACTAGCGGACGCGGCTGGTGGCCTGCGTCCCGGCGACGCGCTCGGTCGGGTAGGCGTCGGTCGTCGGCGAGGCGCTGCTGGTGCTGGTGCTCGCCTGGGCCTTGACGTTGGCCGACTCGGTCTCGGCCTTGTTGAGCATGGTCTCCCAGCGGCTCTGCATGGGCTTGATGAGGCCACCGCCGGCGCCGATGATGATCACGCCGGCGACGGTGCCGAGGATCGTGTAGAGCAGCGGGCCGGTGACGGTGGTGGCGATGCCGACCTGGTCGAGCGCGGCCGTTTT
>CADCUE010000308.1 GCA_902805805.1 uncultured Frankineae bacterium | reverse complement strand
CACCAGCGAGTACCTCGTCAACGCCGACGACATCCAGATCAAGATGGCCCAGGGCGCCAAGCCCGGCGATGGCGGCCAGCTGCCCGGCCCGAAGGTCAACCCGTACATCGCCAGGACCCGGCACTCGACCCCGGGCGTCGGGCTGATCTCACCGCCGCCGCATCACGACATCTACTCCATCGAGGACCTCGCCCAGCTCATCCACGACCTCAAGAACGCCAACGACAGGGCGCGCATCCACGTCAAGCTCGTCGCCGAGGTCGGCGTCGGGACGGTCGCCGCGGGCGTGTCCAAGGCGCACGCCGACGTCGTGCTCATCTCCGGCCACGACGGCGGCACGGGCGCGTCGCCGCTCACCTCGCTCAAGCACGCCGGCTCGCCGTGGGAGCTCGGGCTCGCCGAGACGCAGCAGACGCTGCTGATCAACGGCCTGCGCGACCGGATCGTCGTGCAGGTCGACGGACAGCTCAAGACCGGTCGCGACGTCGTCATCGGCGCGCTGCTCGGCGCCGAGGAGTACGGCTTCGCCACCGCTCCGCTGGTCGTCAGCGGCTGCATCATGATGCGCGTCTGCCACCTCGACACCTGCCCGGTCGGCGTGGCCACGCAGCGCAAGGAGCTGCGGGCGAAGTACTCGGGGCAGGCGGACCACGTCGTCACCTTCTTCGAGTACATCGCCCAGGAGGTGCGCGAGATCCTGGCCTCGCTCGGCTTCCGGAGCCTGCAGGAGGCGATCGGCCACGTCGAGGTCCTCGACACCAACCGGGCCGTCGAGCACTGGAAGGCCTCGGGCCTGGACCTCGCGCCGGTGCTGCACCTGCCCGAGCTGCCCGAGGGCACGCCGGTGACGCAGGTCGTGCCGCAGGACCACGCGCTCGACAAGGCGCTCGACGTCGAGCTGATCGCGCTCGCCGAGGCCGCCCTGGTCGACCGGACGCCGGTGCGGATCGACCTGCCGGTGCGCAACGTCAACCGCACCGTCGGCACGATGCTCGGCGCCGAGGTCACCCGCCGCCACGGCGGCGCGGGCCTGCCCGACGGCACGATCGACGTGACGCTCACCGGCTCGGCCGGCCAGTCGCTCGGCGCGTTCCTGCCGCGGGGGATCTCGCTGCGCCTGCTCGGTGACGCCAACGACTACGTCGGCAAGGGCCTGTCCGGCGGCCGGGTGGTCGTGCGGCCCGACCGGGCCGCCACCTTCCCGGCGGAGGACAACGTGATCGCCGGCAACACGCTGCTGTACGGCGCGACGGCGGGCTCGCTGTTCGTGCGCGGTCGGGTGGGCGAGCGCTTCTGCGTCCGCAACTCCGGCGCCACGGCCGTCGTCGAGGGCGTCGGTGACCACGCCTGCGAGTACATGACCGGTGGTCGGGTGGCGATCCTCGGGTCGACGGGCCGCAACGTCGCCGCCGGCATGAGCGGCGGTGTCGCGTACGTCCTCGACCTCGACCTCGCCAAGGTCAACGTCGAGATGGTGGAGCTCGAGCAGCTCGCCGAGGGCGACGTGGAGACGCTGCGCGAGATGCTCGTCGAGCACGCCGCCGAGACCGGCTCGCCCGTCGCGGAGGGGCTGCTCGTCGACTGGCCCGCGTCCGCCCGGCGCTTCACCAAGGTGATGCCCAAGGACTACAAGCGGGTGCTCCAGGCGATGGAGCGGGCCCGCGAGGCGGGCGTCGACGTCGACGCGGCCGTCATGGCCTCAGTCGCACCCGCCACCTCCACTCCCACTGCTCCGGCGAAGAAGGGCTGACGATGGCCGACCCCACCGGCTTCCTCGAGCACGGCCGCGCGACGCCGCAGCGGCGGCCGGTCGACGTCCGCATCCGCGACTGGAAGGAGGTCTACGAGCAGTTCCCCGCCGAGCACCTGCACGACCAGGCCGCGCGGTGCATGGACTGCGGCATCCCCTTCTGCCACAACGGCTGCCCGCTCGGCAACCTCATCCCCGAGTGGAACGACCTGGTCCGGAAGGACGACTGGTCGGAGGCCTCGGAGCGCCTGCACGCGACCAACAACTTCCCGGAGTTCACCGGTCGGCTGTGCCCGGCGCCGTGCGAGGCCGCGTGCGTGCTCGGCATCAACGACGACCCGGTGACCATCAAGCAGGTCGAGGTCGAGATCGGCGACCGGGCCTGGGCCGACGGGCTCGTCCTCCCGCAGCCGCCCCTGCAGACCACGGGCAAGCGCGTCGCGGTCGTCGGCTCAGGACCTGCGGGCCTGGCCGCGGCGCAGCAGCTCACCCGCGCCGGGCACGACGTCGTCGTGCTCGAGCGCGCCGACCGGATCGGCGGGCTGCTGCGCTACGGCATCCCGGAGTTCAAGATGGAGAAGCGGGTCCTCGACCGGCGGCTGGACCAGATGCGCGCCGAGGGCACGCAGTTCCGCACCGGGATCGACGTCGGCGTCGACGTGACGGTGCAGTCGCTGCGCGACGAGTACGACGCGGTGCTGCTCGCCGGCGGCGCCACGCTCGGTCGCGACCTGCCGGTCGAGGGGCGCGAGCTCGACGGCATCCACCTGGCGATGGAGTACCTCGTCCCGTCCAACCGCGTGCAGGAGGGCGACCTGCAGCGGGCGCCGATCGACGCGGCGGGCAAGGACGTCGTCATCATCGGCGGCGGTGACACCGGCGCGGACTGCCTGGGCACCGCCCTGCGGCAGGGCGCTCGCTCCGTCACCCAGCTGGAGATCATGCCGAGGCCGCCGCAGGAGCGCCCCGACACGACCCCGTGGCCGACCTGGCCGCTGGTCTACCGCACGAGCAGCGCCCACGAGGAGGGCGGGGAGCGGCTGTTCTCGGTCAACACGAAGCGCTTCGTCGGCGAGGCCGGGAAGCTCACCGGTCTCGAGCTGGTCGACGTCGAGCTGGTCGACGGGCGCTTCGAGCCGGTCGAGGGCAGCGAGCGCGTGCTCCCGGCCCAGCTGGTCACGCTGGCCATGGGCTTCACCGGGCCGCAGCGCAGCGGACTGCTCGAGGCGCTGGAGGTGGAGCTGGACGGGCGCGGCAACGTCGCCCGCGACGCGGCCTGGGCCACCAGCGTTCCCGGGGTCTTCGTCGCCGGTGACATGGGCCGCGGCCAGTCGCTCATCGTGTGGGCGATCGCCGAGGGACGTGCGGCGGCCGCGGCGGTGGACCGCCACCTGTGCGGCGACACCCTGCTCCCCTCACCGGTGACCCCGACGACGCGGTAGAGCGGCGGGGCCGCAAGGGCTTGCAGGCCTAGGCTGGCCGGGTGAAGCGTCGCGCCAAGATCGTGTGCACCCTGGGACCCGCCACCCACTCCTACGAGGGCATCCGTGGCCTCGTCTACGCCGGGATGGACGTCGCCCGCTTCAACTTCAGCCACGGCTCCTACGCGCAGCACACGGAGGCCTACCGCTGGGTCCGTCAGGCGTCCGACGAGTCGGGCCGCGGGGTCGGTGTCCTCGTCGACCTGCAGGGGCCCAAGATCCGCCTGGGGACCTTCGAGGCCGGTCCGGTGGTCTGGGCGACGGGGGAGACCGTCAGCATCACCACCGACGACGTCGACGGCACGCACGACCTCGTCTCGACCACCTACAAGGGACTGTCGGGCGACGTGTCGGTCGGCGACCGCCTGCTCGTCGACGACGGCCGGGTGGGGCTGCGGGTGACCGACGTGGACGGGCCGCAGGTGCGGCTGCTCGTGACCGAGGGCGGTCCGGTGTCCAACAACAAGGGCCTGTCGCTGCCCGGCATCGGCGTCAGCGTCCCCGCGCTGTCCGACAAGGACGAGGAGGACCTGCGCTTCGCCCTCAAGCTGCGCGCCGACATGGTCGCGCTGTCCTTCGTCCGCACGGCGAGCGACATCGAGCGCGTCCACGCCATCATGGACGAGATGCACATCCGTCTGCCGGTGCTCGCCAAGATCGAGAAGCCGCAGGCCGTCGACAACCTCGAGGAGATCATCACCGCGTTCGACGGCCTCATGGTCGCGCGCGGGGACCTCGGTGTGGAGATGCCGCTCGAGACGGTGCCGCTGGTGCAGAAGCGCGCGGTGCAGGCCGCCCGCGAGCAGGCCAAGCCGGTCATCGTCGCGACGCAGATGCTCGAGTCGATGATCGGCGCGTCGCGGCCGACGCGGGCCGAGGCCAGCGACGTGGCCAACGCGGTCCTCGACGGCGCGGACGCCGTGATGCTGTCCGGCGAGACCAGCGTCGGCAAGTACCCCGTCGAGGCCGTCGCCACGATGAGCCGCATCATCTCCGCGGCGGAGGAGGACCTCGAGCGCGTCCCGCAGGTGCAGACCGAGCCGACGACCATCAGCGGCGCCATCGCACGCGCCGCCGCCTCGGTGGGGACCACCGTCAAGGCCAGCGCTCTCGTGGCCTTCACCCAGAGCGGGACGACCGCCCGGCTGCTGGCCGAGCACCGGTCGCCGATCCCGCTGCTGGCGTTCACCCCCGTCCCGGAGGTGCGCAGCCAGCTCACCCTGACCTGGGGGGTGGAGACCTTCCTCGTGCCGGCCGTCTACCACACCGACGACATGGTCCGTCAGGTCGACAGCTCCATGCTGGGGCTGGGCCGCATGGAGCCCGGGGAGTACGTCACGATCGTCGCGGGGAGTCCGCCGGCCACGGCAGGGTCGACCAACGCCATGCGGGTCCACCGGCTGGGCACGCCCGTCCCGGGGGTGCCGGCGCCCGGGCGGCGCTCCGGCGACGCGTCGCCGCCGTAGCCGAGCGCCGTCCGGTCAGTCCCGGTCAGCGGTGAGCGGCCCGCCTCAGCGCGGGGTGGCCATCCCGATGTACAGGTAGCGCGGAGCCTTGACCCGGGCGGTGGAGTAGGTGCGGGTGCCGCTGCCGTTGTAGTGCGAGATCAGGACCGAGCCGTCGGCGTACACCCGCTGCACGTAGGCGACGTGGCCGAGCGAGCCCGACCGCATCCGGCCGTTGGGGACGCTGGAGCCGGCGCTGTAGTACGGGCTGGACTCGTAGGCGTTCCAGTGCGCGACGGCGCCGACCGCCGGCTTGAAGCCGCGTCCCTGGCGCATCCGGTAGGCGGCGTCGTCCCAGTAGTGCGCGTTGCCCCAGCCCTGCGTCCGGTTGTTGATCACCGTGCCGCGCTGGGCGAGGCGCCAGGCCGCGAAGCTCACGCACTGGCGCTTGGTGAACCCGTACCGGTCGGCGCTCCACGTCGAGTCGGTCCGCCAGGGGTAGTCGTCGCCCACCGCGGAGGCCGGCAGGGCCGTGCCGAAGGCGAGGGCCACGACGGCCAGGACGAGCACGAGCACACGACGGACGGGGCGCACAGCAGACTCCTCGAGCGAGGTCAGGGACAAGGACTTCTTCGGCACGGGGGCCGACGTGCTGAAGCGCTCCACATCTGGACTGACGGGACGAACCGTCGCGGAGACAACCACACCGGGCAGTCCGGACGCCAATCAGGGGCGGGTAGCCTCGCCGCTGCCCCGCTCGCGAGGCACGCCCCCGTAGCCCAACCGGCAGAGGCACGGGTCTCAAAATCCCGACGGTGTGGGTTCGAATCCCACCGGGGGCACCGGTAGCGTCGGTCCGTGACCCGCCCGCCCGACGCCGTGCGCCCGCCGATGCGCGTGCTCGTCGCGGAGGACGAGGCGCTGATCCGGATGGACCTCGTCGAGATGCTCGAGGAGGAGGGCTACGCCGTCGTCGGGCAGGCCGGTGACGGCGGCTCGGCGGTGCGCCTGGCGACCGAGCTGCGGCCGGACCTGGTGCTGCTCGACGTCAAGATGCCCGTGCTCGACGGGCTGTCGGCGGCCGAGCAGATCGTCGGGGCGCGCATCGCACCGGTCGTCATCCTCACCGCCTTCAGCCAGCGCGACCTCGTCGAGCGTGCTCGGGAGGCCGGGGTCATGGCCTACCTCGTCAAGCCGTTCCAGAAGAAGGACCTGCTGCCCGCGATCGAGATGGCGGCCAGCCGCTTCTCCGAGCTCGTGACGCTCGAGCGCGAGGTCGGCGACCTCACCGGTCGGCTCGAGGCGCGCAAGCTGGTCGACCGGGCGAAGGGCGTCCTGCAGTCCGAGCACGGCATGAGCGAGCCGGCGGCGTTCCGCTTCCTGCAGCGCCGTTCCATGGACACGCGCCGGTCGATGCGGTCGGTCGCCCAGGAGGTGCTCGAGGTCGGCCTCGTGACGCAGGACGACGGCTGAGCCACCCTGCGCAGCGCCACAGGCGACGCAGGTCACGACCTGGCAACGACCTCGCCACGACGCCGCAGGTCAGGCGCGGTTCTCCGCTGTCAGCGGTTACGGTCGGCGCACCACGAGCGCCGCACACCGCGACGCCCCTACGTACCCCAAGGAGACGGTGGATGAACTCCCCCGTACGCACCTGGCGCATGCTGGCCGCCATCAGCGCC
>CADCUE010000307.1 GCA_902805805.1 uncultured Frankineae bacterium | reverse complement strand
CCTGCTTCGTCCATCGTGCGTCCCCCGCTCGCCTAGACCCGGTGCAGCGACTCCGGCGACAGCTCGCTCACGGAGCTGTGCCCGGCGAGCCCGACCTGCAGGTCGAGATCGGCCAGGAAGCAGCGCAGCACGTGGTGCACGCCGGCCTCACCGCCGAGTGCCAGGCCGTGCACGAACGGCCGGCCGAGCAGGACCGCGGCGGCGCCGAGGGCGAGGGCCTTGGCGGCGTCGGCGCCGGTGCGGATGCCGCTGTCGAACAGCACCGGCAGCTCGCCCGCCACCTCGACCAGCCCGGGCAGCGCGTCCAGCGAGGCGACCGCGCCGTCGACCTGGCGGCCGCCGTGGTTGCTGCACACGACGCCCTGCACGCCCGCGTCGGCCGCGCGGCGCACGTCGTCGGGGTGCTGCAGTCCCTTCAGGAGGATCGGCAGCGAGGTCTGCGTCCGCAGCCAGCCGAGGTCGTCCCAGGTGAGCGTCGGGTTGTTGAACAGCCCGACGAACTTCATCACGGCGGCACCCTCGTCGCCCTCCGGCAGCCCGCGGGCGAACACCGGGTCGCTGAAGTAGTTGGCCACTCCGTGCGCCCGCAGGAACGGCAGGTAGGCCGAGGACAGGTCGCGCGGGCGCCAGCCGAGCTGCCAGGTGTCGAGCGTGACGACGAGCGCCTCGTACGCCGCCGCCTCGGCGCGGGCGACGAAGGAGGCGGCGAGCTCCCGGTCGGAGGGCCAGTACAGCTGGAACCAGCGGGGTGCGCCCGGCGCGGACCCCGCGACGTCCTCCAGGCAGAACGACGCGGCGGTCGACACGACCATCGTCAGCCCGAGCGCGGCGGCGGCGCGCGCCGTCGCCTGCTCGGCCTGCTCGTGCACGATCGACAGCACACCCACCGGCGCCAGCAGCACCGGCGCCGGCATCGTCGTCCCCAGCACCGTCGTGGCGTGGTCGCGCTGCGCCGGGATGCCGCGCAGCATCCGCGGGACCAGCCGCCACCGGTCGAACGCCGCCCGGTTGGCCGCCATCGTGTCCTCGCCCCCGGCGCCGCCGGCGACGTAGCCGACCGCCCCCGGCGTCATCACCGCGTACGCCGCCGCCTCGACCTCCCGCCAGCCGAACGGCAGGGTCGGCAGCTCACCGAGCAGCCCCTTGAGGTAGACCTCGTTCTGGAAGTCCGCGAACGGCCCGTTGCTCATCTGCCGTTCCTACCGCAAGGAGCTGACGTGGCCGTCGACCCCCGAGGGGCGGACCTCAAGCGCTACCTCGCCGAGGACCCTGGTGGTCCGGTCGTCATGCTCAACCTGCTGCGCTTCGCGCCCGACGGCGGGCGGCAGCGCTACGCCCAGTACGTCGAGCACTTCCGGCGGACGGCGACGCGCTTCGGGGCGGAGGTCCTGTACGTCGGAGACGGCAGCACGGCGCTGGTCGCCGAGCCGGGCCAGTCCTGGGACGCCGTCCTGCTCGTGCGCTACCCGAGCCGGCTGGCGTTCAGCGACATGGTCCGCGACCCGGCGTACGGCGAGGGCACGCACCTGCGCACGCAGGCGCTCGAGGAGGCCGTCCTGCAAGCCACCGTCCCCTGGGACGGGGGCAGCCCCGGCGCGGGCACGCCCTCGTGAAGACCGCTGTCGTCCTGGCCGCGGGCGGCATCGTCGGGCAGGCGTTCCACCTCGGCGTGCTCGGCGCGCTGGGTGAGCAGGCCGGCTTCGACGCGCGGTCGGCCGACATCCTGGTCGGCAGCTCGGCCGGCTCGATGGTCGCCGCCGGGCTGGCCGGGGGCCTGTCGGTGGCCGACCTGCGGGCCGAGATGCTGGGCGAGCCGCTGTCCCCCGAGGGCCGGCGCATCCGGGGCGCACGCCGGGCGATGCCCCGGCTGCCCGTCGCCGAGCCGGTGCCCACCGGGCGCTGGCCGCCGGCCGCCGGCGCGCTGCTGCACGCGGCGCGGCGGCCGTGGGCCGTCCGCCCCGGCGCCCTCGCCTCCAGCCTGCTGCCGCCCGGCCAGATCGGCACGGACATGATCGCCCGTTCGGTCCAGCACCTGCACGGGCACGCGTGGCCCGAGCGGGACCTGCGGATCACGGCCGTGCGCGCCCGTGACGCCCAGCGCGTGGTCTTCGGCGCCCCTGGCGCCCCCACGGTCGACGTCGGCACCGCGGTCGCCGCCTCCTGCGCCATCCCGTCGTACTTCGCCCCCGTCGTCGTGGACGGCGAGGCGTACGTCGACGGCGGCGCGCACTCGCCGAGCAACGCCGACGTCGTGCTGGACGACCGTCCCGACCTCGTCGTCGTCAGCTCGCCGATGACCGTGCGGCACGGTGGCCTGCGGCGGCCGAGCGCCGACGCGGCCCTGCGCCTGGCGCTGCGCCGCTACCTGGCCGCCGAGGTGCGCCAGCTGCGCCGCGGGGGCGCGCACGTCGTCGTCCTGCAGCCCAGCCCGGAGGACCTGCCGGTGATGGGGCTCAACCCGATGAAGGGCATCGTCGCCGAGGAGGTCGTCGACCGCGCTGGGGCGTCCACCCTTGCACGGCTGGCTGCGCGGCCGGACCTCGCCGAGCGGCTGGCGCAGTCGCAGCGCTCGCGGTGAGCGGGCGGTCGCGGCCCGGGCGGCGCCCGTGAGCGACCCGGACGTCGTCGTCGTGGGGGCGGGACCCGCCGGCGCGGCTGCCGCACTGGCCGCCCGGCGGGCCGGTGCGCGCACCCTGCTGCTGGAGCGCGAGCACCTGCCCCGCTACAAGCGGTGCGGCGGCGGCCTGATCGGCGCCGCCCAGACGGCCCTGGCGACGGCAGGGGTCGACGTGCCGGCGCTCAGCCTCGACCGGGTCGGGCGGCTGAGCTTCACCTCGCGCGGCGGCGCCCGGTTCACCCGCACTGCCGAGGCCTTCCTCCCCATGGTGCTGCGCGCCGACCTCGACGCGGCACTGGTGCAGGTCGCCCTCGAGGCCGGTGCGGAGCTGCGGACCGGTGTGACGGTGACGGCGTACGAGCAGCAGACCGGCGGCGTGCTCGTCCACACCCGGGAGGCGACCGTGCGGGCCGGTGCGGTCGTCGCCGCCGACGGTGCGGGCAGCCGCGCCGCGGTCCACGTCGGGGTCGTCTGCGAGCAGGTCGACCTCGGCCTGGAGGCCGAGCTGCCCACCCCGCCGGGCGCGGACTGGGGCGGCCACGCCCTGCTCGACTGGGGGCCGGTCCCCGGCTCGTACGGCTGGGTGTTCCCGAAGGGCGACACGCTGACCGTCGGCGTCATCGGCGACCGGGCGCAGGGACCGGCGGTGCGGGCGTACTACCGGTCCTTCGCCGCCTCGCTGGGGCTCGACCTCGCGACGGCCGGCACCGACGGCGGCCACCTCACGCGCGTGCGCGCACCGGGCTCGCCGCTCGTCCGCGGACGCGTGCTGGTCGCCGGTGACGCCGCCGGTCTGCTCGAGCCCTGGACCCGGGAGGGCATCTCCTTCGCCCTGCGCTCCGGAGCGCTGGCCGGCCGGGCCGCGGTCGAGGGCCCGGCGTCCTACCCCGTCGCCGTCGAGCAGGTGCTGGGCGGCGAGCAGGCCGCCGGTCGCCGGGCCCTGGCCGCCTTCCGGCGCCACCCGCGGGTCGTGCACGAGGTGCTCCGCTCGCTGCCCGGCGCCTGGGGCCTGTTCACGCGCCTGGTGGCGGGCGGGACGTCGCTCGACGAGCAGGTGCAGCGGCGTCCCGTGCGGGCGCTGGTCAGCCTGCTGGGCGGCTGAGCCGGGCCTGCCGCTGCGGCGCTGCCGGGGCGTGCCAGTCGCGCCACACGCCGAGCATGCGCAGGCCGAAGACGAGGGCGGCCGCACCGGCCAGCAGACCCGGCCCGCGCACGTCCTGACCGTGCCCGACCACGACGACCGCGGCACCAATCAGCGCCGGCACCGCGTAGACCTCCCGCCGCAGCACGACCGGCACCACGCCGGCCAGCACGTCGCGCAGGACACCACCGCCGATGCCGGTCAGGCAGCCCAGAGCGACCGCTGCCGCGGCCCCCAGCCCGGCGTCGAGCGCCTTGCTCGTGCCCGTCACGACGAACAGCCCGAGACCCGCGGCGTCGAACAGCCGCACCGCGCCCGCGAGCCGCTCGACCAGCGGGCTGAAGAAGAACACGACGACGCCCGCGACGAGCGGCACGACGAGGTAGCGGGGATCGCGCAGGGCCGCCGGCGGCAGATCGCCCAGCAGCACGTCACGGGCGGCCCCGCCTCCGAGGGCGGCGACGGAGGCGAGGAACAGCACGCCGAAGACGTCGAAGCGGCGCGACACCGCCAGGGTCGCCCCGGACAGGGCGAAGACGAACACGCCCAGCAGGTCCAGGACCAGCAGCGTCGCCGACGGGCTCACCGTCGGCCCCGTCGCGGAGAGATTTCGGTGTGGTTGCGATCCGGGTCCGACACGCTCGCCATCCTGCCTTCGACAGGAACGCGGGCCCGAGATGTGGTGTTGTTGTCCTCGTGAACGCCACTGTGACCCCGTCCGCTCCCACCCTCACCGCTGCCGACCGCTGTGACCGCTGTGGTGCGCAGGCGTTCGTCCGAGTCGTGCTCTCCTCGGGCGACCTGCTGTTCTGCGGTCACCACGCCAAGGCCTACGAGGACAAGCTCAAGGCGACCGCCGTCGACTGGGTCGACGAGACCGCCTCGCTGCAGAGCTAGTCCTGCCGCTCGTCCGTCGGCCGCCGTCCCCCTCCGAGGGGGAACGGCGGCCGTCTGCGTTGTCGGAGCAGGTGGGGCTGCCGCCACCCGGCGGCGGCGGGCGGGTGCTGCTGGTCCTGGCCTGGACGGTCGCCGTCGCGCTGGTCGTCCTGTCGGTCGTGCGCGCGCTCGGCGCCGAGCGCGGCACGCTGCTCGTCCTGGCCGTCGGCGCGCTGCCGCTGACGCTGCTGCCGGCGTACGCGCTGCTCGCCCTGGCCGCGGCGTGGCGTCGCCGCGCCCTGGGCACCGTCGCCGCGGCGCTGGTCGTCGTCCACGTCGCGGTCGTCGCGCCGACCCTCGGCGCCGCCGAGGTGCCGGCCGGGGCGACGACCGCCCCTCGGCTGCGGGTGGTGGTGTCGAACCTGTACGTCCGCAACCCCGACCCGGCCGAGGCCGGACGCGCGCTGCGGGCCCTGCGGCCGGACGTCGTCGTCCTGCCCGAGCTCGACGGCCGGGGTCTGCGCGGTCTGCAGGCCTCCGGGCTGCTCACCGACCTCCCCCACGTCGTCGCCGAGCTCGGGACGCGCGAGGAGACGGTCGGCCTGCTCAGCCGCCTCCCGCTCGCCGACCGGTCCACCCGCGCCGCCGGTGGCCGGGAGCTGCCGCGGGGCACCGTCCGCGTCGGCGGCACCGACGTCCGCCTGCTGACCGCCCACCCGCTGCCGCCGGTGTCGGTCCTCGAGCAGCTGTGGCGCCGGTCGCTGGCCGACCTCGCGGCGGAGTCCCGCGCCACCCGGCTGCCCGCCGTCGTCCTGGGCGACCTCAACGCCGACCGCGACCACGCGGCGTTCCGCCGCCTGCTGAGGACCGGTCTCCGGGACGCCCACGACGAGCGCGGGCGCGGGATCGTCCGGACCTGGCCCACCAGCACCCCGCTGCTGCACCTGGACCACGTCCTGGTCCGCGACGGCGACGGCGGTCGCCTCGTGGTGCGCGACGTGCGCGAGATCGTCCTGCCGGGCAGCGACCACCGCACGGTGGTGGCGGACCTGGCGGTCCTGCCGACCTGACGGGCCGGCGCGCTAGAGGGTGGCGGCGCGTGCGGCGAAGCGGCCGTCCCGCTCCTCGACCTGCAGCGGCAGGCCGAACGCCCGCGACAGCAACGGCCCGGTCAGCACCTCCGCGACCGGGCCGGCCGCCAGGCTGCGCCCGCGGGCCAGCAGCAGCGCGTGGGTCGTCCCGATCGGGACCTCCTCGACGTGATGGGTGACGAGGACGCTCGGGGGGCCGGCCGTGTCCATCGCCAGCCGGGACAGCAGCCGCAGCAGCGCCTCGCGGGCACCCAGGTCGAGACCGGCCGCGGGCTCGTCGAGCAGCATCAGCTCCGGATCGGTCATCAGCGCCCGGGCCAGCAGCACCCGCTTGCGCTCGCCCTCCGACAGCGTGCCGAAGCGCCGGTCGGCGAAGGCCCGCAGACCGACCCGCCCGAGCAGCTCCTGCGCCCGGGTGACGTCCCCGTCGTCGTAGCGCTCGGACCACCGGCCGACGACGCCGTACGCGGCGGTCACGACCACGTCGATCGCGCGCTCGCGACCGGGGAAGCGGTCGGCCAGCGCGGCGCTGGACAGCCCGACCCGCGTGCGCAGCTCGCCGAGGTCGGTGGCGCCGAACCGCTCGCCCAGCAGGTGCACGGTGCCCCGGGTCGGGAACAGCGTGGCGGCCGCGACCGCGACGAGGGTCGTCTTGCCGGCGCCGTTGGGCCCCAGCACGACCCAGCGCTCGCCCTCGCGGACCGTCCAGTCGACGTCGGCGAGCAGGGTGGAGCGGTCCCGGACCACGGCGACGCCCGACATCTCCAGGACGGCGGGCGGCGGGACGGACGACGACGGCGGCGCGGGCTCGGACATCGGCCCGACCGTAGCCCGCCCGGCGCGGGGTCCCGGTGCGACCCGCCGCCCGCACGCACCGCGGGTGACCGGCAGGCGGGTGGCAGAGTGCAGCGATGGCCGCTCCCACCTGCTTCGACGTCGAGATCGCCGACAAGGTCGCGCACCTGCGGATGTGCCGCCCGGACGAGCTCAACACGATGACCCCGGCGTTCTGGCGGGAGCTGCCGGAGATCGTGACGCGCATCAGCGACGACGCGAGCGCGCGCGTGGTGGTCCTCAGCAGCACCGGGCGGCACTTCAGCGCCGGGATGGACCTGTCGGTCTTCGGCAGCGGCGGGTCGAGCAGCCTGGCCGCCGGCGACGGCGAGGCGGGGCGGCGGCACGCCCGTACGCGCTCGCACGCCCGTGCCCTGCAGTGGTCCTTCACCGCGCTGGAGAAGGCCCGGGTGCCGGTCCTCGCGGCCGTGCAGGGCGGTGTCATCGGTGGCGCCGTCGACCTCGTCACCGCGTGCGACCTGCGCTACGCCACCGAGGACGCGTTCTTCTGCGTGCAGGAGATCAACATCGGCATGACGGCGGACGTCGGCACGCTGCAGCGGCTGGGCAAGGTGGTGCCCGAGGGCTTCGCCCGCGAGATGGCCTACACGGGTCGGCGCGTCCCGGCCCGTCGGGCGTACGAGGTCGGTCTCGTGCAGGAGGTCTACGCCGACCACGGGTCGCTCGTCGACGGCGTGCTGCAGACCGCCCGCGAGATCGCCGCCCACTCGCCGCTCGCGGTGTGGGGCACCAAGGTCGCGCTGAACTACGCCCGCGACCACCCGGTCGACGACGCGCTCGAGCAGATCGCGACCTGGCAGGCCGGCATGTTCCAGCCGGCCGACATGGCCGAGGCCTTCACGGCCAAGGCCGAGAAGCGCCCGCCCGACTTCCCCGAGCTGCTCCCCGAGCCGCACGGGCTGTGACCGCGTCCGGGACTGACGACGTACTCGTCACGTTCTGCGATCACGGGGCAGTTCTGCTCTACTGCACTGGCTGGCCGCTGCGGCCCACGAGCTGGCGCCCCGGGGGGGTGCGCCGAGAGGGAGTTGTCTTGAGGCACCTGGCAGTCACCGCAGTCCTGTCCTTGACCCTGCTGGCCGCCGGCTGCGGCGGCGACGCGGAGGAGGAGGCCGACACGGCGGCACCGCCGCCGGCCGCGGAGAGCGAGGCCGCAGCCGAGCCCACCGAGTCCGCAGCGGCGGGCGGTGACAACGTCCTCACGGGGACCGTCGGCGAGGAGGGCGATCCCGACGCGTTCGTCATCACGCTGACCGACAGCTCCGGCGAAGAGGTCAAGACGCTGCCGGCCGGCGAGTACACGATCAACGTCAACGACCTGTCGACCATCCACAACTTCCACCTCAAGGGCGAGGACGTCGACGAGTCGACGACCGTGCCCGAGACCGGCGAGAAGACCTTCACGGTCGAGCTCGCCGCAGGCGACTACGAGGCGATCTGCGACCCGCACCCGAACATGGTCACCGAGTTCACGGTGACCTGACGCGGCGCGCGCTCGCCAGCGCCGCCAGCGCCGTCGCGGTGGCCACGGCCGCCGCGACGGCCGCGACCACCTTCTCCGGGTACCACAGCGGCTCGTAGAGCACCGGGAACGGCCCGAACGCCGGCAGGCGCACGTAGACGCTGAGCACGAGGGCGAGCAGCGAGCCGCCGCCCACCGCCGCGGCCGCGATCAGCGCTCGGCGGCTGCTGCGCAGCGCCAGCCAGACCGCGACGACCGCGGCGGCGACGGCCTGGGCGAGGAACAGGCCGCTGAGCGTGATCTGGCCTGCGGCGTAGTAGGGCGACGCCGCGATGTCCCAGTGGACGTACGCCGACACCGCCAGGGCCGCGGCAGCGGTCCAGCGCAGCGCCCTCTGGCCGGCCCGTGCGGGCGCCGCTGTCGAGCGCATGTCGTCCTCCGTCGTCCGGTGGTCTAGCCGGACCGCGAGTGTCGCAGGGTGATGCTCATCCGCGCACCCGACGCGGACCTCTCCCGGGGCACGGTGTGGTGCCAGTCGTGCTGGCAGGCGCCGCCCATGACGATCAGATCACCCTCGCCCGGGGCGTAGCGGCGCTGCACGGGACCGCCCGAGGCCGGGCGGAGCAGGAACGACCGCCGAGCGCCCAGCGACACGGTGGCGACCAGCGGGTTGCGCAGCACCTTGCGGACCGTGTCGGCGTGCCAGGCGACGGCGTCGGAGCCGTCCCGGTAGAGGTTGACCAGGCAGCTGTCGAAGTCGACGCCGTAGCGCGAGGACAGCGGCGCGGTCAGCTCGAGGACCTCCGGCGGCAGGGGGGCGCCGGTCGGCCAGCCGGCGACGAGGCGGGGCTCGAGCACCTCGTCGTCCCACATCGTGCGCGTGCGCTGCTGCCACGGCGCGATGTCGAGCAGCCGGTCGAACAGCGCGGCGTGGTCGGGGACCCACCCCGGTGCGACGTCGAGCCACGACCGGTCGTCCAGGGCGTCGCGTCGCAGCCCGGCGAACGACAGCCGGTCAGCGCCGGCGTCCGGCTCCTGGTCGTCGAACAGCGAGCCCTGCCAGGTCACCCGCGGTCGGCCCGTCTCCGCCACCCGTCCAGTGTGCGTCGTCCGTCGTCCTGCCGCGTGCCCGCTCGAGGGGCGGGGAAGCCCGGACAGGCGCAGACTGTTGTACGGAAGGGCGCCGACCGTGCGTCCCGGGTCGGGAGACGTCCGTGCGACACGACCGCTCGACCGGCGGCGTCACCGTCGTGACCTCTGCGGGCCGCAGTCACTCCGACGACATCAGCCTGCGCCAGCGGCGGTACGTCATCACGCAGAGCGTGCGGATCGTGTGCGTCGTGCTCGCGGCGTCGCTCCCGGTGCCGTTGGCCTGGAAGGCGGTGCTGCTCGTGGGCGCCATCGCGCTGCCGTGGTTCGGCGTGGTGATGGCCAACGCCGGACCCACGGTGGGCCGCGCTCGGCAGACCGCGATGGTGGACCGCCCGGCGGCACCGGAGCCGCTGCGCCTCGCGATCGAGCCCGGTCGCGTCATCGACCAGGACTGACAGTCACGTCCGCAGGTACGACGCGCCGTTGACGTCCAGGACGGCGCCGGTCGACCAGAACGACGACTCCCCCGCCAGGAACAGCACCGCGGCGGCGACCTCCTCGACGCGCGCGACCCGCCCGGCCGGGCTCTGCCCGCGGACCGCGTCGCCGCGCTCGCCGTCCAGGACGTGCTGCGCCATCTCCGTCTCGACGAAGCCCGGCAGCACGCTGCCCACCGCGACGCCGTGCGGTGCCAGCGCCTGCGCCAGCGACTGCCCCATGGCGGTCAGCCCGGCCTTGGCCGCGGCGTAGGCGACCGCCCCCGGCTCGCCCCGGGAGGCGCCGCGCGAGCCCACGTTGACCACGCGTCCGGCCGGAGACGCCAGCAGGTGCGGCAGCGCGCAGAAGACGACCCACGCCGGTCCGAGCAGGTCGATCCCGACGGTGCGGCGCCAGTGCTCCTGCCACTGCTCGTACGACGCCGTCAGCGGGTCGAGCTCGTCGTAGACGCCGGCGTTGTTCACCACCACGTCGATCCCGCCCAGGCTCTCGGCGGCCTCGGCGACGAGGCGCTCGACGGCGACCGGGTCGGCGACGTCGCCGCTGACCGCGCAGTGCGGGCCGCCCGGCAGGGCACGGGCGACCGCCCCGCCCGTGCCGTTGCGCGAGCACACGGCCACGAGGTCGCCCGAGGCGGCGAAGGCCTCGCACACCGCCCGGCCGATGCCGCGCGTGCCTCCGGTGACCAGGACCCGGCGCCCGCTCACGCCCGATCGGCCTGCGCTCGAGCTGCCTTCTTGGCCGACGACTTGCAGGCCCGCACCTCGAGCAGCGTCTCCGGTGAGGTCACGTCCGCCACGCTGCGCAGCGCGCCGTCCTCGCCGTACGCTCCCGCGGCCTCCCGCCAGCCGGGCGGACGCACGCCCCGCTGCTTGCCGAGCAGGGCGACGAAGATCTGCGCCTTCTGGCGGCCGAAGCCGGGCAGCGCCTGCACGCGGCGGAGCACCGCGGCGCCGTCCTCGACGCCGTCCCACACCGCCTCCGCGCGACCGCCGTGGTGCTCGACCAGGGCGCGGCACAGGTCCTGCACGCGCTTGGCCATCGACCCGGGGAAGCGGTGCACCGCAGGCGGCTGGGCCATCACCGCGGCGAACGCCTCCGGCTCCATCTCCGCGATGCGGGCGGCGTCGAGATGGCCCAGGCGCTCCAGCAGCACCGCCGGCCCCCGGAAGGCCTTCTCCATCGGGATCTGCTGGTCGAGCAGCATGCCGAGCAGCAGCGCCAGAGGGTCGCGGCTGAGCAGCGCGTCGGCGTCGGGGTCCTGGGACAGGTGCAGAGCGGCCACGGGCACATCCTGTCCCAGGCCCGGCTCCCGCCGCCACGGCCCAGCTCGAACGGCGCCCCGGACGGGGTCCGGCCAGGGGGTTCGGCCGCCGCCGGCCGGGCAGCCGCTCTACCGTCCGCCCGTCCCGCCTGTCGGAGGCCCCATGACCTGCTCCATCGCCGGGCAGAGCGTCGAGCAGTCGGCGGCTCCAGCAGCGTGCTCACGGCCAGCGCTGCGACCACGTCGAGCCCGACGGGCTGCTCCGTGCGACGAGCTCTGACCGACGGCCAGGCGCTGACGCTCGTCCTGGCGGTCGCCGGGTCGGCGGTGGAGCACGTCGGGCCGGTGCAGCGCGGCGAGGACCCCACCACGCGGATCGACCGGAGGCCGGCATGAGGACCCCCACCGGAGCGGACCGGCGACGGCTCCTGCTGGCCGCCGCGGGACGGGGCGCCCTGCTCGGCCTGGCCGGCGTCGCTGCCATGACCGCCGCCGAGAAGGCCGAGCAGGCCGTCACGGGGCGCCCGGACTCGTACGTGCCGGCCCGGGCGCTGCTCACCCTGCTCGGCCGGCGGCCGGCGGACACAGCCCAGCCGCTGGCCTGGAACCACGCCATGCACTGGGGGACCGGAGCGGCCCTGGGCGCCGTGCGGGGGGTCTGGTCGGTCGTGGGTCTGCGCGGGCCACGCGCCCACCTCGCGCACACCGTCGTGCGCCTGGCCTTCGACCAGACCGTCGAGAACAGCACCGGCGTCGGCGCTCCGCCGCACACCTGGCCGCGCGAGGAGCAGGTGGTGGACGTCCTGCACAAGGCGGTCTACGCGTTCGCGACCGGGGTGCTGACGGACCGCCGCATCGCTCCTGCCCTGCAGAGCAGAGCCGGCACGACGAGCCACTGACCCGGTCCGCCCCCCCCCCGCGGGCCGGGTCCGACCGGTTCGGGCCCTACGCGGGCATGCTGTCGGCCTTGACGGCGCGGCGACGGCCCATCGGCTGCTCCGGTCCCTGGGTGGTGTCCTTGGCCGTCTGCTGCTCGGTCTCGCTGTTGATCTCCGCACCGATCAGGATGATCAGCGACGTCAGCCAGAGCCACAGCAGGAGCACGGCCACACCGGCGAGCGCGCCGTACGTCTTGCCGTAGCTGCCGAAGTTGCTGACGTACAGCGAGAAGGCCAGCGAGCCCAGCAGCCACATGACCGTGGCGACGATGCTGCCCAGCCCCACCCAGCGGAACTTCGGGTTGTCGCGGTCCGGGGCGTAGCGGTAGACGATCGCGAGAGCCAGCAGGACGAAGGCCACGAGGCCGAGCCAGCGCAGGACCTGCACCGCCGCCTTGCCCGCGTCACCCAGCCCTGCGGACTCGAGGACCACGGGCAGGACCGCGATGAGCCCCACCGAGACCACCACGAAGACCACGGCGCCGAGGGTCAGCAGCAGCGCCAGCCCGCGCAGCTTGAGGAAGCCGCGGGTCTCCTCCTCGTCGTAGGCGATGTTGACCGCCTTGACGAGGTTCTGAACGCCACCGCTGGCGCTGAACAGCGCCGCCGCGAGGCTGGCCGCCAGTCCCCAGCCGAGCGAGCTCGAGCTGCCCGAGGCGATCTCGCGCAGCTGCGTGGACAGCAGCTGCGCGGCGTCCGCCGGCATGGCCTCGGTGAGGCTGGCGACCTGCTCCTCGACCTCTGCCGGGTCGGCGACCAGGCCGTAGACCGTCACGGCCGCGATCAGCGCGGGGAACAGCGCGAGGAAGGCGTAGAAGGCGACGCCCGCCGCGAGCAGCGGGACGTTGTCCTCCTTGACCTGCTGCTTGGTGCGCAGGAGGACCTGCTTCCATCCGGCCGGCGGGATGTCGGTCGGCCGGTCGGCCCCGCCCCCGGGGACGGTGGCCGGATCGCCGCCCGGGCGCTGGTCGCCGGACCGCGCGGGGTACGGGTCGGCGACCGTGCGCTCGGCCTTGCCGCCGCCGCCGCCGCTCGAGCCGCCGCCGGAGCCCTTGAGCATGCCGAGCAGCTTGCGTCCTGCGCCCACCTGATCGCCTCCTCCTGCATCCGCACGACGGACGCTCCCCCCGGTGGCTACCCACCGTCGCGGCTCTGCACCGCCCGACGGCGGACCGAGCCGCTGCGGCGCTCGCGGCGACGGTACGGCCCGGCCCGCGAAGGGAACCCTGACGCCGTGTTCGACGTCGACCCGGTCGCGCTGCTCACCCGGCAGGTCCTGCGCGAGCGGACCGCGGACCTGGTCGCCGAGGCCTGCGCGTGGAGCGTCGGGCTGTCCGACAGCCCGCACCACGTGCGCCGCCACGGCCGCGTCGTCGCGACCGGGCTCACGCTCGGCATGCAGGCAGAGGCAGGTCAGCAGCTGGGCGGCGACGAGGACCTGCGGCTGGAGCTCGGGGACGCGGCGCCGGGCACCTTCGCCGACGCACTGGGCGCGCTGGCCGCCGACGGCACGGTGCAGGGCGACCGCTTCGACGCCGAGGTGCTCGGACCGTTCGTCCTGGAGACGTGCGTCCGGGCGGCCCGCCGCGCCCGGGAGCACGATCCCTCGGGCTGGCAGGAGCTGCTGGACGAGCTGGGTGAGGAGGGCGACGACCTGCCGGCGGTCGTCCGGGCCGCGGAGTGGGACGCGCCGCTGCGCACCGACGCCGAGCAGCTGGTGCTGGCCGCGCTCGGGCACGCGCCGCTCGTCGAGGTGGAGGCGGAGGGGCTGCCGCTCGCGCTGGTGCGGGCCGCGGAGGCCGAGACCCGGCGCGCTGCCGAGCCGGCGGACCCGCAGCCGACCCGGACGGGGTCCGTCGCGGACGAGCTGGCCGGGGCGCTGTTCCTCGCCGAGGCCGCCCTGGCCGGCGCCGGGCTCGGCACGCCCGTCGTCCCTGCGGACACCGGTCGGCTGCTGGCGGCGCTGCTGGCCGAGGACCTCGAGCCGGAGGAGGTGCTGGGGGTCCTGCCGCACCTGCCCGTGCAGAGCGAGACGGCCGACGCCCTGCGGGCGGAGGTGGAGGCGGTCCTGCGCAGCCGCGCGTGACGCAGGGCGACCTCGCGCGGCGGCGCAGCGGGGCGGTTGCGCGCGGAGGCGACCTCCCGCCGGCCGGTCAGCTGGCGGCAGGCAGGTTGCCGGTCTCGACCAGCCGGCGGGCGATCTCGTGCAGCTTGACGTTGCGGTCCTGGCTCGCGCGGGTCAGCTGCGCGAAGGCCTGGTCGGCGGTCAGCCGCCCGCGTTCCATGAGGATGCCCTGCGCCTGCCCGACGAGCTGGCGCGAGGCCAGCGCGCGTTCGAGGGCGGACTCGCGCAGCGCCGCTGAGTAGGCCACCGCCGCGTGCGAGGCGAACAGCTCGCCCACCGCTGCGGACGTCTCGGAGAAGGCCCCCGCCCGGCGCCCGTAGAGGTTCAGCGCCCCGAGGTTGTCCCCCTCGACGTAGAGCTGGAAGGAGAGCATGCTGCCCGCGCCCAGCCGATACGCCCGCCGGCTGAACTCCGGCCACCGGGTCTCGGTCGCGAGGTCGGGCACCGACACCGTGTGCCGCTCGAAGACGGCGTCCAGGCACGGTCCCTGACCGACCTCCTCCTGCAGCGCGTCGACGGCGCGCGGGAGGTCGCTGGAGGCAGCCTGGGCCTCGACTCTGCGGCGGGCCAGCACGAGGCTCACCGATCCCTCGTCGGCGCCGGGCACCAGTCGCAGCGCTGCGTGCACGATCGTCTCCAGCACCTGCGCAGGTCGGCTCTGGCGCTGCAGCTCCCGGGCGAAGTCGGCCAGGCTCGTCGCCAGCTCGTCCCGGGAGATGTCCACGTCGGGATACTGCCCCACCTCGCGCGCTCGTGATCCAGGTCGCCGCTCGCGATCGGCAGATCGGGCGTACGCTCGACGGACCGGACGCGGTCTTGGTGGACCAGGACGACAGCGGACGGGCACAGACGGCGGAAGACCATGAGCAGCCCCGACGAACGACGGGAGCTCACCCGCCAGGCGCGGCTGCGCCTCGACGAGGTGGACCGCATGCGGACCGAGCACCGCATCATCACCGCACAGAGCCAGCTCCGGCTGGCGGAGTCCCGGCTGCTGCTGGCACGGGCCCTGACGACACTGCGTCGGCCCTCGACGCCGGCGCCTCCGGTGTGACCCGCCGGCGTCCGGGGACAGCCCTGTGGTGGAGGACGCCGACCTGCAGCAGCGGCTCGAGCGGGCGCGGCTCACCGTCGCCGAGCAGCGCCAGCGCCTGAGAGCGTCGCGGCTGCGCCTGCGTGAGATCGAAGCCGCCGCGTCCGCGAGATCGGACCGGGCCACCGCGGGCCTGCTGCGCTCACGCGGGTACCCGTCACCGGCACCGCCGGTGCCACCGCACCCGCCCGACTGGCTGGAGCCACCGCCTCCCGAGCCGTGATCGGCAGGGCTGGCGGTCCGGGCGACAGGCACCTAGTCTCATGGACGGTTGAGCCAGCAGCCGCCCCTCCCCGCCGCCTGCACACAGGCCCGTCGGACAGGACGCCGCATGGTCCCAGGACGCGACCCCGCCCCCGCCGCACCCCTCGAGCCGTCGCCCGACACCGGCTCCGCCCCGAGCGGCACCGGGCGCGGCCGCAGTGACCTCGACCTGGCCCGCCAGCAGCTGGAGGCCATCGACCGCTGGCACGAGGCGCGCCGCGGGACGCAGTCCGCGGCGGACCGCGCCGCAGCCTCCCGAGAGGCGCGGATGGACCTGGCCCGGCGCCTCGACGTCATCCGCGCCGAGCACCGGGCGATCGTCGCGCGCACGGAGGCCCATCTGCGCGTCAGCGCGGAGCTGCTCCACCGGGTGTCACCGCGCCGCGCGATCCTCGTCCACCGCAATGCGTGGTTCGTGGACAAGGTCCGTGCCGACCTGCAGCGCCAGTCGATCGAGGTCGTGGCGAGCCTCACCAACGGCGCGGAGGCGGTCGGAGCGGTGGTGGCCGAGCAGCCGGACCTGCTGCTGGTCGAGGACAGCCTGCCGATGATGAGCGGTGAGGACGTCGTGCGCGAGGTGCGCGCGTTCGCCCCGTACACGCGGATCGGCGCCCAGGTCGCCTACGACAACCGGATCGCCGCGATGCTCGACGCCGGCGCGCACAGCGCCTACACGCGTCGGGTGCCGCCCACGGACGTCGCCCGAGGCCTGGCATCGCTGCTGCAGGACGTCCACCAGCCGGCGTGACGCGTGTGCGGACCCGCCGGGGGTAGAGCTGCGCCGTGGACGTGCCTGCTCCTGTCCAGCGGGACCTGGTGGTCGTCGGCGCCTCCGCCGGTGGTGTCGAGGCCCTCAAGACGCTGACCAGCCGGCTGCCCGCCGACCTGCCGGCCGCCGTCCTCGTCGCGCTGCACCTGCCGGCCAGCGCCCGGAGCTACCTGCCCGACATCCTGGCGCGCACCTGCCCGATGCCTGTCCGGCAGGCGCGCAGCGGCATGGCGCTGGTCCCCGGGGAGGTCGTGGTCGCGCACCCGGACGCCCACCTGCTGGTCGTCGAGGACCGCATCGTGCTGGGCCGCGGGCCGCGGGAGAACGGCTCCCGGCCCTCCCACGACGCCATGCTGCGGGCCGCGGCCCTGGCCCGCGGCACGCGCGTGGTGGCGGCGGTCCTGACCGGTCTGCTGGACGACGGAGCCGCCGGGTTGCACGTCGTCCAGCGCTACGGCGGCCACTGCCTCGTCCAGGACCCCGACGAGGCGGACTTCCCGTCCATGCCCACGGCGGCGCTGCGCGCCGTCCCCGACGCCCGCTGCCTCCCTCTGCGGGCCCTGGCCGAAGACGTGGTCCGCGCCGTGAACGAGGTCCCCCCACCCGAGCCCGTGGTCTCCGAGCAGCAGTGGCAGCGCGATCTCGCCGAGCTCGAGAGCGCGCTCGGCCGGTCGCCGGTGATGCCCGACGGCAGCCCCACCGGGGAGCCGTCCCCGTACGGCTGCCCGGACTGCCACGGCGTCCTCAACACCGTCCCCGATTCGACGGTCCTGCGCTTCCGGTGCCGCACCGGGCACGCGTGGAGCGCCGAGAACCTCGTCGCCCAGCAGGACGGCGACGTCGAGGAGGCGCTGTGGACGGCGCTGCGCGTGCTCGAGGAGCGGGCCGAGATGAGCCGGCGCCTGGCCGAGATGGCCACCACCGCCGGACGCGGCTGGTCGCAGGAGCACTTCGTCGGCCGCGCCGAGGACGCCAGCCGCTCCGCCGAGCTGCTGCGTGCGGTCCTGCGGCGGGAGGCCGACCAGCCGACGCTGCCGACCACCTCTGCCGGCCCGTAGGCTCCCGCACTCCCCTCACGGTCCGGAGGACCCGCACGTGCGCGACGACGTCCTGCTCGACGACGAGTTCGAGGCGCTGCTGGTCTACCTGCGCGACCAGCGCGGAGCGGACTTCACGGGCTACAAGAGGCCGAGCCTGACCCGGCTGGTCCACCGGCGGATGCGCACAGCCGGTGTGGACACCTACGCGGACTACGTCGACCTGCTGCAGGTGGAGCCCTCGGAGCTGTCGGCCCTGCTCGACGTCCTCCTGATCAACGTGACCGCCGTCTTCCGCGATCCTGGCGCCTGGGCCGAGCTGGCCGAGAGCCTGCTGCCCGAGGCCCTGTCCCGGCTCGACCCCACGGAGCCGATCCGCGTCTGGAGCGCGGCGTGCGCGACCGGCGAGGAGGCCTACAGCCTGGCGATGCTGCTGCACTCGCTGCTCGGCGACGAGGCCTACCGGCGCCGGGTCAAGATCTACGCCACCGACATCGACGAGCGGGCGCTCGCGGTCGCCCGGCTCGGCCGCTACAGCGCCGAGGCCCTCGAGGGGCTGTCACCGGCGCAGCGCGACACCTACTTCGAGGCCGACGGGACGATGCTGCGCTTCCGCGCCGACCTCCGTACGTCGATCATCTTCGGCCGGCACGACCTGCTGCAGGACGCGCCCATCTCCCGCGTCGTGCTGCTGTCCTGCCGCAACGTGCTCATGTACTTCACGGCGGAGACGCAGACGCGCGTCCTCGAGCGCTTCGCCTTCGCCCTGCACGAGCACGGTGTGCTGCTGCTCGGCAAGGCGGAGATGCTGCTCACGCAGTCGCAGCTGTTCACCCCCGTCAACCTGCCCCAGCGCATCTTCCGCCCGCGGCCACGGGCAGGCGCCGGGCGCCTGGCGGCGCTGGCCGTCGGCGGGCAGGGCCGCGACGCGACGCTGCGCCGGGCCGCCGAGGCGGCGTTCGTGGCAGCGCCGGCCGCGCAGGTGGTGCTCGACTCCGGCGGCACCGTCGTCCTGCTCAACGCGCGGGCCCAGCGCGACCTGCGCCTGACCCCTGAGGACGTCGGGCGGCAGTTCGGCGACCTCCAGCTCTCGCAGCGGCCGCTCGAGCTCCGGGGTTCGGTGGCGGCCGTCCAGGCCAGCGGTCAGGCCGTCGAGCTGCGCGACGTCGCCTGGGCACCGACGCAGGGCGAAGCGGGCCGCTGGGACATCCGCATCGCGCCGCTGACCGTCAACGACGAGGCGCAGGGGGTGCACCTGGTCTTCGAGGACATCTCCGACCGCCACGAGCTGCGCCAGCGCCTGGGTCAGCTCGACGGCGAGCTCACCACGGCCTACGAGGAGCTGCAGAGCTCGAGCGAGGAGCTCGAGACGACCAACGAGGAGCTGCAGAGCGCGGTCGAGGAGCTCGAGACCACCAACGAGGAGCTCCAGAGCACCAACGAAGAGCTCGAGACGATGAACGAGGAGCTCCAGAGCACCAACGAGGAGCTGCAGACCCTCAACGACGAGCTGCGCGACCGCACGCTGGAGGTCGACCGGGTCAACGGCTTCCTGCACGGCATCCTGGCCGGTCTCGAGCTCGCCGTGGTGGTCGTCGACACCGACTACCGCGTGCAGCTGTGGAACGGCGGGGCGGAGCGGCTCACCGGTCTGCGCTCGTTCGAGGCCGAGGGCCGGCGGCTGCTCGAGCTCGACCTGCACCTGCCGAGCGAGCAGGTCCGCGCCGTGCTGCGCGCAGTCGTGGTGGACGCCGCCCGACCGGGTCCGGTCGACATCGCGCTGGTGGACCGCTTCGGCCGCGCCCAGAGCCGGAGGTTGACGGTCACGCCGCTGCAGCGCTCCGGCGGCGCCGTCCAGGGCGCCGTCGTCACGCTCGCCGACACCCCCAGTGCGCCCGACGCCCGGACCGAGGCCGTCGACCGGACCGCCTGACGTGCGGACCTGCCGTTTGCGTGCCGCTCCTGCGGTGCACGACGAGAGGCACGCCCGACGGCGGACGTCGCGAAGCGCACCCCGTCGACCCGCAGCCGCAGGAGGAGCACGTGCACCAGCTGACCGGACTCGACGCGGCCTTCCTGGCCATGGAGACCTCCTCGGTCTACGGCCACGTCGGCAGCGTCTGCGTCCTCGACCCGTCCACCTGCCGCGAGCCGCTCACCCTCGAGCGCCTGCAGTCGCTGATCTCGACGCGCCTGCACCTCGTGCCGCCGTTCCGGCGCCGCCTCGTCGAGGTGCCCTTCGGCTTCGACCAGCCGTACTGGATCGAGGACCCCGACTTCGACATCGAGTTCCACGTGCGGGAGCTGGCCCTGCCCTCCCCCGGTGACGACCGGCAGCTGGCGCAGCAGGCCGCACGGCTGCACTCCCGTCCGCTGGACCGGTCCCGGCCCCTGTGGGAGCTGTACCTGATCTCCGGTCTGTCCGGCGGGCGGATCGCCGTCTACACCAAGGTGCACCACGCGGCGATCGACGGCGTGTCGGGCAACGACATCCTCGGCGCGGTCCTGGACCTGTCGCCGGAGGGCCGCGAGCTGGGCGACGTGCCGCCGTGGACGTGCGACGACGTGCCCGGACCCGTACCGCTGCTGGCCCGCAGCGTGCTGTCGCTGGCCGGTCACCCGCTGCGCGCCGCCCGGCTCACCGCCTCGCTGGCTGCCTCGCTGCCCGGGCTCGCGCGCAGCCCCGGCCGCCCCAGCCTGCCGGTCGTCGACTGGGTGCTGCCCCGACGAGGGAGCAGCGCCGTGCTGCAGCAGTCCGGCCTGCGGGCTCCGCGCACGCCGTTCAACCGGCCGGTGTCACCGCACCGGCGGTGGGCGTTCCGCAGCGTGCCGCTGGCCGACGTCAAGCAGGTCAAGCGGGCGGCGGGATGCACGGTCAACGACGTCGTCATGGCGGTGACGGCGGGGGCGCTGCGCCGGTGGCTGATCGACCACTCCGCCCTGCCCGACGGCCCGCTCGTCGCCGCCGTCCCCGTGTCGGTGCGCACGCAGGAGCAGCAGGGCACCGGCGGCAACCGGGTGTCGATGATGATGGCGCCGCTCGGGACCCACCTGGCGGACCCGGCCGCGCGGCTGCGCCACGCCTCCGAGGCGATGGCGGCGGCCAAGGACCAGCACGGCGCCCTGCCCGCCGACCTGCTGTCCGACGTCACGCAGTTCGCCGCACCGGCTCTCGCGGGCCAGGCCGCGCGGCTCGCGGCACGGCTGCGGCTCGTCGAGTGGCTCAGCCCGTTCAACCTCATCGTCTCGAACGTGCCCGGGCCCAGCGTGCCGCTGTACTACGGCGGGGCGCGCCTGATGGCCTACTACCCCCTGTCGGCCATCGCCGACGGCCAGGGGCTCAACGTCACGGTCATGTCCTACGACGACGGCATGCACTTCGGGCTCATCGCCGACCGCGAGCTCGTGCCCGACCTCGACCGGCTGGCCGGCGGCCTCGCCGACGAGCTGGCCACCCTCCGGGCGCTGGTCGCCGCCTGACCCTCCCGGGTGCCGCTCCCTCGAGCTGACCCGGCAGGGCGGACGGACGACCGTCCACCTCGGTCCAGGGGCTCGCCGACGGCGTCCGCAGGCGGTGTGCGCCTCGAGGTGGACGGCATGGCGTCCGGCCACCACGGCCGCGTCGACGCCGCCGGGCGCGGCCTACGTGCCGGACGGCGACCGGGGCGGCTGCTCCGGGTCGGTGGGGCCGCTGTCGGTCAGGTCGTGCGG
>CADCUE010000306.1 GCA_902805805.1 uncultured Frankineae bacterium | reverse complement strand
ACCGTCGCAGCCGCCGTGACGGACGGGTCTGGCGGTACCGGACCGACGGAGGCGTCCCCGGTGGTGCTGGCCACGGCCGCCTCCGTCCCGGTGCCGGGATCCGAGGGCCAGGCCCAGAGCGCACCGAGTGCCAGCACCAAGGAGCAGCCCGTGACCGCCGCTGCTCGGAGCGGGTTCCGCGGGACGCGCACGGGAACCCCCTCTCGACGGGTCCCCGCTGCCCCGCGCCGACGGGCGGCAACCGCAGCGCCCGCGACTACCACGAGCGGTGACGGGAGCACCACGATCGGCGCGTGCACGGCCCCGTCGCGGTGTGCGGCACGATCGTCTCGTGACGGACGTCGGAGCCACTCTCGGTGTCGAGGAGGAGTACCAGCTCGTCGACGCCCGGACCATGGGGCTCGCGGACGCCCCCGACGTGGTCCCGGAGGCGGTCGGCCTGCTCGGCGGACGCGCGCAGGGCGAGATCTCGACCAGCCAGCTCGAGGTCGCCAGCGACGTCCTGACGACGCTCGCCGACGTGCGCCGCGAGGTCGGTGAGCTCCGCCGCGGCGCCGACACGGCCGCCCAGCGCCACGGCTGCCGCATCCTGCCCACGGGCACCCACCCGTTCGGGACGTGGCGAGACCAGACCCGCACCCCCGACTCGCGCTACGACGAGCTCGAGGAGCGCTTCGGCCTGCTGGCGCTGCAGCAGCTCATCACCGGCATGCACGTCCACGTCGTCGTCCCCGACGGCGACCTCGCGGTGCAGGTGCTCGACCGCCTGCGGCCCGACCTGCCGGTGCTGCTGGCGCTGTCGGGCAGCTCGCCGTTCTGGGAGGGCCACGACACCGCCTACGCCAGCTGGCGGACCCAGCACTACGCGCGCTTCCCGGTGACCGGGTCGCAGGAGCTGCTCGGCGACCGGGCGGCGTACGACCGGGTCGTCGCCGACCTCGTCACCTCCGGCGTCGTGCGCGACGCGAGCCACCTCTACTGGGACGCGCGGCTGTCCACCCGCTTCCCGACGATCGAGGTGCGCATCGCCGACGTGTGCCCCCGGCTCGACGACGTCGTCCTGCAGGCGGGCCTGGCCCGCTCGCTGGTCCGCACGGCCGCCCGCGCGGCGGTCACCGGCGCCCCGTTCCCGCAGCCGCGGCCGGAGCTGGTCCGGGCGGCGCGGTGGGGCGCGGCGAAGCACGGGCTCGATGACCGGCTGCTCGACCTCCACCTCGTCGAGCGCCGGCCGGCCGCCGACGTCGTGCGCGACCTGCTCGCCCGGCTGCGCGACGACCTCGAGGAGACGGGCGAGTGGGACGAGGTGCACGGCCTCGCCGAGCAGGCCCTCGGCCGCGGCACGTCCGCCGCCGAGCAGCGCCGGACCTACGCCGCCACCGGCGACCTCGTCGAGGTCGTGCGCCGGACGGTCGACGCCGCCGTCCCCGTCTAGCCGGCCCCGTCTCGCTGGCCCCGTCCAGCTTGCCCGGACGAGCGGCGGAACAGCTCCGGCGGCGGCCGGGGCGCCGAGCGGGCAGTGGCGTCGGAGACCGGCGCCGCGCCGCCCGTGAACGCCGTGAGGTCGTCGCCGCTGACGACCCGCGCGCGGCCGGCGGCGCGCGAGGCGCGGCGCACGAGCAGGTCGACCGGCAGCGGCTCGTCGGAGGCGGCGAGCACGAGGTTGGCGAACCGCCGTCCGCGCAGCACCGAGGGGTCGGCGAGCAGCACCACGTGCGGGAACACCGCCTGCAGCGTCGCCACCTGTCCCTTGGCGAAGGCGAGCGGCCGGCCGTCGGCGACGTTCACCACGTACGCCCCGCCGGGGCGCAGCAGCCGCCGCACCTCGCCGAGCCACTCCAGGGTCGTCACGTGCACGGGCTGCACCGAGCTCTCGAAGACGTCGGCGACGACGAGGTCGCTCTCGCCCTGGCGCAGCGCGGGCAGCGTCGTGCGGGCGTCGCCGACGCGCAGCCGGAAGCCGGCCGTGCCGAAGCTGCGGCGCACCAGCTCGGCGAGCGGCTCGTCGGCCTCGACGACCAGCTGCCGCGACCCGGGGCGGGTCGCGGCGACGTAGCGGGGGAGCGTGCAGCCGCCCCCGCCGAGGTGCACCGCGGTGAGGGGCCCCTCCGGGAGCACGTCGACGACGTCGCCCATGAGGCGGACGTAGTCGAACTCCAGGTGCGTCGGGTCGGCCCGGTCGACGTAGGACTGCGCCACCCCGTCGACCGACAGCAGCCACCCGTCGTCGGCGTCGAGGTCGCGCAGCACCTCCGCCTCGCCGAACGCGACCGGCCACCGCCCGGAGGCGGGCCCGGTCACGGCAGCAGCCGCAGCAGGGCCGGCCAGGCCGCGGCGAACGCCGGCAGCAGCGGCAGGGTCGTCACCTCGTCGACCGGCACCCAGCGCAGCGCGATGCTCTCGCGGTCGGGCACCACCGGCAGGCGCGCCGGCACGGTCGCGACGATCGTCGTGTAGCTCCAGGTGCCGTGGTCGGCGACGTGCTCGGCGACCGGGACGACCTGCGCCACGTCGATGCCGGTCTCCTCGACCGTCTCGCGCTGCGCCGCGGCCAGCGCGGTCTCCGTCGACCCGCGCGCGCCGCCGGGCACGCCCCAGGTGTCGCCGCCGTGGCTCCACGCCGCGCGGTGCTGCATGAGGACGTACGGCGTCCCCGCGCTCCCGTCCGGGGACCGGGGCGTCACCGCCAGCAGCCCGGCGGCGCCGAAGCGCCCCCAGTGGCGGTGCCCCAGCGTGCACTCGGTCCAGCCGTCCCCGTCCCTCACCCGTCCTGCCTACCCGCTCGCGGGTCGGACGGCGATCCGAGGCCGGTTACGCTGCGTCCGTGGTCGACCTGCCTGCGCAGCGATCGGCGGGCGGGGCCGACGACGCGACCGGCCTGCGCGTCGAGCAGCTGCCCGGTGCCGTCATCGCCGTCGACCTCGACAGCCGCGTGGTGGCGTGGAGCCCGGGGGCGCAGGAGCTGTACGGCTGGACCCCCGACGAGGCCGTCGGCCGGTCGGTGCGGGAGCTCATCGGCCTGGTGCCCGAGCGCGCCGACGAGGTCCGGGCGGCGCTGCACGCCGGACGCGGCTGGGCGGGCGAGTTCCACACCCGGCACCGGGACGGCACGCCGATGCTCGTCTGGGTGAGCAACGGCCCGGTGCGCGACGACGACGGCCGGGTCGTCGGTGTCGTCGGCGTCTCGCTCGACATCACGAGCTACGCCTCCGCGCTCACCGCGCGCGCCGAGCAGCTGCAGGACGCCCGCGCCCGGGCCGAGCGGCTCGCCGACCGCAACGCCCGGCTGGTCCGGATCAGCGAGGCGCTCGGGGCCTCGCTCGACGACGACCGGATCGCCGCCGTCGTCGTGGCCCAGGCGGTCGACGCGCTGCGCGTCGACGCGGGCGGGGTCACCGTCATCGACCGGGGCCGGCTGCGGGTGCTGGCGCACGTCGGCTACGAGCCCGAGGTGGTCGCGACGTACGAGTCGCTGCCGCTCGAGGCCTCCACCCCGCTCACCGACCTGCTGCGGGCCGGTGCGCCGATGCGCACCGAGTCGCGCCAGGAGCTCGTCGACCTCTACCCGCACCTGCCGCACAGCTCGCTCAGCGAGTCGATCGCCTGCGTGCCGCTCGAGGTCGAGGGCCGCGTGCTCGGCGTGCTCGTGCTGTCGTCGGTGCGGCCGGCCGCCTTCGACGACGACGACCTGGTCTTCCTGCTGACGCTGGCGAGGCAGGGCGCGCAGGCGATGGAGCGCGGGCGGCTGCTCACCGCCGAGCGGGAGGCGCGCCGGCGGATCTCCTTCCTCGCCATGGCCAGCGCCCGGCTCGCCGCGTCGCTCGACTTCCACCAGACGATCGACGCGGTGGCGGCACTGGCGGTGCCGGCGGCGGGCGACTGGTGCTCGGTCCACCTGCTGGACGAGCAGGGCGCGCCGCAGCTGGTCACCGTCCACCACCGCGACCCCGAGCTGCAGGACCTGCTCACCGAGCTGTTCGTCCGCTACCCGCCCGACCCCGAGCGCGGCGCCGGGATCGGCCAGGCCGTCGGTGAGCAGCGCACCGTCCACCACCGGGCGTTCGCCGACGCGGTCGTCCGGGCGATCGCCCGCGACGACTGGCACTACGACGCCCTGCGGCGGCTCGGGCTGGGCAGCGCGCTGGTCGTCCCGCTGCAGGTCGTCGGGCGCACGATCGGCGTCCTGACCCTCACCAGCGAGCAGCAGCAGCGCTACACCGACGCCGACGTCGAGCTGGTCGAGGACCTCGCCCGGCGCATGGCGACCGCCGTCGACAACGCCCTGCGCTACCGCCAGGAGCGCGAGACAGCGCTCACGCTGCAGCGCTCGCTGCTGCCGCGGGCGCTGCCCGAGCTGCCCGGCCTCACCGTCGCCCACCGCTACCTGCCCGGCGCGGCCGGCGCGGAGGTCGGCGGCGACTGGTACGACCTCGTGCCGCTGACCCGCGGCCGGGTCGGCCTGGTCATCGGTGACGTCATGGGGCGCGGCATCGCGGCGGCAGCGGTGATGGGGCAGCTGCGCGCGGCCGTGCGCGCCTGCGCCCTCGTCGAGGACAGCCCGTCCGCGGTCCTGGCGCTCGTCGACGCCGCCATGTCGTCGCTCGGGCAGACGTCGCTGACCACCTGCCTCTACGGGGTGCTGGACCCTGCCACCGGTGCGCTGCAGCTCGCGAGCGCCGGCCACCTCCCGCCGCTCGTCGTCCACCGGGACGGCGGCGGGCAGTACGTCGAGATCGAGCCGGGCCCGCCGCTCGGGGTCGGCGCCGCCCCGCCGCCGGAGACGGCCGTGCACCTGCCGGAGGGCGCGCTGCTCCTGCTGTTCACCGACGGGCTCGTCGAGGGCCGCGCGCAGCCGGTCGAGGAGGGCCTGCTGGCCCTGCGCAACGCCGTCGCCGAGCTGGGCGAGCTCGAGCCGTCCGGCCTCGAGCAGCTGTGCGACACGCTGCTGCGGAGCATGGGCCGCGACGGCCGCCCCGACGACGACAGCGCGCTGCTGGCGGTCCTGACCGGCGGCGAGGAGCCGGCCGACGCCGGCGCCCACCTGCACCTCGCGGGCCACCTGTCGGAGGTCGCGCGGGCCCGCAGGCTCGCGGTGCAGTGGGCGCAGCGGACCGGGTGCGACCCGGACGACGCGGCCCTGCTCGTCACCGAGGTCGCCACGAACGCGCTGCGGCACGGCGGTCCGGGCGTCGACCTGTGGGTGCGCCGGCCACCGGCGGGCGGCCTGCGGGTCGAGCTCATCGACGGCCGCTCCGACGCGCTGCCGCAGGCCCGCACGCCGGAGCTCGACGCCGAGGGAGGTCGCGGGCTGCTCATCGTCGGCGCCCTGGCCCGTGCCTGGGGCACCGAGCGGCTCTCGGCCGGCAAGTGCGTGTGGTTCGAGCTCGAGGCCCTGCCCGCCTGAGCCTGCGGCGCGTCAGCCGCGCGGTCCCGGGCTCTGGCTGGGTGCTCGTCTCGGGCACCTGCGCCTTCGTGGCGGCCGCAGCGGTCTCCCTCACCGGCGCGCTCGTGCAGCTCGCTCAGGTGAAGCCGGGCAGGTACTCCTCCAGGACCGGCCGCACCGGCACCTCCGCCTCGAGCTGACACAGGACGCCGACCATCCCGAGCCACACCCGGTGGGTGAACAGGTGCTCGGCCGGCAGGTCCAGCTTCAGCGCGACGCCGAACTCCGGGTTGCGCGGGTCGTTGACCCGGGCGAACTCACCGCGCAGCCAGTCGCGGGTGAACCGGAACCGCTCGTACCGGGCGGGGACCGTGAACGGCGACATGTAGTCGACGAGCTTGGCCACGTCGACCTCCACGCCGGGCCGGACGAAGCCCTCCTCGCGCAGCCGCCGCAGCACCTCGTCCGGGTCGTCGCCCAGCAGGGCGCTCAGCAGCCGGCCGAAGGTCGTCGGCATGGACGGCAGCTCGAGGGTGGACCCGAAGTCGAGGACGCCCAGGCGGCCGTCGGCGAGCAGCCGGAAGTTGCCGGGGTGCGGGTCGGTGTGCAGCAGCCCCGCCCGGGCCGGCCCGCTGACGAGGAAGTGCTGGTACAGCCCCGCCGCGCGGTCGCGCTCGCCCTGCGTGCCGGTGCGCGCCACGGCCGACAGCGGCGTGCCGTCCACCCAGTCCATGACGAGCACGCGCGAGGTCGCCCGGTGGACGCGCGGGACGAGCACGTCGGGATCGCCGGCGTACGCCCGCGCGAAGCGGGTCTGGACGGCGCCCTCGTGCTCGTAGTCGAGCTCCTCGACGAGCCGTTCGCGCAGCTCGGCCACGAGCGGTGGCAGGGCGAGGCCGCGGGCGACGAGCGCGGCCGCCCGGCTCATCGCCGAGACGGTGCGGACGTCGGCGGTCAGCGCCTCGCGGACGCCGGGGTACTGCACCTTCACCGCCACCGGGCGCCCGTCGCCTCTGCGCGCCCGGTGCACC
>CADCUE010000305.1 GCA_902805805.1 uncultured Frankineae bacterium | reverse complement strand
CGCCTGCTCCTCGGTCAGGACCAGTACGCCGTCCTCGTCGCTGAAGACCCAGTCGCCAGGGGTGAACACGACCCCGCCGAAGCCGACGGGCACGTCCAGCTCGCCGGCGCCCTGCTTGCGGCTCCTGCGCGGGTTGGTGCCGAGTGCCTTGACGCCGAGCGGCATGCCGGCCAGCACCGCGGCGTCGCGCACGACGCCGTGCACCACCAGCCCGGACCAGCCGTTGTCGACGGCCAGCCCGGCGATGATGTCGCCGACGAGAGCGCTGTGCAGCGAGCCGCCGCCGTCGACGACGAGCACCGCACCGTTGCCGGGCGTGGACAGCACCTGCTTGACCAGCGCGTTGTCCTGACGGCAGCGGACGGTGCGCACCGGTCCGGCGAAGCGCGGCCGACCGCCCAGCTGCCGCAGCTGCAGGTCGCACGACCGGACGTCCTCTCCGAGCCGGTCGACCAGGTCGGCCGTGGTGGCGCGACCGTCGTGGAAGTCCTGAGCGTTCGTGGGCACGGCGCGACTCTAGGGCGAGGCCGGACGCCCGCCACCGGGCTGCCGCCGCAGCGGTCACCCGGCTACGGATCCCCCGGGTCGGGCGTCTCGGGCGCCTCGCCGCGCTCCGGCGTGCCGGCCAGCGCCACCCGGCGGGCGGACAGGACCGTTGCGCCGGCGAGCAGCGTCCCGGTCGTGGCCAGCACTCCGGCGGCGCCCAGGCCGGCAGCGGCCGATCCGACGACCAGCGGCACCAGCGTCTGGCCCAGCCGGTTGCCGGTCAGACGCAGGGACACCGCGGTGGCCCGCTGCGGCGCGGGAGCCAGCAGGGTCACCCACGACATCGTCAGCGGCTGTCCCACGCCGAGCCCGGTGCCGGCGACCGCGACGGCCACGACGAGCCCGGCGAGCGGCACGGGCAGCGCGAGCACGACCAGGGCCGTACCGGCAGCCAGAGCGCCCACGACCAGCAGGCGGCTGCGGCCGAGGCGGTCGACGGCGACGGCCAGCAGCGAGCGGGAGGCCATGGTGGCGACGGCGCGCAGGACGAGCAGCCCGCCGACGGTGCTGGCGGTCAGCCCGCGCTCGGTGCCGAGCGCCGGCAGGTAGATCGACAGGATGTCGATCGCGGACACCACGACCAGGCTGGCGACGACCGCCGCCGGCAGACCGGGCACCCGCAGCAGGGACCGCACGCTCCCAGGACGTGCCGCCGCGGCGCGTGCCGCCGACGACCGCCGGCCGCCACCGCGGCGCAGCCCTACGGCCGCGGCGAGCAGCAGGCTCGCCAGGACGGTGGACGCGAGGAACAGCACCCCGGTCGACGGCTGCACCCGGTCTCCGCCGAGCAGGGCGAGGGCCGCCGGTCCGACCGCCTGGCCGGCCGAGGAGGCGAAGGCGTAGTGGCCGAACGCGGCGTCACGGCTGCGGGTGCGGGCGACGTCGGCGACCAGCGACTGCTCGGCCACCATGAGGAGCAGGTGGCCGAGCCCCAGCACGGCGCTGCAGACGACCAGGGCGACCAGGCTGGTGCCGACGAGGGCGAAGGCCAGCGTCGAGGCGAGCACCAGCACGCCGCCGACCACGAGCATCGGTCGCTCGCCCCGCCGGTCGGCGAGCCGGCCCACGAAGACGGCCGCGAGCAGGGGAAGCACCGCGAAGCCCGCGGCCAGCGCCCCCAGCAGCTGCGGGGCCGTGCCCAGCTCGAGCGCCCGGTAGGAGGCCGTGGGCCGGACGACGGACGTGACGGCCTGGATGAGGCCAGCGTGCAGCAGCAGCAGCCACCACTGCGCACGGCCACCGCTCAGCGGTGCAGCCAGTGCTCGCCACCCGGGGCCTTGACGGCCAGGACCGGGCAGGGTGCGTGCATGAGGATCATCGAGGCGCTGCTGCCCAGGAGGAACTTGCCGACCGACGTGCGCCGGCGCAGCCCGATCACGAGCAGCGAGGCGTGCGCCTTCTCGGCGACGTCGCACACGTGGTCCGCAGGCTCCCGCCCCACCACGGTGTGCACCACCTCGTAGGACAGGCCGGCCGCCTCCAGCCGCTCGCGCACGGCCTGCAGCTGCTCGTCGGTGGCCCAGCTGGCGTCGGCGTAGGAGCCGCCGCTGGAGGAGTTGACGACGACGAGGTCCTCGCCGCGCAGGCGGGCCTCGTCGACGGCGCGCTCGAGCGCCGCCTCACCCTCGGGCTTGGGCACGTAGCCCACAACGATCGTCACAGTCGTCCTTCGTGGGAGGAGTGGAGCACGGCGAGCTCGGGGTCCTCGGCCGGTGAGCCGGCGTGCGGTCCCTGCGAGCGGCCGCGACGGAGCAGCTTGACGAGCAGGGGGAGGAGCAGCACGAGCACGACGACGGCGTAGACGCTCACGCTGAACCAGGTGTTGTAGAGGCCGCTGAGCGCTCCGTCGCTGATCTGCAGCGCCCGGCGCAGCTGCAGCTCGGCGAGCGGACCGAGGATCACGCCGATGATGGCGGGGAGCACCGGCAGGCCGTAGCGGCGCATGATGAAGCCGAGGACACCGAAGACGGCGAGCAGCACCAGGTCGACGGTCGAGCCGTTGGCGGCGTACCCGCCGATGCTGGCGAAGAACAGGATGCCGGCGTAGAGGTAGGGCCGCGGGATCTGCAGCAGCTTGGCCCACAGCGGCGCCAGTGGCAGGTTGAGCACCAGCAGGATGGCGTTGCCGATGAGCAGGCTGGCGAGCAGGCCCCACACCAGCTCCGGCTCGTTCTCGAGCAGCAGCGGACCGGGCTGGATGCCGTACTGCTGGAACGCGGCCAGCAGGACCGCCGCGGTGGCGGTGACCGGCAGGCCGAGCGTCAGCAGCGGGACCAGGCCGCCGGCGGCGGAGGCGTTGTTGGTGGCCTCCGGCCCGGCGACGCCCTCGATGGCGCCGTGCCCGAACTGCTCGGGGTGCTTGCTGAGCCGCTTCTCGAGGACGTAGCTGAGGAAGGTCGGGATCTCCGCGCCCCCGGCCGGGACCGCCCCGAACGGGAAGCCGATCGCCGTGCCGCGCAGCCACGGCCCCCAGGAGCGGCGCCAGTCGGCGCGCCCCATCCAGGCGGCCCCGGTCGGGATCACCTGCGCGCTCGAGTGGCGCAGGTGGGCCGCGACCCACAGCGCCTCGCCGAGGGCGAACAGCCCGACGGCCACGACGACGACGTCGATCCCGTCGGCGAGCTGGGGGACGCCGAAGGTCAGGCGCTGCTGCCCGGTCGTCTGGTCGATGCCCACGAGCCCGATGACCAGGCCGAGCAGCAGCGAGCAGAAGCCGCGTACGCGGGAGGACCCGAGCACCGAGGTCACCGCGATGAAGGCCAGCACCATGACGGCGAAGTAGTCCGGCGCCCCCATCTGGACGGCCAGACCGACGATCGAGGGCGCCAGCAGAGCCACCAGCAGCGTGCAGATCGTGCCGGCGAGGAAGGAGCCGATCGCCGCAGTGGCGAGCGCCTGCGACGCTCGGCCGCGTTTGGCCATCTGGTTGCCCTCGATGGCGGTGACGACGGAGGCGCTCTCCCCGGGTGTGTTCAGCAGGATCGACGTCGTCGACCCGCCGTACATGCCGCCGTAGTAGATCCCGGCGAACATGATGAAGGCCTGCGTCGCCTCCAGCGAGTAGGTCACCGGCAGCAGGAGCGCGATGGCCATGGCCGGCCCGATCCCGGGCAGCACGCCGATCATCGTGCCGAGCAGGACTCCGACGAAGGCGTACAGCAGGTTGATCGGCGTCAGGGCGGTGGCGAAGCCGTCCCCGAGGTTCGCGAGGGCCTCCATCACAGGATGCCGTTCAGCAGGCCGACGGGCAGGTCGATGTCCAGGCCCAGGACGAACAGGTACCAGGAGCCGATGGACAGCGCGAAGGCCAGGACGACGTCGCGCACGACGCGGCGGCTGCCGAGGGCGTAGGCGCAGCCGAAGAACAGCACGGCGCCGGACACGGGCCACCCAGCCCGCTCGATGAGCAGGACGTTCGCGAGGAAGGCACCGAACAGCAGCGCGAGGGTCTTCCAGTCGCTGCCGGAGGACAGGTCGACGTCCTCGCCGCTCTCCGGCTCGCCGCGCCCGCCCCGCAGGACGTCGACGGCCAGCCAGAGGGCACCGACGATCAACGCCGAGCCGATCGCGTACGGGATCGCCTGCGGCCCGAGAGAGGTGGAGCGGCCGAGCCCCTCCTCGAGGCCCGACGCGTCGACCAGGACCGCGACACCGACCACGAGCAGCAGCGCCGGCACGAGCAGCTCGGACAGTCCCTGCCGGCGGTCCGGCGTCGTCGTCCGGTCGGCGGTCGGCGCCGACGTCACGCCAGCCCCAGCCCGCTCAGGACGCCCTGGACGCGCTCGCTCTCGCTGGTGAGGAAGGCCTCGAACTCGTCACCGGGCTTGAAGGCGTCGGTCCAGCCGTTCTTCTCGAGGGCGTCCTTCCACTCCGGCGAGCCGTGCATCTCGGTGACCAGGTCGATGAGCTTGTCGCGGTCGGCGTCGGAGATGCCGGGGGCCGCGACGATGCCGCGCCAGTTGGTGAAGGTGAGGTCGATGCCCTCGTCCTTCAGGGTCGGGGCGTCGACGCCATCGACGGGCTCGTCGCTGGTCACCGCGAGGATCTTCAGGTCGCCGGCCTTGGCCTGCTCGGCGACCTCGCTCACGCCGGTGGCGGCGAACGCCAGCTTCTTGCCGAGGATGCCGGCGAGCAGCTCGCCACCGCCGTCGTAGGGCACGTAGTTGACGGTCGTGGGGTCGACGCCGACCTCCTCGGCGAGCAGCATGGGCGTCAGGTGGTCCGGGCCGCCCGGGTTCGAAGCGCCGCCGACCGGCAGCTTGCCCGGGTCGGCCTTCCACGCCTCGGTCAGCGACGCGAGGTCCTGGTAGGGCGAGTCCTTCGGGACGACGATGACCTCGGCCTCCTCGATGAGCCCGGCGATCGGCGTGGTCTGGTCGAGCGTGGCCTTGCTCTTGTTGGTGAACTCAGCGCCGACGACACCGAGCCCCATCTGCATGAGCAGGTCGCCGTTGCCCTTCTCGTTGACGAGCCGCTGCAGACCGACGGTGCCGCCGGCACCGGCGACGTTGAAGACCTCGACCGTCTTCGCGAGGTCGGCGTCCTCCATCGCCTTGGTGGCAGCGCGAGCGGTCTGGTCGTAGCCGCTGCCCGGGCTGTTCGGCACGAGCACGCGCAGGCCGCTGACGGGGCCCGCCGCGGCTGCGGTGTCCGGCTCGTCGTCGCCCGCGGTCGTGCCGCAGGCGGTGGTGACCAGGGCGACGGCGGCGAGCGCCGCAGCGGCTCGGCCGGTCGATCGGCGCGCAAGGGTGGAACGGCTCATCGGGGTTGCCCTCTCGGTGTGCGGACGTGTCGTCCGGTTCGCCTCGAAGTCTCCGGTCGGCTTGTGACAGGTGTCACCGTTGCGTCCACAAGTGGCACTTGTGTTCGTTGTGGTCACGGGCCGAGGGAGCCGGGGCTGGGGGAGGATGCACGCGAGGACGCGGCGGAGGAGGTGGCGGTGGGCGCTCGTCGGTGGACGCTGTCCGGCCAGCTGCTCGCGCTGCAGCTCGTCATCGTCAGCGTCGTGCTGGTCGCGGTCGCCGCCGTGTCGCTCGCGCAGACGACCGCGTCGTTCGACGAGGACGCGGGTCGGCGGGCGCGGGCGGTGGCCGAGGTCGTGGCGGCCACCGGACCGCTGCGCGACGCCCTCGAGGCGCGGGACGACCTGGCCCTGCCGGCCGGCGAGCCGGCCCCCGACGAGCTGACGATCGTCCGCAGCGTCGGGCAGGGCGCGGCCACCTCGAGCGCGATGTCGGTGGTCGTGCTCGACGGGCGCGGCGCCGTCGCCGCCTCCGGGGAGCCCTCGCAGCTCGGCCGGGTCCTGCGGCTGCCGGGCGAGGTGCTGTCCACCGGTCGGAGCTGGGTCGGCGAGGTGGGGGGCGACGGAGGCCCGCGGATGCTCGCCCAGGTGCCGGTGCTCAGCGACGACCTCGGGCGCTCCGCCGAGGTCGTCGGGGTCGTCGCGGTGAGCCGGCCGCGGCCGACGCTGTGGCAGGACCTCGGTGCCGCCGCCCCGAACCTGCTCGTCTACCTCGGTGTGGCCAGCGGTCTCGGGGTGGCGGGGTCGCTGCTCGTGGCCCGGCGGGTGAAGCGGCAGACCCTGGGTCTCGAGCCGCTCGAGATCACCGGACTGGTCGAGCACCGCGACGCCACGCTGCACGGCATCAAGGAGGGGATGATCGCGCTGGACCTGGGCGGGCGGGTCACCCTGGTCAACGACGTGGCGCGCTCGCTGCTGCACCTGCCGCACGACGCGGTCGGCCGTCCGGTCGGTGAGCTCGGGCTCGAGCCGGGCGTCGCCGCGCTGCTGTCCGAGGAGGCCGCGGGCACCGACCTGCCCGTCGCCGTGCAGGGGCGGGTGCTCGTGCTCAACCGCATGCCGATCCGCTCCCACGGCCGCCTGATCGGCTGGGTCACCACGCTGCGCGATCGCACCGAGCTGATGACGCTGCAGCGCGAGCTGGCCGCCGTCTCCGACGTCACGCAGACGCTGCGGGCGCAGGCGCACGAGTTCAGCAACCGGCTGCACACCATCTCCGGGTTGATCGAGCTCGGCGAGTACGGCGAGGTCGTGGGCTACGTCGACCGCATCGGACGCCGTGACGCGCAGCTGACCTCCACCGTGACCTCCCGCGTCCGCGACCCTGCCGTGGCGGCTCTCCTGCTGGCGAAGTCGAGCCTCGCTGACGAGCGCGGCGTCGAGCTCCGGGTGGCGCCGACCTGCGCGGTCGGCATCCTCGACGACGAGCTCTCCAGCGACGTGGCGACCGTCCTCGGCAACCTCGTCGACAACGCCGTGGACGCCGTCGGCGCCGGCCGCCGGGACGCCGACGCCTGGGTGGAGGTCGAGGTGGTGCAGGACGCCACGGGCGGCGTCACGGTCACCGTCGGGGACTCCGGCCCGGGGATCGCTCCCGACGTCGCGGGTGACCTGTTCGAGCGCGGCGTGTCGACCAAGCCGCCGGTGCCGGGCGGGCGCGGCATCGGCCTGTCGCTCGTACGCCTGATCTGCACGCAGCGGGGCGGCTCGGTGGAGGTGGGGCAGGACGGACCGACGGTCTTCGTGGCCACCCTGCCCGTCCGCGTCGCCGCAGCGGCCCCGTGAACGCGCCGGGGCCCCCGCCGCCCGTCCTGCGGGTCCTCGTGGTCGACGACGACTACATGGTCGCGCGCGTGCACGGCGCCTTCGTCGAGCGCACCCCCGGCTTCACCGTGGTCGGCACCGCCCACGACGGCGCGGCGGCGCTGGCCGCGGTGCGCGAGCTGCAGCCCGATCTCGTCCTGCTCGACGTCTACCTGCCCGACATGACCGGGCTCGACGTGCTGCAGCAGCTGCGCGCGTCGCCCGGGCCCGAGTCCTCGGTCGACGTCCTGCTCGTGACGGCGGCCAGCGACGCCGAGTCGGTCACCCGCGCGCTGCACGGCGGGGCCGTGAGCTACCTCATCAAGCCCTTCCACTACGACGACCTCCGCACCCGGCTCGAGCACCTCGCCGACGTCCGCCGGCGGCTCGCCGCGCTGCCCGTCGTCGAGCCCGGCCGCGGCGCGCAGGGCGACGTCGACCTCCTGTTCGTCCCCGAGCTGCGCCGCGACCAGGTGGCGGCAACGCTGCCGAAAGGACTCTCACCGGAGACGATGGCGCTGGTGCAGAAGGTGCTGCGCGACGCCGGAGCCGACGGCGTCTCGGCCAGCGAGTGCGCCGAGCTCACCGGGCTGTCGCGGGTCAGCGCGCGGCGCTACCTCGAGCACTCCGCCCGCAACGGGGCGGCTGAGGTGCACGTGCGGTACGGCGGCGCCGGCCGGCCCGAGCGCCGGTTCCGCACGCCGTAGCCGGTCGAGCGGCGCCCGCACGCGACTCGCACACTGCTGACGTCGATGGTGGACAGCCCCGCCGGGCTGGACGAGACTCCGGCACCCGACGACGACGTCGACGTCTGGAGGTCCGGTGCCCGCGCCCTTCGACCGCAGTGGCATGACCACCGGTCCGGACGGCGTCCGCCGCTACACGCACCTGGCCGACAACCTGCTGCACCTGCTGCGTGCGTCCGTGGAGGCCGAGCCGGACCGCGAGGCGGTCGTCGAGGTGGGCGGCCCGCGCCTCACGTACCGCGAGCTGTGGGACCGGTCCGCGCGCGTCGCCGGTGGGCTGCGCGCAGCGGGCGTCGTGCCCGGCGACCGAGTGGCCAACCGGCTGCCCAACGGCGTCGACTGGGTGCTCGGCTTCTGGGGAACGCTGCTCGCCGGCGCGGTGGCGGTGCCGGTCAACACCCGGTTCGCGCCACCCGAGGTCGAGTACGTCCTCACCGACTCGGGCGCGTCGTACGTCTTCGAGCCCGGTGCGGTGCTGCCCGACGGTGAGCCGGTGACCGAGACCGACCAGGGCCATCGGGACCTCGCCGCGATCTTCTACACGAGCGGGACGACAGGCTTCCCCAAGGGTGCGATGACGACGCACGAGAACTTCCTGTCCAACTGCGAGACGTGCCTGCGCTGCCTGGCCCTCGATCGGCGCGAGCACCTGACGACGCTCATCTCGGTGCCGCTGTTCCACGTCACCGGCTGCAACTCCCAGCTCCTGGTGCTCACCGGCATCGCCGGGACCTCGGTGATCATGCCGGTCTTCGACGTCGCGGTGTTCCTCAGCGCGATCGAGGACGAGCGGATCTCGGTCCTCACCACGGTCCCGGCCATCTACCACCTGGCGCTGCAGCACCCCGACTTCGCGAGCACCGACACCTCCTCGGTACGCGCGCTGTCCTACGGCGGGGCGCCGATCGCCCCGGATCTGGTGCACCGGCTGAAGAAGGCCTTCCCGACGGCGCGGGTCGGCAACGGCTTCGGGCTCACCGAGACGTCGTCGGTGTCGACCTACCTGCCGCACGAGTGGGCCGCCGAGCACGCCGACAGCGTCGGCTTCGCCGCGCCGGTGGTCGATCTCGACCTCGCGGGCGTCGACCCTCTGAGCGGTGTCGGGGAGCTGCTCATCCGCGGGCCGCACGTCGTGGCGGGCTACTGGCGCAAGCCGGAGCAGACCGCGCAGACGTTCGTCGACGGCTGGCTGCACAGCGGCGACCTGGCCCGGATCGACGACGACGGGCTGGTCCACCTGGTCGACCGGAAGAAGGACATGATCAACCGCGGCGGCGAGAACGTCTACTGCGTCGAGGTCGAGAACGCGCTCGCCGCCCACCCCGCCGTCGGCGAGGTCGCCGTCCTCGGGGTGCCCGACGAGGTCATGGGCGAGAAGGTCGGCGCGGTGGTGGTGCTGCGTCCGGGAAGCTCGCTCGAGCCCAGCGACCTGGCCGACTTCGCCCGCGGCGGGCTCGCCGACTTCAAGGTCCCGCAGTACGTCGCGCTCCGCACCGACCCGCTGCCCCGCAACGCCGGTGGCAAGGTCCTCAAGCCGGTGCTGCGCGAGCACACGTCCTGGGGCGCCCCGCTCCGGCCGCCCCGACCCTGAGGAGGAACGTGTCCACTGTCGAGACCGTCCGCGGACCTGTCGACACGGGCGATCTCGGCCCGACGCTCATGCACGAGCACGTCTTCGTGCTGTCGACCGAGCACGTCCAGAACTACGGGGCGGACGACTGGTGGGACGAGGACGAGCGCGTCGCCGACGCCGTCGACAAGCTCAACGCCCTCAAGGCGCTCGGCATCGACACCATCGTGGACCCGACCGTCTGGGGGCTCGGCCGCTACATCCCGCGGATCCAGCGGGTCGCCGCGCAGACCGACCTCAACATCATCGTGGCGACGGGTCTCTACACGTACGACGAGATCCCGCACCAGTACGAGCACCGGGGCCCCGGCTTGCTGGTCGACCTGCCGGTCGACCCGATGGTCACCGACTTCCGGCGTGACGTCGAGACCGGCATCGCCGGCACCGGCGTCAAGGCGGCGTTCCTCAAGTGCGTCGTCGAGGCGAAGGGCCTCACCCCTGGCGTCGAGCGCACGCTGCGGGCCTGCGCGGCGACGCACCGGGAGACCGGCGTCCCCGTCACCGTGCACACCTCGTCGACCACCCAGGCCGGCCGGCTCGCGCTGCAGGTCTTCGGCGAGGAGGGCGTCGACCTCAGCAAGGTCGTCATCGGGCATGCCGGCGACAGCAACGACCTCGACTACCTCAAGGAGCTGGCGGACGCGGGCTGCCTGCTCGGCATGGACCGGTTCGGCCTCGACATCTACAACCCCACCGCGAGCCGGATCGACACGATCGTCGCGCTCGCCGAGCAGGGCTACGCCGACCGGATGGTCCTGTCCCACGACGCCAGCTGCTACATCGACTACTTCCCGGGCGAGACCCAGGCCGCCGTCGCCCAGGTCGCGCCCAACTGGAACTACACGCACATCAGCAGCGACGTCCTGCCGGTGCTGCGCTCCCGTGGCGTCAGCGACGAGCAGGTGCGCCAGATGCTGGTGGAGGCGCCACGGCGCTACTTCGAGCGCTGACCCCGGCGGGACCGCGTCCGCCCGCCGTACGCCTGGCCGTCGGCCGCCACCGTGGAGTGTCCGGGCGCTGTCCGGGTGCCGTCTGTGGCGCGGCACCGGAGCCTCCGCCAACCTCCGAAGGAGCCTGCAGCGACGCAGGACGCGCGGGAGGCAGACGGAGGAGCGCCGTGGACGACAGGGCCGACGAGGAGTTCAGCCGGTACGTGACCAGACGATCCGCGGCGTTGCTGAGGACGGCGGCGGCGCTGACGCGGCAGCCCGCCGACGCCGAGGACCTCCTGCAGACCGCGCTCGCCAAGACCTACCTGTCCTGGGACCGGGTCCGGGACCGCGAGGCGGTCGACGGCTACGTCCGCCGCATCATGGTGAACACGCACGTGTCCGACTGGCGCCGGCAGCGGCGCCACGACGAGGTCCCGACCGACGTGCTCCCCGAGCGCGGAGCGCTCGGTCCCCTCGCGCAGGTGGGGGAGCGTGCCGCTCTCTGGGCAGCCGTGAAGCGCCTGCCCCCTCGGCAGCGCGCCGTGGTGGTGCTCCGCTACTACGAGGACCTCACCGAGGCCGAGACGGCGCGGCTGCTCGACGTGTCGGTCGGCACCGTCAAGTCGACCACGCACGCCGCGCTCGCGGCCCTGCGCGCGTCCGCTGAGCTGGCGCCCTCGGCAGGGGGTGCGTCGGCGAGCTGCGAGCGCGCGAGGGGCAGGGCACGGCGAAGCGCATCCCGACCCGCCCCGGCACGCAGCGCCCGCACGGCCGCGCTGGCGGCCGCGGGCCTCGCAGCGTCCGCGTGACTCGCGACACCGGGGACTCCGCCAGGGCCTGTGCCGGGTACGCGGCGCCCCGGTGGGCAGGGGACGCCCACGCTCCTCGCTCAGGCGAACCAGACGAACGCCCCGGCCAGCAGGAAGGCGCCGGCCCACAGCCGGTCGAGGTTGACCCAGGCGCTGCGCAGGATCCTCAGCCCGATCACCTCGTAGACGACGACCGCGACCACGGCGCTGGTGACGAGCATGGCCAGGCCGTGCACGAGGGCAGCAGCCAGGGCCGACTCGACCGGACCGGCCAGGGCCTCCTCCAGCGTGCTCGCGCTGGGCGTGGCCGACAGGAGGACCGGGCTGAGCATCAGACCGGCACCGGTCACCGTCGACATGAGGAACGACCACCAGGCCAGCTCCCAGCGGTTCAGCCGCATCCCGACCCAGGTGAAGTGCCGCGTCCGCAGCAGCAGGTACAGGCCGAAGCCGGTCAGCGCCGCAGCGAGCACACCGACGACGAGGGCCCGGGTCGCCGCGGACGAGAACACGGCGACGGCGACCGCCACCGGCGCCACCGCCAGCTCGTGGCCCACGGCGATCGGCGGCAGCGCACGCAGCAGCGCACCGCGGTCCTTCTCCTGCAGGCCGAACGAGACGGCGAACAGCCAGCCCATGCCGGGGTTGAGGCCGTGGAAGGCCCCCAGCAGGACCACGGCGAGCCAGGCGCCGCCCGACAGTCCGGGGTGGAGCTCACCGCCGTGCGCGAGGACCTCCGTCACCAGGCCGGGCTCATGTGCCCGTCGCGACCGGCGTCACGGGAAGCAGTAGGAGTCGCTGGAGGCGTCCCCGCCCTCCAGCCGCGTCTGGTGGACGCGGTTGCCGCGGAAGTCGTCGCCGGACGGGAAGAAGCGCGGGTCGAGCGTCATGCCGCCGTGCTCGACGTCGACGTCCGCCTTGACCATCCACGCCCCGACACCGTCGGGGAAGAACTGGTCGTCCCACGCGCCGTACAGCGAGTTGGTCCAGTAGACGCGCTTGCCGTCGCGGCTGACCTCGACCATCTGCGGTGCTCCGCGCAGCGGCACGTCCGGCTGCGACGGGTGCGGCGAGCGCGAGGCGATGCCGCCCACGCGCAGCGACCCGGTCTCGACCGGGTGGAACGGGTCGCTGACGTCGTACTGCTTGGCCTCACCCGTGCCGAAGCAGCTCACGTAGAGGTACCGGTCGTCGACGGACAGGTCGATGTCGGTGACGAGCGGCGGGACCGCGCCGAAGGGCTTGAGGACGTCCGGCAGGTCGGCCGGGTCGGCCGGCTCCGCGGGGATCGTGATGACCTTCGTCGCCTCGAACCGCTCGCCCTCGCGGTGCCACAGCCAGATCGACGCCGACAGGTCCTCGGTGCTGACGACGACGCCGACGAAGCCGTACTGCTTGGTCGGGTCGTGCGCCGGCCGCAGCTCCAGGGCCATCTGGTGCTGCGCTCCGAGATCGATCTCCTGCAGGTGCTTGCCGGTGCGCAGGTCGAAGAAGTGGATGCTGTGGCCGTACTTCTGCCCGAGCAGCAGCTCGCCGACGACCCCGTCCTCGATCATGGAGGGAGTGCCCCACTCGCTGGTCACGACGACGTCGTGGTTGAGGTGCCACCAGAAGTCGTACGCGAGGTACTGCGGACCGCGGTCCTTCTCCCACTGGCCGATCACCTCGAAGGTGTCGTGGTCGAGCAGCGCGATCCCGCCGGGCCCCTCGTCGCTGAAGGCAGCACCGAGGTTGGTGACGTAGATGCCCTCGGGACCGCAGTGCGCGGTGTGCGGCCGGCTGTAGCCGGTCCTGCGCTGGTAGTCGTCCGGCTCGATGACCTTGGCGATCCTCGGGTTGAGCGGGTCGTCCTTCACGTCGACGAAGTGGATGCGGCTCGAGCGCAGACCCATCATCAGCAGGTAGCGGCGCTCGACGTGCGGATGCGCGTTGTTGGGGCACAGCGCCGAGCTGCAGGCGTTCCAGCCGTGGTGGTGCAGCTCGTCGCCGGTGTTGGGCATCGGGCACCAGCCGACCACCTGCCCGTACCGCGGGGAGTCGACGTCGACGTCGACGACGGCCAGGGCGTCGGGCTGCGGCTCACCCTCGCCGCGCCAGAAGGTGGCCACGTACGCGAGCCGCTCGGGTGCTGCCTCGGCCGCCAGGCTGGGCGACGGGTAGAACGTGGCATCGGGCTTCCAGCGCGTCCGCTGCACGTGCACTCCACAGGTGTGGCAGCGACGCGACCTCGAAGTCGCCGCTGCGGCTGACAGGTGCCGCCATCCTGGCGTCGGCGTGGTGTGCGGCACAAGACCCGCACGCCGCCTTGTCCACCGCGGTGCGTGGACGCCCGGTCCCGTCCCGCCCCACGACCGTCGGTCGTCGGCGCCCCCCGTGACAGGACGTCCGCCGGATCGGGGCCCGCGGAAGCGGGTTGTGCGGCACGATCTGCGGGTTGCGGTGCGGAGGGAGGCGCAGGCTGTGGAGCTGCCGCGGTTGCTGCTGGAGATCTCCGCTCTGCTCATCCTCGCGGTCCTGCTCAACCTCGCGGCCCGCCGGCTGAGGGTTCCGCTGAGCGTGATCCTCGTCGTGGTGGGGTTCCTGGCCGCGGCGCTCGGCCTCAGCCCCGAGGTCGGCCGGCTGGAGGGGGAGGCCTTCGAGGAGGTCGTGGTCTTCGTCTTCCTGCCCGTGCTGGTGTTCGCGGCCGCGCTCGACATCGACCTGCGCGCCTTCGTCCGCAACCTGGGCGCGATCCTGGCCCTGGCGGTGCTGGCCTTCCTCGCCTCGGCGGTCCTGGTCGGGATCAGCCTGCACCTGTTCCTGGGCACGGCGCTCACGGCGGCCTTCCTGTTCGGCGCACTGATCTCCGCGACCGACCCGGTGGCGGTCGTGGCGGTGTTCCGGGAGGTCGGTGTGCCGCGCCGGCTGCTGACCCTGGTCGAAGGAGAGAGCCTGCTCAACGACGGGGTCGCGATCGTGCTGTTCGCGATCCTCGTCGAGGCCGCGACCGGCAGCTCGGTCAGTGTGCTCGCCGGTGTGCTCGACTTCGTCGCTGTCTTCGGCGGCGGCGCGCTGATCGGCGTCGTTCTCGGGCTGGTCGCGGCTCTCGCGCTGCCCTGGCTGGACCGCCTGCCGGCCGCAGCCCTGTCCCTCGCTCTGGCCTACGGCAGCTTCGTCCTCGCCGACGCGGTGCTCGGGTTCTCCGGAGTGATGGCGACCGCTGTGGCCGGGATGGTCCTGGCCGGGCTGGCCCCCAGCCGCGCCTCGGCCGAGGTCCGCCAGCTCTGGGCGGAGATGTGGGAAGCGCTGGACTACGTCGCCAATGCCCTGCTGTTCCTGCTCATCGGTCTGGTCATCGGGCCCGGACCGCTGCTGGAGAACGCCGGCGCCATCCTGCTCACCGCCGTCGTCGTGCTGGCCGCTCGCGCGCTGGCGGTCGTTCCGGTGGTCTGGCTGCTCGAGCGGGTCGCGCACATCCCCCGGCTCGGGCGGCGGAACGAGGCCGTGCTGATCTGGGGCGGGCTGCGCGGCGGCGTGGCGCTGGCGCTGGCGCTGGCGCTGCCCGAGGAGCTCGCCGAACGCGAGCTGCTGGTCGCGCTGACGGGCGGCGTCGTGCTCGTGACGCTCCTGCTCAACGCCACGAGCATCCGCTGGCTGGTGTCCCGGCTCGGGCTCGACGAGCCGAGTGACACCGACCGGTACGTGATGGCGGTCGCCCGCATGTCCGCGGTCGAGGCAGCGAGGCGGGAGCTGACCGATCTCGGCCTGGACACCGACCCGCGCACGGAAGGGCATCTCGGGGCGGAGCAGCGGGCGGCACGGGAGGAGATGGACCGCCTCGACGTCCGCGAGGAGGACGAGTTCCGCATCGTGGTGGGCCGCGGCCTGCACGTGGAGCGACGGACCTACCAGTGGCTCAGCGACGAGGGACTGCTGCCGCCCGCCGTGACGCGCACCCTGCTGCACGAGGTCGACGACGAGATCGACGACCTGTCGCTGCGCGGAGGCGGCCACGAGCTGGGGACCAGCCGACAGCAGCGGTCAGGCGGCCTCGAGAGGATGACTCGCCGCCTCGTGGGCCGGCTCCCCGAACCCGCAGGCAGCGATCCCGACGAGCTGGCCTACGCGGAGGCGACGGCACGACGGCTCGCCGCCCGGCGCACCGCGGACGCGTTCGACATGTTCGACGATCTCTCCGCGATCCGTCCGGAGACGGTGGAGCGGGCCCGGAGCACGATCCACGGGTGGGAGCAGCAAGCCATCGACGAGCTGGACGAGCTCGACTCCCGGTCGGCCGGCGGCGCCCGAGCCCTGCACGCCCAGCAGGTCGAGACCCTGACCCGGGCTGCGGCCAGCCGCGAGCTGCAGCAGCTGGTGGAGAGCGGCTTGCTGCCCGACCAGGCACTGCGCTCCCACTAGCGAGGCGCCCGGTCGCACGGCCCCGACGTGGGGCACGGGGAAGCCGGCACTAGGGTCGCCGGCACCCGACCCCGCCCGAGGAGCGCGCCGTGATCTGCATCGCCGTCAAGTTCCCCATCCGTCCCGAGAAGGCCGACCAGTTCATGGGGGAGGCTGCCGGCTACACCGCCGCGACCCGCGCGGAGGAGGGCAACGTCTTCTTCGAGTGGTCCCGGAGCCTGGACGAGCCGAACACCTTCGTGCTGCTCGAGGGCTTCCGCGATGCCGACGCAGGAGCCGCGCACGTCGCCGGCCAGCACGTGAAGGACTTCTTCCAGTGGGCTCCGGACTGGGTGTCCGACAAGCCGCAGATCATCTACGTGGACTCGCCGGAGCTCAGCGGCTGGGGCCCGATGGGCGAGATCGCCCCCCGCGCGCAGTAGCCCACCGACAGGACCGGGAGGCCCAGGCATGAGGATCGTCGACGTCCGGGAGAAGACCTTCCCGATCAGCTCGCCGATCCGCAACGCGTACATCGACTTCAGCCGGATGACCCTCAGCCTGGTCGCCGTGGTCACCGACGTGGTCCGCGACGGCCGGCCGGTGGTCGGCTACGGCTTCAACTCCAACGGCCGGTACGGCCAGGGGTCGCTGCTGCGCGAGCGGATCTTCCCGCGGCTGCAGGAGGCGGACCCCGACGCGCTGCTCGACGAGCGCGGTCGCCTGGACCCGGGCCGCATCTGGCAGGCCATGATGGTCAACGAGAAGCCCGGGGGGCACGGCGAGCGGTCCGTCGCCGTCGGAACGGTCGACATGGCGGTGTGGGACGCCGTGGCCAAGGTCGAGGGCGTCCCCCTGTTCACGCTGCTGGCGGAGCGGTACGGCTCGAGTGCGCCGCAGCGGCGGGTGTTCGTCTACGCCGCGGGCGGCTACTACCACCCCGGCCAGGACCTGTCCGCCCTGCAGGAGGAGATGCGCGGCTACACCGACCGGGGCTACACCGTCGTCAAGATGAAGATCGGCGGCGCGCCGCTGGCGGAGGACCTGCGCCGGATCGAGGCGGTGCTGGACGTGCTGGAGCCCGGTCAGTCGCTCGCGGTCGACGCCAACGGCCGGTTCGAGCGGGACGCCGCCCTCGAGTACGCGCAGGCCCTGTCGGCGTACGACCTGTTCTGGTTCGAGGAGCCGTGCGAGCCCCTCGACTACGCGCTGCACGCCGAGATCGCCGAGGCGTACGCCGGTCCTCTCGCCACCGGCGAGAACCTGTTCTCCATGCAGGACGCCCGCAACCTGCTGCGGCACGGCGGGCTGCGCCCCGACCGGGACTGGCTGCAGTTCGACTGCGCGTTGAGCTACGGCCTGGTCGAGTACCTGCGGACGCTGGACGCGCTGGGGGACAGCGGCTGGTCGCCGAGCCGCTGCATCCCGCACGGCGGGCACCAGCTGTCGCTGAGCATCGCGGCCGGGCTGGGGCTCGGCGGCAACGAGTCCTACCCGGACCTGTTCCAGCCGTTCGGCGGCTTCCCCGACGGGGTCGCCGTCGAGGACGGGCACGTCGTGCTGCCGGAGCTGCCCGGGATCGGCTTCGAGGGCAAGAGCGACCTCTACCGGGTGATGCGCGCGCTCGCCGAGTGAGGCGCGGTCGACCTCGAGGGCGTGGCGCCAGTGACGCGCCGTGTGCCACAGTCGGCGCCCGGGATGCTGCCGTCGGGGTCGTCGTGGCCGGGGGGCGGCGGCCCGGACGACTCTGACGGTCGAGTGCCCCGCGGGGCCGCATCCTGGGAGCGCCCATGACCACGACCCTGCGCGCGAGCGGTGTCGAGCGGTTCGCGATGCACATCGGGGGGCGTGCCGTGCCCGCGGCCGCGTCCGGTCGCTCGTACAGCTCGGTCGACCCCTTCACCGGCGAGCCGTGGGCCGAGGTGCCCGACGCCGGGGCGCAGGACGTCGACGCCGCGGTGACGGCGGCCCGCGCCGCGCTCGACGGCCCGTGGGGCTCGCTCACCGCGACGCAGCGCGGCCGCCTGCTGCACCGCCTGGCCGACCTGCTGGCCAGGGACGCGGAACGGCTCGCCGGCCTCGAGACGCGCGACAACGGCAAGCTGCTGCGCGAGATGACCGGGCAGATGGCCTACCTGCCCGAGTGGTACCGCTACTACGGCGGTCTGGCCGACAAGCTCGAGGGTTCGGTCATCCCGACCGACAAGCCGAACTACCTCGTCTACACGCGCCTCGAGCCGGTGGGGGTCGTGGCCGCGATCACGCCGTGGAACTCCCCGCTGCTGCTGCTCACCTGGAAGCTCGCGCCGGCGCTGGCCGCCGGCTGCACCGTCGTGGTCAAGCCCAGCGACTACACCCCCGTGAGCACCCTGGTGCTGGCCGAGCTGGTGGCCGAAGCCGGCTTCCCGCCGGGCGTCGTCAACGTCGTCACCGGCTGGGGTCCGGAGGTCGGCAAGGCCCTCACGACGCACCCCGGCGTGGACAAGATCGCCTTCACCGGCTCGACGCAGGTCGGCAGGCTCGTCGCCCGTGCGGCAGCCGACAACCTCACGCGCGTGACGCTGGAGCTGGGTGGCAAGTCCGCGCAGGTCGTGTTCCCGGACGCCGACCTCGACGCGGCCGCCAACGGCATCATCGCGGGCGTCTTCGCCGCGACCGGGCAGACCTGCATGGCCGGCTCCCGCGTCGTCGTGCACGAGCAGGTGGCCGACGCGCTGGTCGAGAAGGTCGTCGCCCGCGCGCGGACGATCAAGATCGGCGACCCGCTCGACCCGGAGACCGAGATGGGTCCCGTGGCGACCGACAAGCAGTACGCCACCGTGCTGAGCCACTTCGACAGCGCTCGGGCCGACGGTGCCACGGTGGCGTGCGGTGGCCGGCCGGTCGACCGCCTCGGCGGGTGGTTCGTCGAGCCGACCGTCCTCGTGGACACCACGCCGGACATGCGGGTGGTGCGCGAGGAGGTCTTCGGTCCTGTCACCGCCGTGACGACGTTCCGCGACGAGGACGAGGCGGTGCGCCTGGCCAACGACACGGAGTTCGGCCTCGCGGCATCGGTGTGGACCAAGGACGTCCACCGCGCGCACCGGGTCGCGGCCCGGTTGCGCGCCGGGACCGTCTGGGTCAACGCCTACCGCGTCGTCGCCCCGCACGTGCCGTTCGGCGGTGTCGGGGCGAGCGGCATCGGTCGCGAGAACGGCATCGAGGCGGTCCGCGAGTACACCGAGACCAAGTCCGTCTGGGTCGAGCTGACCGGCGTCACCCGGGACCCGTTCGTCCTGGGCTGAGGCGGCTCGGGCTCCCGGTGCTCCTGCGGAGCGTCAGACGTCGACCTTCGTGTGCAGCCGGTCGCCGACCAGCTGGCGGAGCAGCGAGGCCATCTCGCGGGCGTCCGTCGCCGTGTTGCCCTGCTCGCCCTTGAGCCGGTCCCAGGGCCGGCCGAGGCCGGGCATGCGCAGCACGCAGGCGACCATCCACCCTCGGCGCAGGTGCACGGCGGCGAGGTCGTCCCACCGGACGGTGTGCGTCTCGGCTGATCGACCGGCCTCGGACAGGGGTGCGCTGAGCACCGCCGACAGCCGCGCCGCCGTGTCTCGTCGCACCCGGTCGTGGAACAGGGGGTACTGCGCCGCGATGCCGCGCCGCACCATGTGGCCCCAACGCCTGCGCTGGCGGACCAGCACGAGCTGGTCCCTGGTGACGAAGCCGTCGTACAGCCGCCAACCCCGGTACAGGTCCGGCCACACCGCGATCACCGCGTCGGCCTGCTCGTCACGGACGTCGCCGAGGTGCGGCTGCACCGCATCGAGCGGGACGCCGACGGCGGCGAGCGCCAGCCGCAGACCCCTGACTCCGTGCTCGTCGAGCGCTCGCTCGACGGCTGCGGCGAGCTCGAGGTCCTCGCCCTGCTCGTCGACGAGGTGCAGCGGTGAGGCCCAGTCCACCTGCCAGTGGGCGCGTCCGGCGGCGGCCAGCGCGCACTCCGCCGACAGCACGACCGGACCGAGGACGAGTCGGCGCAGGTCGTCACGCCGGGCCTGCTCGCCCAGGTCGCGCCGGTCACCGGTGAGCGCGACGACGAGCGCCTCGTCGCGTCCGGCCTCCAGCAGGGCGAGCGTGCGGCCGAGCCCGGCCGGCCGGTCGAGGCCGTCGACGGCCGCGGTGGCGCGCGCCAGCGCGGCGACCGGCGCCAGCAGGTCCGCGGTGAAGGGCTCGGGCTCGAGCCGCTCGGCGTCGAAGCGGTAGCGGTCCTGCGGCAGGGCGGCCAGCACGCGGCTGTTGAGCTCCTCGGTGACCTGCCGCTCGGCTGCCTGAGCGTCCCGCAGCAGCGTCCGTGCCGGGCGGTCGTCGCCGGGCGCGTCCCGGTCGGGCAGCTGCCGGACGTGCTCCACACGGGCGGCCAGCGTCGGGTGCGAGTCGTACGGGTCGTCCGGCTCGGCGTCGGTGGCACCGGCCCGGACCGCGTCGAGCTGCTCCTGCCGGCTGGGTTCGGCGAGCAGGCGGCGGTAGCCGACGTACAGGTCCTGCGGGGCGGCTCCGGCCTGCCACAGGGGCACGACGTAGCGGGAGACGAAGAAGTCCCACGCCGCCGCTGCGGCGCGGGCCTCGACGAGGGCGCGTACGTGGGCGTCCCGCCCCACGACGCGCACCGACCCGGCGTCGGCGCGCAGCTCCTGCCGCCGCCTGACCCGCAGGCTGACGCGCTGGTACAGCCGGGCGTACGCAGCGAACAGCCCGCCCAGGCGGGTCTGCGGGCCGAGGTGCTGACTGGTCCGCGCGACCGTCGTCCCGGCGCGGTGGACCAGGGCCGACACCCGGGTGTCACCGCCGGCGTAGTGGCCGAGCTCGTGGCCGACGACACCTCGCAGCTGGTCGACGGTCAGCACGTGCAGCAGCGGCAGGCCGATGCCCATGTGCCGCCGACCGCCGACGAGCCCGAGCAGGCGGGTGTCCTGGTGCACGAAGGCGTTGGCGTCCTCGACCAGCCGCAGGTCGTCCGGCGCCGAGACCCCGAGCTCGGCGGACACCTCGTCGATCAGCGCCCAGAGCTCCGGCTCCTCCTGCCGCGAGACGAGCACCCCGTCCTGCGCATCGTCCCCGCGGCGCTCGACGACGAACGCGGCGCGCAGGACGGCGACGGCGACCAGACCGGCCACCAGTCCGAGCTTGCCACCGAGGGCGGCGGTGCCGGCCCGCGTCACCGCCTCCACGGCCAGGAACGCCAGACCGGCGACGATCGCGGCGGCCAGCACGAACCAGCCCACGAGCATGGCGACCGCCAGCGCTGCCGAGGTGGCCACCCCGCTCCGGGAGGCGGTCAGCACCGGCTGCGCCGGGGCGTGCAGGCGGTCCGGCAGTGTCGAGGAGGTCATCGCAGTCCCTGTGGCGAGGCAGCAGGCGCCGCGAGGCTGTCGGCGCAGGTGGGGCCACTGTCCCGGCCGGCGCCGGAGCCGGCAGGTGACC
>CADCUE010000304.1 GCA_902805805.1 uncultured Frankineae bacterium | reverse complement strand
CGACCTGGGCCCCGACCCGGGCCCCGGCCGGGGTGCCGACCTGCGACCCGAGCTGCCCGGGCTCGCCGCGCTGCGGGCCGACCCCGACGGCGCCGTCGTGGCGCTCGACTACGACGGCACGCTCGCCCCGGTCGTGGAGCGCCCGTCCGACGCCGTGCCCGCCGCCGGCGCGGTGGACGCGCTGCGCCGACTGGCGCCGCAGCTGCGCAGCCTGGCCCTGGTGACCGGGCGGCCGGCGGACGTCGTCGTGCAGCTGGGCGGTCTCACCGACGTGCCCGGACTCGTGGTCCTCGGCCAGTACGGCGCCCAGCGCTGGTCGGCAGGAGAGCTCACCAGCCCCCCGCCGCTGCCCGGCATCGCCGAGGTCCGCGACCGGCTGCCGGCCCTGCTGGCCCCGGAGGGCGCCCAGCTGGAGGACAAGGGCCTGGCCCTGGTCGTGCACACCCGTCGGTGCGCGGACCCGCACGGCGCGCTGGCCCGGCTCACCTCACCCGTGCACGAGCTCGCCACCGCCGCCGGCCTCGAGATGCATCCCGGGCGCCTGGTCCTCGAGGTGCGGCCGCCCGGCTTCGACAAGCGCGGGGCGCTGCTGTCGCTGTGCGAGCCGCCGCCGTCCGCGGTGCTGTTCGCCGGCGACGACACCGGCGACCTGCCGGCGTACGACGCCGTCGACGAGCTGCGCGCGGTCGGCGTGCCGGGGCTGCTGGTGTGCAGCGCGAGCGAGGAGGGACCGGCGCAGCTGCGCGACCGGGCCGACGTCGTGGTCGACGGCCCGGCCGGTGTGGTGGCGCTGCTGGGCGCCCTGCTCGACCCCGCCTGACCGCACGATCCGGGGCTCACTGCACGAGCCGGGGCTCGCTGCAAGATCTTCGGTACTTCCACAGCATCCCGGTGCTGGGGATCTCCCGAAGATCTTGACCGGGTGTGGGTGTGGGGGTGGGGCCGGGCGTCCCGGCGCGCGCCCTCAGCGGGCGGCGCGCCGCTCGGCGTACGCCGCGAGGTCGGCCACCTGCGCCGGGTCCAGGGAGGGGCGCACGGTCGTCAGCGCCTGCTCGAGGTGCGCCGCCGTGACGGTCGTGGCCTGCATCGACTCGCGCATCGCGGTCAGCGCCGCCTCGCGCACCAGCGCGGTGCAGTCGGCTCCGGAGAAGCGCTCGGTGCGCCGGCCCAGCTCGACGAGGTCGACGTCGTCGGCCAGCGGCACCCCGGACGCCGCGGCGCGCAGGATGGCGGCGCGGGCCTCGGCGTCCGGGGGAGGGGCGAACACCAGCCGCTCGAGCCGTCCCGGGCGCAGCAGCGCCGGGTCGATGAGGTCCGGGCGGTTGGTCGCCCCCAGCACCACGACGTTGCGCAGGTCCTCGACCCCGTCGAGCTCGGTCAGCAGCGCCGCGACGACGCGGTCGGTCGTGCCGCCGTCGGTCGACTGGCCGCGCACCGGGGCGAGCGCGTCCACCTCGTCGAGGAACACGATGGCGGGCGCCGACTCGCGCGCCCGCCGGAACAGCTCCCGGACGGCCCGCTCGGACTCGCCGACCCACTTGCTAAGCAGCTCGGCCCCCTTGACGGACAGGACGTTGGCCTGCCCCGAGCCGGCGATCGCCTTGACCAGGAAGGTCTTGCCGCAGCCGGGCGGGCCGTACAGCAGCAGCCCGCGCGGCGGCGCCACGCCCAGCCGGGCGAAGGTGTCGGGGTAGTCCAGCGGCCACAGCACCGCCTCGGTCAGCGCCTGCTTGACGTCGGCCATGTCGCCGACGTCGTCGAGGGTCAGCGGCGACAGGTCGAGGGTCGAGCCCTCCATCGAGGTGGCCCGCACGACCTCGAGCGCCGCCTCCAGGTCGACCTGGCCGACGGTCGGCGACTCGGCGTCGCGCTGCCGGGCCGCGGCCCGCAGACCGGCCTCGCGCACCAGCGCCAGGACGTCGGCCGCGACGAACCCCGGCGTACGGCCGGCGACGTCGTCCAGGGCGACGTCCTCGGCCAGCGGGACGCTGCGGGTGGCGACCTCGAGCAGGCGCAGCCGCTGCTTGCGGTCGGGCAGCGGCAGGGCCAGCTCGTGGTCCAGGGTGCCCGGCGTGCGCAGCTCCGGCGTGACGCGCTCCGGGTGGGAGGTGGTGCACACGACCGCCGCCCGGCCGGTCTGCACGAGCTCGCGCAGCGCGGTGAGCAGCACCGGCAGCAGCGGCCCGGCGCCCTCCCGGGGTGCGACGGCCTCCACGTCGACGACGAGCACGACGGTCGGCGCCTCCCGGCTGGCCCGGGCCAGGGTGTCGACCACCTGCTTGGCGGCGGCGTTCGCCTCGGTCGCCGCCAGCTGCGGACCCCAGAGCTGCACCAGCCGCGCGCCGACCTCGGTCGCGACCGCCTCGACGAGCGCGGCCTTGCCGGAGCCGGACGGGCCGGTCAGCAGCACCCCCATGCCAGGGCTGGCGCCGAGCCGCGCCAGCAGGTCGCGGTGGTGGAAGCCGAGGTCGAGCCACTCCCTGAGCGCCGCTGCCTGGCTCTCGAGCCCCGGGAGGTCGGCCAGCGCACGGGGCGCCGCCCCGGCCGTCGCGGGCACCGGAGCCGGCTCGGGGGTGGGCTCGCCGGTGGTCGTCGTGCCGCCGCGCCAGCCCGTGACCGTGCCCATGGTGACGAGCACGGGGCCGGCCGGCTCGGTGTCGGTGACGTGCAGGACCTGGCTGGTCCAGCCCGCCCCGAGCCAGGCGGTGAGCTGCCCGCGCAGCCGGACGAAGTCCACCGGCGGCGCGAGGTCGCTCGGCCGCAGCGAGACCTGGTCGCCGGACATCACGACCTTGCCGAGCAGCGCGGTGCGCAGGACGGCCGGGTCCAGCGCTCGGGCGACGCCGTCGGGGCCGGTGACGGTCAGCCGCGAGGCCTCGGTGCGGGGCGCCGCCTCGACCTCGACGCGGTCGCCGTCGGTGAGCGAGAGGTTGGACAGCACCAGCTCGTCGCACAGGACGCTGCCGGGCGGGCAGCCCTCGGCGGTCACCGCGATGGCGGCGGAGGTCCGGCGACCCCGCAGCACGACCACGCCCCCGTCGGCGACGCCGAGGGCGGACATCGCCTGCTGCGGCAGGCGGACGATGCCGTGCCGGTCGTAGCGGGCCGAGCTGCGCAGGACCGCGGTGAGAGCGAGCACCTGCGGAGCGTACGGACCGCCGCGCCGGGCGGGCCGCGGCGCGGCGGGCTAGGGCCGCGCCGGCGGCAGTGCGGCGAGCTGGGACGAGAGCCAGGCGGACGGCGGCAGGGCGGTGGCGGCCCGGGCCAGCCGGGCCGAGCGCTGCGCGCGGACGGCGGCCGGCGTGGACAGCGCCTCGTGCAGCGCCTGCGCGGTCTGGGCGACGTCGTAGGGGTTCACCAGGTGCGCGTCGGGGCCGAGCTCGTCGGCCGCGCCGGCCTGGCGGGACAGCACCAGGGACAGGCCGCGGTCGGACAGCACCGGCCCCTCCTTGGCGACGAGGTTCATGCCGTCGCGCAGCGGGTTGACGAGCAGGACGTCGGCGAGCGTGTAGGCCGCGAGCGAGCGCGGGTAGTCGTCGCGGACCTCGAGGTGGACCGGCAGCCAGCCGGGCCGGGCGTACTCCTCGTTGACCTCCCGGGCCACGCGCTGCACGACGCCGGTGTAGGCGCGGTACTCCGGCAGGTCGTGCCGCGACGGGTAGGCGAAGGCCAGGTGCACGACCCGCTCGTGCCACTCCGGACGGGTGCGCAGCAGCTCCCGGAAGGCCTCCAGGCCGCGGACGATGTTCTTGCTCAGCTCCGTGCGGTCGATCCGCAGGACCAGCTGACGGTCGCCGACGAGCTCGCGCAGCAGCGGCAGCCGGCCCTGCACGTCCGGGGCGGCGGCGCACTCGCGCAGCTCGTCGGGGTCCACGCCGAGGGGGTGCACCGACACGCGGGTGGTGCGTGCGTCGTGGCGCACCTCCGCGCCGGTCCAGGTCGCACCCAGCACCTCGGCGCAGCAGCGCCCGAAGGCGTCGGCCCAGCGGGCGGAGTGGAAGCCGACCGCGTCCGCGCCGAGCATCCCGAGCAGCACCTCGCGGGCGACGTCGTCGGGCAGCAGGCAGAAGTACTCCGGTGGCGCCCAGGGCGTGTGGCTGAAGTGGCCGATCCGCAGATCGGGTCGGCGCTCGCGCAGCTGCCTCGGGGTCAGCGCCAGGTGGTAGTCCTGCACGAGCACCGCCGCGCCCGGTGCGGCGTTGCGGGCCAGCGCCTCGGCGAAGGCGTCGTCGTACGAGCGGTAGGCCTCCCACTCGCGCGCGGTCCGGGCGTCGAACACCGGCGCGCTGGCGGTGTCGTAGAGCAGGTGCGCGACGAACCACAGGGTGGCGTTGGCGACGCCGTTGTAGGCGCGGTCGAAGGTGACCGGGTCGACGTCCAGCATCTCCACCGCCGGCTGCACCCGGCCGCCGGCCGCCCGGGTCGCCAGCCGGTCGGCGTCGGACAGGGCCGCGCACACCCACAGCAGCGAGTCGTCGGCGGACGCGCGCGTCACCGCCGACACCAGACCGCCGGCGCCGCGGCGTGCGACGAGCCCGCCCCGGCCGTCCTCGGCGTACGACACCGGTCCCCGGTTGGAGGCCAGCAGCAGGGTGGACGTCACCCGAGGAGGTTAGTGCGCAGCAGGTACGCTCGGCGCTCCAACTGAACAGCACCGCTCATCCCGAGGGGCACCAGGGACACGGCCCGACGACGCCCCGGCAACCAGCGCGCCAATCCCGGCCGCCAGGTGCCAAGTCCGTCCCGCTGCGGCGGGGAAGATGAGGAGATCATGACCACCCTGGACATCCCTGCTGCCTTCGCCGACTCGCCGGCGCGCGCCCTGGTCTGCCGCGAGTGCCGCCACGAGGTCCCGCTGTCCGCGGTCCACGTCTGCGAGCAGTGCTTCGCGCCCCTCGAGGTCGGCTACGACCTCGCGAAGATGCAACGGGTCACCCGGGCCTCCATCGAGGCCGGTCCGCAGAGCATCTGGCGCTACGCCGGTCTGCTGCCCGTCGGACAGGACGAGGCGACCCGCGTCAGCCTCGGCGCGGGCATGACGCCGCTGCGCGAGGCGAAGAACCTGGCGGCCGCTCTGGGCATGGCCAAGCTCTGGGTCAAGGACGACAGCGCCAACCCGACCCACTCGTTCAAGGACCGCGTCGTGTCGGTCGCGCTGTCGGCCGCCAAGGCGTTCGGCTTCACGACCGTGTCCTGCGCCTCCACCGGCAACCTGGCCAACTCCGTCGCGGCGCACGCCACGCAGGCCGGGCTGCGGGCGGTCGTCTTCATCCCGGACGACCTCGAGCAGGGCAAGGTCGTGCAGACGGCGGTCTACGGGCAGACGCTGGTCGCCGTGCAGGGCAACTACGACGACGTCAACCGCCTGTGCAGCGAGATCGCCGAGAACGAGGACTGGGCGTTCGTCAACGTCAACGTCCGGCCCTACTACGCCGAGGGCAGCAAGACGCTGGGCTACGAGGTCGCCGAGCAGCTGGGCTGGCGCCTCCCCCCGCAGGTCGTCATCCCGATGGCGTCCGGCTCGCTGCTGACCAAGGTCGACAAGGCGTTCGGCGAGCTGGTCAAGCTGGGCCTGGTCGACGGGTCGCCGTGGAAGGTGTACGGCGCGCAGGCGACCGGCTGCTCCCCGATCGCCACGGCGTACGAGAACGGCTGGGACACCGTTCGGCCGGTGAAGCCGTCGACGATCGCGCGCTCGTTGGCCATCGGCAACCCGGCCGACGGGCCGTACGCCCTCGATGCCGTGCGCCGGTCCGGTGGGGCGATGGGTCACGTGTCGGACGCGCAGGTGGTCGAGGGCATCCGGCTGCTCGCGTCGACGGAGGGCCTGTTCGCCGAGACGGCGGGCGGGGTCACGGTCGCGACGCTCAAGCAGCTGCTCGAGCGGGGCCAGATCGACCCGGCCGCCGAGACGGTGCTCTACAACACCGGTGACGGGCTCAAGACGCTGGACGCCGTCGCGGGCGAGGTCGGACCGAGCGCCACGATCACGCCGTCCTACACCGCCTTCGCCCGGACCGGTCTGGCCTAGCCCGCAGGCCCGGGTGGGGACGGCAGCCGTCCCACCCGGGCCTGCGGTCTAGCAGGCGTTGCCGGCGGCTCCGGAGAAGCCCGGCTTGCTGGCGCCCTCGTCAGGGGGCAGGGCGCCGTAGCCGGCGACGGACCCCTCGGGGCCGGTGACGGCGTCGCCGCTCCCGGCCCCCGACAGCTCCGCGCCGCCGCCCGTGCGGGACCAGTGCTCGTCGTCGACGGTGACCTCGGCGATCTCGAAGGTCGTCCGGTACGGCCCGAAGCTGACGTGGTTGTTCACCGCGTACAGCGCCTGCGGCGCGCACAGGAACAGCGCGAGCGCCGACTCGTGGCACAGCGCGTCGATGCGCTCCGCCACCTCGACGAGGCGCTCGCCGTCGAGCTGCACCTTCATCTCGTCGAACAGCGCGTCGAACTCCGGCACCGGCGGACCGGCCCGGAACGCCCCGTCCAGACCGAAGAACTCCCGGTGCACCGCCGCCGGCGGCGCCTCCGACGACAGGTCGAACCACCCGAACAGCAGCACGTCCCACGCAGCGGTCAGCTTGTTCTCGACGA
>CADCUE010000303.1 GCA_902805805.1 uncultured Frankineae bacterium | reverse complement strand
GGGCGGACAGCAGCAGCAGGGCGACGGTCACCGGCAGCAGCGCCAGGCCCGAGGCGAGCGGCGAGAAGCCGCCGACGACCTGCAGGTGCACGACCAGCAGGAAGAAGACCGCCCCCAGGGCTGCGTAGACGGCGAAGGTGACCAGGTTGGCGCCGCTGAACTGCCGCGACCGGAAGATGTCGACCGGCATCATCGGGTGCGCCGACCGGCGCTCCAGCACGACGAAGGCCACCAGGGCGAGCACGCCCACGAGCAGCCCGACGAGCTCGGCCGCCGAGGCGCCGTCCTCCCCCAGCGCGATGAGCGCGTACGTCGTGGCTGCCAGGCCGACGGCGCCGACCACCGCCCCCGGCACGTCGAGGCGGGTGTCGGCCGCCGGGTCGGACGACTCGGGCACGTGCCGCAGGGCGACGACGACCACGACCGCGGCGACCGGCAGGTTGATGAGGAAGATCAGGCGCCACGACACCTCCACGAGCGCCCCGCCGAGCAGCGGGCCGGCTGCCGCGGCCACCCCACCCAGCCCGGACCACGCACCGATCGCGCGGCCGCGGTCCGCGGGGCGGAACGACGCCTGCAGCAGCGCCAGGCTGCCGGGCGTCAGCAGCGCCGCGCCGACGCCCTGCAGCATCCTGGCCCCCACCAGCGCCTCGATGCTCGGCGCCAGCCCGCACAGCAGGCTGGCGACGGCGAACCACACCGTCCCCGCCACGAACACCCGGCGGCGTCCGAGCCGGTCGCCGAGGGAGCCGCCGAGCAGGATCAGCGACGCGAGCGTCAGGACGTAGCCGTTGACCGTCCACTGCAGCCCGGCGAAGTCGGCGCCCAGGTCCTCCCCGATCCGCGGGAGGGCGATGGTGACCACCGTGGCGTCGATGGCCGCGATCCCGCTGCCGAGCACCGCGGCGAACAGCACCCAGCGACCCTGCGCGCTGTCGAGCTCCAGCCCGCCACCGTCCGGCTCCCCGCCGTCCGGCACCTGCGCTGCCAGCCGCCCTGCACGCCCGTCCGACATCCCGGCCCCCCTCGACACGCCTCCCCCGGCACCCGAGCGGTGCTGAGTCCCTGCACGACGCACGACGTCGCGTCCGCGCTCACCCGCCCGGCCGGTCGGGCACCAGCGGCGGCTCACGGCCGAGGCCGGTGCCGGCCGGGAAGAAGTCGACGCCCGTCGTCCCCAGGCGCGCGGCGAGCTCGGCGGACGGCAGGGACGGCGCTCCCCCGTCCCCAGGGCCGTCAGCAGGGCCGTCAGCAGGGCCGTCCGCAGCGGCGCGCACCGCCTCACCGAGGCGCCGGGCGACCGTCGCCGCGTCGGAGGTCCGCAGCCGGGCGAAGCCGAGGACGAGGCCGGGCCGGTCGACGCTGCGGCACATCGTCGACATGCCGAGGACGAGCACGTCCCGGGCCGACGCGGCGGCGACGAGCGCCTGCTCGTGGACCGGCCCGGGCGGCTCGACCCACAGGTGCAGGCCCGCGGGCGAGCCGCGCACCTGCCAGTCGGGCAGCTCGACGCCGAGGCCCGCCACCAGCGCCTGGCGGCGCATGCCGTACGCGGTCCGCTGCCGCCGCAGGTGCCGGTCGTAGGCGCCGGTGAGCACGAGGTGGGCCAGGACGTGCTGCCCGACGACCCCGGAGCCGAAGTCGTCGTCCCGCTTCGCGCCGAGCAGGTCGGTGTGGAGCCGGCGGGGCGGGACGAGCCAGCCGAGGCGGATCCCGGGGGCGAGCGTCTTGCTCACCGACGACACGTGGGCGACGTGGTCGGGAGCGGCGCCCTGCAGGGACGGCACGACCGTGCGCGCGTGCGGGAACTCGGCGTCGTAGTCGTCCTCGACCACCAGGCCGTCGCAGGAGGCCGCCCAGTCCAGCAGCGCCGCCCGCCGCTGCGCGCTGAGCACGACGCCGGTCGGGTACTGGTGGGCCGGCGTGACGAGCACCGCCCGCGCACCGGTGCGCGCCAGGGCGGCGACGTCGATGCCGTCCGCGTCGACCGCGACGTCGACGATCTGCAGCCCGTAGCGGCCGAGCACCTGGCGCTGGATGGCGTTGCTCGGGTCCTCGACCGCCAGCGTCCGGTGCCCGCGCGCGTACAGCACGCGGCACAGCAGCGTCAGCGCCTGCGTGACGCCGGAGGTGACGATGACGCCGTCGGCGTCCGCGTCGACGTGGCGCGTCCGGGCGAGGTAGCGGGAGAGCTGCTCGCGCAGGACGCGGGTGCCCCACGGCGGCACGTACCCGAGGTCGGCGTCGGGCAGCGTGCGCAGGACGTGCGCGGTCGCCATCGCCCAGGACGTGCGCGGGAACGCCGACAGGTCCGGGCCGCCCGGGCGGACGTCGTACATGGGGAGCGGGGAGCTCGCGACCGGCTCGACGGCGCGGGGCACGGCGCGCGGCGCCACCGACGTGCCCGACCCCGTCCGGGCGACGAAGTAGCCGTCGTGCACGAGCTGGTCGTAGACGTCGACGACCGTCCCCCTGGCGATGCCGAGGTCGCGGGCGAGCTGGCGCGACGGGGGCAGGCGGTCCCCCGGCTGGAGCCGGCCCTCCTCGACGGCGTCGACGAGCTGGACCCGGAGCTGCTCGCGCAGGGACAGCCCGGAGCCCGCGAGCACCTCGAGCAGCAGGAGCTCGGCGACCCGGGAGCCGTGGTCCATGCCCCTCCTGACCTGGGACGAGGGTGCGAGCCGGTCAGGCCGTCGCGCCCCGGAGCTGCACCGCTGCGAGCAGTGCGCGCCGCGAGTGCCCGAGGATGGACCGCAGCGCCGCTGGGCGCACCTCGAGCAGCTCCTCGACCTCCGGCGCCGGCCAGCGCTGCACGTCGACGAGCAGCAGCACCAGGCGCAGCGGGGGCGCGAGCACGTCGAGGTCGCCGAGCGCCAGCACGGCCGGCAGCGTCGCGCCTCCCGCCGCGGTGGCGGAGCGCCGGTCGCGCTGACCAGGCAGGACGACCACACCGCTCGACCGGATCGCGACGCGCAGCGCGCGCTGCCCGGCGGCCAGGGCGCGGTCGGCCTCCGGCTGCGCGGAGCCGGCCATCGCGCGCACGACGGCGATCCGGACGGGCCGGCCCAGGTCGTCGAGGTGGCCCGAGCGCAGGGCGCTCGACCACCCGCGCTCCACCATGCGGTGCGCCGTGGCGACGTCCGGCGCGAAGGACGTCGCCAGCCCGAGCAGACCGGGCGACCAGCGGTCGAGCGCGTCCGCGAAGCCCTGCTCGTCCAGTCCGAGGGGTGCCACCGCTGTCATCGTCGCTCCCGCGGGTCAGGGTGTCGGGCTGACCCGACCGACGCTAGGGCCGCGCGAGGCGGTGCGACAGGACCAATGGCACGCGGGCGCACCGGACCAATGACCGCTCAGACCTCCGGCTGCGGCTGCGCGCGCCACTCCCGGAAGGCGGCGAGCAGGCGTGCGCGCGTCTGCGGCGACAGGCGCTCGTCCTGCGGGACCGCGCCGAGGACCGAGATCGTCCGGCGCACCTGCTCGAGGTGCTCGGCGCACCCCGGGCAGGTCGGCAGGTGCTGCTCGAAGCGCGCACGGACGTCGGGCTCGAGGGCGTCCTCGAGGTAGTCGGTCACCAGCTCGACGAGCTCGGAGCAGGCGAGGTCGTCGGGTCCGGTCATGGTCGCTCCGCCGTCAGGTAGGGCTCGAGTGCCGCGCGCACGGTCGAGCGGGCACGGTGCAGCAGCACGCGCTGGTTGCCCGGCAGCAGGCCGAGCAACCGGCAGACCTCCTCGGAGCTCCACCCCTCCACGTCGCGCAGCACGAGGACCTGCCGCTGGCGCTCGGGCAGCGCCGCGACCGCGTCGGAGAGGTGCCGCCGCAGCTCGCTGCCCAGCAGCGCGTCGTCCGGCGTGCGCACCCAGGACCGGGGCGGCTGCGACCAGTGCCCCGGCCAGTGCGGGTGGTCCGAGGGCAGGAACCGGTCCTCCGAGACCGTGCGCCGCCCGGCCTGCTCCCCCGCCGAGCGCTGCACGTCGCTGATCGGCGGCACCCGCCGCTCGCGCTCGGCCTTGCCGCGGCACGTGTAGAGCAGGATGCGGAACACCCAGGTCCGCAGGGTCGAGCGCCCCTCGAACCGGTCGACCCCCTGCAGGACGGCGAGCCAGGTGTCCTGGACGGCCTCCTCCGCCAGCGCCCGCATGCGCGTCTGGGTGAGCGCCACCCTGAGCATCGGCGCGGACCACCGGTCGACGAGCTCGGTGAAGGCCGCCTCGTCACCGGCCCGCAGCCGCACGAGCAGCTCGGCGTCCGGGTCGACGGCGGCCGGCTCGTCGGCGGGCTCGTCGCTGCCCGGCGTCGGGGCGTCACGCCGGTCCGCGCCCACGCCCACCCCCTCGCGGTGCTCGGTCGCGGACGACTGCCCAGGCAGGTCGGACGGCGTGCCGGTGGTGAGCACCGCTGGACCTCCTGTCGTCGCCCCCTGGTGCCCGGGCCCCGCTGGGCGTTACGCACCGCGCACCGGCTCGCGGTGTAACGCCGCACCGGTCCCGCCGGACAGGGGCGGCATGCGGACGGCGACCACGACGGCCATGACGACGGCGACGTCCGTGACGAGCACCGCGGGCACGGCCATCGCCGAGCACGCGTTCCTGTCCGACTGCCGCACCTCGGCGCTGGTGACGCGGCACGGGTCGGTGGACTGGCTGTGCCTGCCGCGCTTCGACAGCGCCCCGGTGCTCGGGCGGCTGCTCGACCCCGACGCCGGCCACCTGCTGCTCCGCCCCGCCGACCCGGACGCCGTCCCGGTCCGGCGCTACCTGCCCCAGACGCTCGTCCTGGAGACGACGTGGACCTGTGCCGGCGGCACGCTGGAGGTCCTCGACGCGCTGGCGCTCGGGGTCGAGGAGCGCGGGCACGAGCTGGGCCGGAGCAGCCCGGGGGTGCTGCTGCGCAGCGCTCGGTGCACCTCCGGCACGGTCGACGTGGTCGTCGAGTGGGCGCCGCGCCCGGAGTTCGGGCTCGTGCACCCGCGGCTCGACGTCGTCGCCGGCGGGGTGCGGTCGTACGGCGGGGCGACGGTCGTCCAGCTGTCGGCGAGCGTGCCCCTCGTCGTCGACGGCCCGACCGGCACCGCGACCGCCCTGACCCGGCTCGAGGACGGCCAGGACCTGACGCTCGCCGTCGAGCAGGGCAGCGCGTGGGACGAGCTCCCTGCGGTGTGGCACGCCGAGCGGGTGCGCCGCAGGACGACGGCGACCCGGGAGGCCTGGCGCAGCTGGTCCGCGCTCCACCAGCGCTACGAGGGGCCGCTCGCCGACCTCGTGCACCGCAGCGGCCTGGTGCTGCAGGGGCTGACGTACGCCCCGAGCGGTGCGATGGTCGCGGCGGCGACGACCAGCCTGCCGGAGGGCGAGGGCAGCGGGCGCACCTGGGACTACCGCTACACCTGGGTCCGCGACGCCAGCATGACGCTGCGCGGGCTGTGGGTCGCCGCCTGCCCGGACGAGGCCCGGCGCTCGTTCGCCTTCCTCGCCCGCGCCGCGGGGACGCAGCTGGGGCGGGGTCGGCACCTGCAGATCATGTTCGGCGTGGGCGGCGAGCGCGACCTCACCGAGCGACAGCTCCCGCACCTGGCCGGGTGGCGGGGCAGCGGCCCGGTGCGGGTGGGCAACGGCGCCTGGGACCAGCACCAGCAGGACGTCTACGGTGCGCTGCTCGACGCGGCGTGGGTCCTGCGCGCGCAGCTCGACCCGCTCGAGCCCGCCACGGCGCAGCTGCTGGTCCAGGCCGTCGACGCGGCGGCCCGCGACTGGCAGGTCCTCGACCAGGGGATCTGGGAGGTCCGCGGACCCGCTCGGCCCTACCTGCACAGCGTCCTCATGTGCTGGGTCGCGCTCGACCGGGGCGTCCGCCTGGCCCCGCTGCTCGGCGCGCAGGACGCCGTCGGGCGGTGGACGACCGCGCGGGACAAGGTCCGCACCGCCGTGCTGGAGCGGGGCTGGAACCCGGTCGTCGGCTCGTTCACGCAGGCGCTCGACAGCCCCGAGCTGGACGCCAGCAGCCTGCTCGTCGCGCTCGTGGGGATCCTGCCGCCCGACGACCCTCGGCTGAGCGCGACCATCGACGCCGTCACGGCCGGCCTGTCCGACGGACGGGGCCTGCTCTACCGCTACCGCGGCGACGACGGGCTGGCGGGCGACGAGGGCAGCTTCCTGCTGTGCACCTTCTGGCTCGCCGAGGCGCTGGCCGTCACCGGCCGCACCGAGCAGGCCGAGCAGGTGCTGCGCCGCGCCGCCGGCCACGCCAACGACCTCGGGCTGCTCGCCGAGCAGACCAGCCCGACGGGCGAGCTGCTGGGCAACTACCCGCAGGCCTTCAGCCACCTCGGCCTCGTGCTCGCCGCCCAGGCCCTCGTCTAGGCCGGGGGCGGCCGCGGATGACACCGGACGGGCAGCCCCGGGCGGCGGCCGCCGCCGCGCGGGCACGGGCGCTCGCCGCCCGCCTCGCCCTGCCGGTCCTGGCCGTCGCCGTGCTGTACGTGCTGCGTCCCGGCGTCGTCGAGAACGGCCTGCGCAGCCCCCGGCTGTGGCTGCTGGTCCTCGCCGTGCTGCTCGCCGGGCGGCTCGTGGCGCTCGTCGTGCGGCGCCTGACCGGACGGCCGAGGGTGGCGGCGCTCGCGTCG
>CADCUE010000302.1 GCA_902805805.1 uncultured Frankineae bacterium | reverse complement strand
CTCGAGCTGCCGCGCAAGGTCGAGCGGGCCCTCGCCCGGCACGGCCTGCCGCCGCGCGCCCTGACCCTCGAGATCGTCGAGGACACCCTCATGGCCGACCCGGCGCGCGCCACCGCCGTGCTGGGGCAGCTCCGGGAGCTCGGCGTCGAGGTCGCCATCGACGACTACGGCACCGGCTACTCGTCACTGGCCTACCTCAAGGACCTGCCCGCCGACCAGCTCAAGATCGACCGCGCCTTCACCGAGGGGCTCGTGACCGACCCCCGCGTCCGCGCCATCGTCGAGCACACGATCTCGCTCGCCCACGTGCTCGGGCTCCGGGTCGTCGTGGAGGGCGTCGAGGACGAGGCGACGCTGCAGGTGCTGCGGCAGCTGCGCTGCGACCTGGTGCAGGGGTTCCACGTCTGCCGTCCGGTCCCGGTGGCCGCGCTGCTGACGCGGGTGCTGGAGGAGGCCCGGGAGCGCGTCCCGGCCTAACGGCGGTGCAGCAGGTCGGGGCCGACCTGCCCCACCGCCGTGCACCCGGCCAGCCCCATGCAGTGCGCGAGCTCCTCGGTGACGGCGTCGAGGCAGTCGCGCACGCCGTCCGCACCGTCGCAGGCCAGCGCCCACAGGACCGGCCGGGCGAGCAGGACCGCGTCGGCGCCGAGCGCCAGCGCGCACAGCACGTCGAGCCCCGAGCGCAGACCGCCGTCGACGAGGACCGGCCCGCGTCCGGCGACGGCGGTGGCGACCTCCTCGAGCACCTCGGCCGTCGGGGCGGCCCGGTCGAGCTGCCGTCCGCCGTGGTTGCTCACCACGACCCCCGCCGCGCCGGCGTCGAGGCACGCGAGGGCGTCGTCGCCGCGCAGGACGCCCTTGACGAGCACGGGCAGGCCACCGCTCGCCTCGGCGACCAGCCCGATCGCGTCGAGGCCGATGGTGGGGTCCTGCGAGTCGCGCGGGTCGGCGCGACCGGTGAGGTCGAGGCGGGTGGCGCCGTGGCGCCTGCCCAGGTAGGGCACGTCGCCGGTCAGGACGACCGCCCGTGCCCCGGCGGCGGCGGCCCGCGCCGCGCGGTCCCGCGTCAGCCCGTGGTCGCGCACGACGTAGGCCTGCCACCACCACGGCCCGGGGGCGCGCACCTCGTCGACCTCGACCGAGCTGCGGGTCGACAGGACCAGGAGGCTGCCGGCCTCGGCGACCCCGCGGGCGGTCGCGACCTCGGCCTCGGGGTGGGCCAGGCGGTGGGCCGCTGCGGGCCCGCAGAGCACCGGCGTGCGCAGCGGGGTGCCGAGCAGCTCGACGGACGTGTCGACCGCGCCGACGTCGCGCAGCACCCGCGGGCGCAGGCGCAGCGCCCGCCAGGCCTGCTCGGCCTCGCCGAGGGTGAGCTGGTCGCCCGCGCCGCCCGCGTAGTAGCGGTGGACGTCCGGGGTGAGCAGCTGGGCGGCCTGCGCCGACTGCGCCGCGAGCAGGGGGTGCACGGGCCGATCGTCGCAGGTGGGGGCTACCTTCGCGGCCGTGACGGGACAGCGCGCCGACCTCGTCCTCGAGGGCGGCGGCGTCAAGGGCATCGGGCTCGCCGGAGCGGTCACGGCCCTGTCCCGGGCCGGCTACGCCTTCCCGCGGATCGCCGGCTCGTCGGCGGGCGCGGTCGTCGCCTGCCTCGTGGCGGCGCTGCAGGTCGCCGGCGAGCCGGTCGAGCGCCTGACCGACGTCGTCCGCACCGTCGACCTCCGCCGGCTCCGGGACGTCGGGGTGCTCGGCCGCGTGCCCGTCGTCGGCCGCGCGCTGGCCCTGCTGGTGCACGACGGCCTCTACGAGGGGCGCTACCTCGAGGACTTCCTGACCGGAGCGCTGGGCGACCTGGGCGTGCGGACCTTCGCCGACCTGCGCATCCCCGACGACGACCCGGCCGCCGACGGCCTGCCGCCGCAGCGGCGCTCGCGGCTCGTCGTCACCGTCTCCGACCTGTCGCGCTCCCGGCTGGCCCGGCTGCCGTGGGACCTGCCCGACTACGGCGCCGACGACCTGCCGGTCGCGCGCGCGGTGCGGGCGAGCGCCGCGATCCCGCTGTACTTCCGGCCGGTGCGGCAGCCGACGCCGACCGGTCCGGCGACCTGGGTCGACGGCGGGCTGCTGTCGAACTTCCCGGTGCAGCTGTTCGACCGGACCGACAGCGCCGACCCGCGGTGGCCGACCTTCGGCGTGCGCCTGCGCACCCGGCCGCCGACGCCGCCGGTCACCAGGCCGGTGGAGGGCCCGCTGTCGGTCGGGCTGGCTGCGCTCGACGCGCTGCTCACCGACCAGGGCAACGCCTACCTCGAGGACCCGTGCACCGTCGAGCGCACCGTCTTCGTCCCGACCGAGGGGGTGTCGGTGGTCGACTTCGACCTCGACCCGGCGACGACCGAGCGGCTCCACGCGACCGGCGTGGCGGCCGCCGAGGCCTTCCTGCAGGGCTGGGACTTCACCGGTCACGTCCGCCGCTGCCGCCGCCCCACCGCCGCGCGGTGACGGCGAGCCAGATGCCCGTGCCGGCCCAGCGCCCCATCGCGGCGTACGCCCCCGGGTCCGCTCCCTGCCGGCGCAGCCAGCCGTCGAGCACGACCGGTCGGGGGCGGTGCCCCATCAGCGGGAGCGCGCTCGCCGCGGCGAACGGCCCGAAGCCCGGCAGCGACCGCAGGCCGGCGAGCACCTCCTCGTCGGGCACGGTCCGGTCGCGCCAGCGCTCCACCGCGAGCCCGCCGTCGGCCGCGGCGCGCGCGAGGTGCAGCAGGGCGGGCGCCCGGTAGCCCCAGCCGCGCGCCCGCAGCCCGTCCTCGCCGAGGCGCGCGACGTCCTCCGGCACGGGGAAGGCGCCGTCGACCAGCGCCGCCACTCTCCGGCGGGACGCGGCGTACGACGCGTTCGTCGCCGACAGCGCGCCGACGAGGTCCTCGAACGCGGTGGGGGCGCGCAGGACCCGTCCGGCGCCGGCGGCCCTGGCGCCCCGCAGCGCCGGCACGCGGTCGCAGGCGTCGTGCAGCGCCGTCAGGTCGTCCTCCAGCGCGAGGACGGTGTGGAGCTGCCGCCGCACCTCGTCCGCGTGCGCCGTCGGCCGGGACCAGGTGACGCGCAGGTCGGGGTGCACGACCACCGGCAGCGGCCCGTCCGGCAGGCGCAGCACGCGGTGCAGGCGCGCGCCGTCGTACGCGCTGGGCGCCAGCCCCACCCCGCCGTGCCCGCGCGCGACGGCGTCGAGGGCGTACGGCTGCGGGGGCTCGAGCCGGAGCCGGCCCACCGCAGGTGCGGGAGGCGGCACGTCGCCGACCGGGCCGCCCGCGTCGAGCAGCGCGGCTGCCTGGGCTCCCACGCGCCCTAGTCTGCGGCGCGTGGAGCTGGTCGGCGTGGTGGGCGCGGCGGTGCTGCGCGACGGCCGGGTGCTGGCATCCCGCCGCACTGAGCCGCCGCGCCTGGCCGGGTACTGGGAGTTCCCCGGCGGCAAGGTCGAGCCCGGGGAGGGCGACCACGAGGCGCTCGTGCGCGAGCTGCGCGAGGAGCTGCAGGTCGAGGTCGAGGTGGGCGACCGGCTCGGCGACGACCTCCCGATCGGGGCGACCGCCGTCCTGCGCGTCTACCTCTGCCGGCTGCTCGACGGGGAGCCCGCGCTCGTCGACCACGACGAGCACCGCTGGCTCGGCGTCGACGAGCTGCTCGACGTGCCGTGGATCCCCGTCGACCTGCCGCTCGTCGAGCAGCTGCGCGGCCTCCTGCGCTGACTCGGGCGCCCGGGACGCCCCCCGGTAGGCTGGAGCCGCCGGCAGTCCCCGCTCGGCAGTGCCCTCGCTCCCGACGAGGCCCCCAGACGCCGATCATCGGAGCCCCGCTGTGCCCACCCGTGACGACATCCGCAACGTCGCGATCATCGCCCACGTCGACCACGGCAAGACCACGCTCGTCGACGCCATGCTGCTGCAGTCCGGTGCCTACTCGCAGCACCAGCAGGACGAGGGCGCCGTCACCGACCGGGTCATGGACTCGATGGACCTCGAGCGCGAGAAGGGCATCACGATCCTCGCGAAGAACACCGCGGTCCGGCGCAAGGACCTGCTCATCAACATCATCGACACCCCCGGCCACGCCGACTTCGGCGGCGAGGTCGAGCGCGGCCTGTCGATGGTGGACGGCGTGGCGCTGCTCGTCGACGCCTCCGAGGGCCCGCTGCCGCAGACCCGCTTCGTGCTGCGCAAGGCGCTCGCGCAGAACATGCCGGTCATCCTCATCATCAACAAGGTCGACCGCCCGGACGCCCGCATCGCCGAGGTCGTCGACGAGACGTACGAGCTGTTCATGGACCTCGACGCGACCGCCGAGCAGATCGAGTTCCCGATCGTCTACTGCCAGGCCAAGACCGGGCAGGCGTCGCTCAACCGCCCCGCCGACGGCACCAGCCCCGACAGCCCCGACCTCGAGCCGCTGTTCCAGGTCATCCGCGACACCATCCCCGCGCCGACGTACGTCGAGGGCGCGCCGCTGCAGGCGCACGTCACCAACCTCGACGCGTCGCCGTACCTCGGCCGCCTCGCGCTGTGCCGCATCTTCAACGGCACGATGCGCAAGGGCCAGACCGTCGCGTGGTGCAAGAAGGACGGCACCGTCGAGAACGTCCGGCTCACCGAGCTGCTCGGCACCGAGGCCCTCGAGCGCGTGACGATCGAGGAGGCCGGCCCGGGCGAGATCGTGGCCATCGCCGGCATCCCGGAGATCTTCATCGGCGAGACCCTCGCCGACCCGGACGACCCCAAGCCGCTGCCGCTCATGACCATCGACGACCCGAGCATCTCGATGACGATCGGCATCAACACCTCGCCGCTCGCCGGCAAGAGCGGCAGGAAGCTGACGGCGCGACAGGTCAAGGACCGGCTCGACAAGGAGCTCGTCGGCAACGTGTCCATCCGTGTCGAGAACACCGAGCGCCCCGACACCTGGGAGGTGCAGGGCCGCGGCGAGCTGCAGCTCGCGATCCTCGTGGAGGTCATGCGCCGCGAGGGCTTCGAGCTCACCGTCGGCAAGCCGCAGGTCGTCACCCGGATCGTCGACGGCAAGGTGCACGAGCCGATGGAGCGCCTCACCATCGACACGCCCAGCGAGTACCAGGGCGTCATCATCCAGCTGCTGGCGCTGCGCAAGGGCCGGCTGGAGCAGATGGTCGACCACGGCACCGGCTGGACCCGGATGGAGTACATCGTCCCGGCCCGCGGGCTCATCGGGTTCCGCACCGAGTTCCTCACCGAGACGCGCGGCACCGGGCTGCTGCACCACGTGCACGAGCGCTACGAGGCGTGGCACGGCGAGATCCGCACCCGCCCGTCGGGCTCGCTGGTCTCCGACCGCAGCGGCCCGACGACGGGCTTCGCGCTGGCCAACCTGCAGGAGCGCGGCGTGATGTTCGTCGGCCCCGGCACCGAGGTGTACGAGGGCATGATCGTCGGCGAGAACTCCCGCTCCGACGACATGGACGTCAACGCCACCAAGGAGAAGAAGCTCACCAACATGCGGCAGAGCTCCTCCGACGTGCTCGTCCCGCTCATCCCGCACCGCCAGCTCAGCCTCGAGCAGGCGCTGGAGTTCTGCCGCGAGGACGAGTGCGTCGAGGTGACGCCGGCGACGGTGCGCATCCGCAAGGTCATCCTCGACCAGACCGACCGCGCGAAGGCGAACCGCAGGTCGAAGGCGACCGTCTAGGTCCTACGCTCGCCGCGTGAGCTCCTGGTCAGGGCGGCTGCTGGTCGCCACGCCGACCCTGCTCGACCCGCACTTCCTGCGCGCCGTCGTGCTGCTGCTGCAGCACGACGAGCAGGAGGGGGCGCTCGGCGTGGTGCTGAGCCGGCCGTCCGAGACGGCGGTCGCGGAGGTGCTGCCGGCCTGGTCCGACCTGGCGGCCGAGCCACCGCTGGTGTTCGGCGGCGGGCCGGTCCAGCCGACCGCCGCGGTCTGCGTGGGACGGCTGGCCGCACCGGCCCACCCGGCGTACGGCTGGGCGCCGCTCGCCGACCCGCTGCTCGGCACCGTCGACCTCGACGGCGACCCGTGGGAGGGGCTGGCGCAGGTCCGCGTCTTCGCCGGGTACGCCGGGTGGTCGGCCGGCCAGCTCGAGGCCGAGGTCGAGGAGGGGGCGTGGTGGGTGCTCGACGCCCTGCCCGGTGACGCCTTCAGCCCGCGGCCGGACCTGCTGTGGGGGCAGGTGCTGCGCCGGCAGGGGCCGCCGCTGGCGTTCGCGGCGAGCTACCCGGAGGACCCGGGGCTCAACTGACCAGCCAGGCGAGCAGGTCGTCGCGCACCTGCGTGAGCCCCTTGTACGCCAGCGCCGCAGGGCTCATCGACGCGACGGCGTCGTGCAGCACCCGCCGCTGATCGGGGCGCAGCGAGATGAGCGGCACCAGGTGCGGGCGGATGAGGAACAGCGCCCGGTCGAGCTCGGGCAGCGGCAGGCTGGTCTGCCGCTCGACCCGCAGCCACCACTGCTCCGGCGGCGGGCAGCCGTGCGGCGCGGCGTCGGGCGCCGACGGGTCGCGGTCGAGGCGGCCGTCGGGGTCGACGCCCCACACGTGCTGGCTGAACGGCCCCTTCCCCAGCAGGGCCTCGGTCAGCGCGCCGCTGGCC
>CADCUE010000301.1 GCA_902805805.1 uncultured Frankineae bacterium | reverse complement strand
GGTGCCGTTCCCGACATGACCGAACAGGGCCTTGGCCATGACTGTGAGCCTCCACGTCGAGGGTTGTTGCAGCTCCCTCGGCAGACGGCCAGAGGGGCGCACCAGAATTGTGCCAGTCAGGGACAGTCCGGTCAAGGACAGGTCACGGACAGGTCACGCTTGGCAGGCCCTCGAGACGCCCGTACGACGCCCTCGCGGAGGCCGCGGCGGGCTGCTCGACGCGCGTGCTCACGGGCTGTGCAGTGTGGGCAGCACGACCCGGACCGGACGCGTGCCGGCCGGCGGAGCGGGGGTACGGCCCTGCTGCACGCCCTGCCACCCGTGAGCCCGCCGTCCCGGGCCGCCGCCCCCTCGAACTGGAGCCCTCCGTGCCCCGACGTCTCCGTACCGCTGTTCCCGCCGCCGTCCTGACCGCGATGCTCGCGCTGGCCGGCTGCTCGGGCGGGCCGCAGGAGGCCAACGACAACGGCCCGCAGCCGGATCCGGCCCAGCCCGGCGGCGTCACGCGGACCCCCGCGCCGGTCGAGAGCGCCCCGAGCACCGTGCCGCTGCCCGGCGAGACCAACTCGCCGAACGTCGAGGAGGAGCAGAGCGCCGAGGCCACCCCCAGCGCCGGCTGAGCAGCCGCCCCGGCCCGGCTCCGCCTCAAGATCTTCAGAAGTTCCCCAGCACCAGGGTGCTGGGGATGTTCGGAAGATCTCGTGGGGGGTGACGTAGCGGGGGCTCAGCGGCTCAGCGGCTCAGCGGCGGGCGGCGCGCGGGCGCGGCTGGCAGCGCGGGCAGCTGGCCGACGAGCGGTTCATGAACGACTCGCGCCTGATCGGCGTCCCGCAGCGCCGGCACGGCTGGCCCTCGCGCCCGTAGGCGTCCAGCGACCGCTCGAACAGCCCGCTGACGCCGTCGGCAGAGACGTAGAGCGCGTCGAAGCTCGTCCCGCCGGCCGCGACGGCCTCGGACAGCACGTCACGGGCGTGGGCGAGCAGGCGACGCGCCGCGGGCCGCGTCAGCACGTCGGTGGGGCGCTCCCCGTGCAACCGGGCCCGCCACAGCGTCTCGTCCGCGTAGATGTTGCCGATGCCGCTGACCAGCGTCTGGTCGAGCAGCGCGCGCTTCACGCCGGTACGGCGGCGCCGCAGGCCGGCGACGAAGGCGTCGTCGTCGAAGGCCGGGTCCAGGGGGTCCCGGGCGATGTGGGCGAGCAGGGGCGGGACCGGGTCGCCGTCGGCCACCACCAGCATCCCGCCGAACGTGCGCTGGTCCACGAAGCGCAGCTCCCGAGCGCCGGGCCGGTCGGCGTCCGAGAACCGGACGCGGACGTGCAGGTGCTTCTGCAGCGGCGTCTCGGCCGGGACGACCAGCAGCTGGCCGGACATCCCCAGGTGGCCGGTGAGCGCCTCGCCGGAGTCCAGCGGCAGCCAGAGGTACTTGCCGCGCCGGCGCACCGCCGTCACGGTGCGCCCGGCCAGGCGCGCCGCGAAGTCCTGCGCGCCGGCGACGTGCCGGCGCACCGCCCGCGGGTGGGTCACGGTGACCTCCGCGACCGTGCGCCCTGCGACGCCGCGCTCGAGGCCCCGGCGCACGACCTCGACCTCCGGCAGCTCAGGCACCGGAGGACGCGTCTCCCGGACGGTCCGCCCCGGGGGACCCGTCCGGGGGACGCGCAGCGGTGTCGCCCGGACCGTGCGCCCCGACGGGAGCGCCCGCACCGTCCGGCCCTCCGGGCACCGGCGACAGCGCACCGAACGCCCGCTCGGCGGCCTGCTGCTCGGCCTCCTTCTTGCTGCTGCCGGCACCCTCGCCGCGCGACTGACCTGCGACGAGGACCACGGCCGCGAAGCTCTTGGCGTGGTCCGGGCCGCTCTCGCTCAGGCGGTAGTCCGGCACCCCGAGGCCGAGCGTCGCCGTCAGCTCCTGCAGGGCGGTCTTCCAGTCCAGGGCCGCCCCCGACTGGGAGGCGGCGCGCATGAGCGGGTCGAACAGCCGGTGCACCAGGGCGACCGCGGCCTCGACGCCCCGGTCCAGGTAGACCGCGCCCAGCACGGCCTCCGTCGTGTCGGCGAGGATGGAGTTCTTGTCACGACCGCCCGTGACCTCCTCGCCGCGACCCAGGCGCAGCCAGCGGCCCAGGCCCAGCCCGCGCGCCACCTGCGCCAGCGCCCGGGTGTTGACGACGCTCGCGCGCAGCTTCGCCAGCTGCCCCTCGGGGAGGTCGGGATGGGCGCGGAACAGCGCGTCGGTCACCGCCAGGCCGAGGACGGCGTCGCCGAGGAACTCCAGCCGCTCGTTGGTGGGCAGGCCGCCGTGCTCGTAGGCGTACGAGCGGTGCGTCAGGGCGCGCTCGAGCAGCCCCGGCTCGACGGCCGTCCCGAGAGCGGCCTCCAGCGGGGTGTACGGCGGTCCGGCCGCTCCGGGCAGCGCCTTGCTCACTGTCCGGCGCTCCTGCTCCGGCGCGTACGGTCGCGCGTCACAGCCGGTCCACGGCGTAGTCGACGGCCTCGCCGACGGTGACGAGCGCGTCCAGGTCCTCGTCCTCGATGTGGAACCCGGACCGGGCCCGCGGCGTGAGCGTCTCCTCCACGATCTCGACGATCTCCACGAGCGCGAGCGAGTCGGCGTGCAGGTCGTCGCGGAACCGCGTGTCGCGGTCGACCGAGGACGGGTCGACCTCGAGCACGGTCGCGACCGCCGCCCGGACGACCTCGAGCACGTCGTCCGGGCCGAGCGCCGGGCTCATCGCAGCACCGCCGCGACCTCGTGAGCAGCCGAGGACCCGGTGCGCAGAGCGGCCAGCGACGCGGCGATGCGCGGGACGACGCCCTCCCGGCTGGCCTGCACGGCGACCCGCACGCAGCTGGCCACGCCCTCCGCGGAGCTGGCGCCGTGACCGACGACGACGACCCCCTTGACCCCGAGCAGCACGGCGCCGCCGAGCCCGTCGGGGCTCATGTGCGCCGTCGCGTCGTGCAGCGCGGGCAGCAGCGACCGCGATGCCGCCGCGCGCTCGGTCGTCGAGGTGAGGGTCTCGAGCACCACGGAGCTGAGCATCGTCGCCGCCCCTTCCAGCCCCTTGGCCAGCACGTTGCCGGTGAAGCCGTCGGTCACGACCACGTCGGCGCGGCCGCCGTACGGCACGTCCTTGCCCTCGACGTTGCCGATGAAGTCGAGCGGCAGCGCGGCGATGGCGGTGTGCGCCGCCTTGCGCAGCTCGTCGCCCTTGCCGGCCTCCTCGCCGATGGACAGCAGCCCGACGCGGGGCGCCGGCAGCCCGAGCCGCACCGCCGCGAAGGCGGCACCGGCGAGGGCGAACTGCGCGAGCAGGTCCGGCGTGGCCTCCGTGGTGGCTCCGGCGTCGAGGAAGACCAGCGGACCGGCCTTGGCCGGGATGACCGCGGCCAGCGCCGGACGCGTCATCCCGGGCAGCCGTCCCAGGGTGAACAGCGCTGCGGCGACGGCTGCGCCGGTCGAGCCCACGGTGACGACCGCGTCCGCCTCGCCGTCGCGGACCAGCCGCGCGGCGACGCGGACGGTCGCGTCACGCTTCGCGCGCACCGCGCGGGCCGGCTCCTCGTCCATCCGGACGACCTGGGACGCCGCGACCAGCCGGAACCGTCCGGCGAGGCCGCGGGCGTCGAGCAGCCGCTCGGCGACGTCGACCGGACCGACCAGGACGAGCTCCACGTCAGGGCTGCGCCGGGCGACGAGGACCGCACCGTCCACCACGGCCTCCGGAGCGCTGTCCCCGCCGAGCAGGTCCAGCGCGACCCGGGTCACCACGGGATCGCTCGCTGCGGGGTCAGACCGTGATGACGGTGCGCTTGTCGTACCGACCGCACTCGGGGCAGACGGTGTGCGGCAGCGTCACGTGACCGCGGTCGCAGGTGGTCAGCGCGGGGGCAGTGGTCTTCCACTGCGCACGGCGCGAGCGGGTGTTGCTGCGCGACATCTTGCGCTTCGGGACGGCCATCGCTGCTACTCCTGGATCTCGGGGGTCGTGCGGTCCACGGGTCGGACCGGGTGCGGGGGGTCGAGCGCGGACTGCAGCGCCGCCCACCGGGGGTCCGGTGCGTCGTGCGCGTGGTCCTCCGGCAGGTCGTCGAGCCGCTCGCCGCAGTCGACGCACAGCCCGGCGCAGTCCTCCCGGCACAGCGGGGTCAGCGGCAGGGCGAGCACCACCGCGTCGCGCACGGCGGGCTCCAGGTCGAGCAGGTCGCCCTCCATGCGGCTGACGTCCTCGTCCTGGTCGTCGCTGTCCGTGTAGGCGTACAGCTCCTGCAGGTCGACCGTCAACGTGTCGGTGACGGGCTCGAGGCAGCGACCGCACTCCCCCGTGAGGGGCGCGGTCACCGTGCCGCTGACCAGCACGCCCTCCATCACCGACTCGAGCCTGAGGTCCAGGTCGATCTCGGTGCCGACGGGCACGCCGATCAGCTCTCCCCCGAGGCGCTCGGGCGCGGGAGCGGGGAACCGCACGGTGCGCATCGACCCCGGACGGCGTCCCAGCTCGCGCGTGTCGAGGACCAGGGGCTGACGGGGGTCGAGGCGGGGCTGCGGCTTCCTGTTCTCGGGCACGAAGAGCTCTCAGGGTCGTGAAGACCGCTCGCAAGGGTAGCGGACGGCGCAGTCAGGGGTCGGGGACGGCGGCGCGCCGGAGGTCGCGGGCCGGGTCAGGGACGGGACGCGGGAGTCCCGTCGAGCTCGGGCTCGGGCTGCGGCTCGGGCTGAGCGCGCCCGGACAGCCGCTCCCGTCCCCGCGTGACGGCCGCGAGCGTCGTCGTCAGGACGGTCTCGAAGCCGGCGAGCTTGGCGTCGACGTAGTCCTCGGTCTGCAGCCGCATCGCCTCGGCCGCGTCGTGCGCGTGCTCGAGCATGCGGTCGGCCTCGGCCTGGGCGCGCGTGTAGACGGCCGTGGCCTCGACGAGGCGGGCCTGCTCCTCACGGGCCTGCTCGACCAGTCGCTCGGCCTTGACGCGGCCCTGCTCGAGCAGCCGGTCCCGGTCGACGAGCAGCCGCCGGGCGTCCGCCAGCTCGGCCGGCAGGACCCGACGGGCTTCGTCGACCAGGTCGAGGACCTCTGCGCGGTTGACCACGCAGGACGCCGACATCGGCAGGGCGCGGGCGTCCTCGACGAGCGCCGTGAGGTGGTCGAGGACCTCTTCGAGGTCGGCGCTGGAGCGGTCGGTCATGACGTCGCCGGGGCGGCGGCGGCCAGCCGCTCGGACAGGGAGGCGTGCACCAGCGGCGGGACGAGTCCGGAGACGTCCCCGCCGTAGGTCGCGACCTCCTTGACCAGGCTGGAGGACAGGAAGGAGTACAGCGGGTTGGTCGTCATGAACATCGTCTCGACGCCGGCGAGCCCGTGGTTCATCTGGGCCATCTGCAGCTCGTAGTCGAAGTCGCTGATCGCGCGCAGGCCCTTGACGATCACCGGGATCTCGAAGGTGCGGCAGTAGTCCACGAGCAGGCCGTGGAAGCTGTCGACCTTGACGTTGCCGTAGGTCGCCGTCACCTGCGTGAGCAGCTCCATGCGCTCCTCGACGGTGAACAGCGACGACTTCTTCTTGTTGATCAGGACGGCGACGGTGACCTCGTCGTAGATCGCCGAGGCCCGTTCCACGATGTCGAGGTGACCGAGGGTCACGGGGTCGAAGGAACCGGGACAGACTGCCCGTCTCATGCTCCGAGCCTAGCGGAGGCGCCTGGCGTACCAGAGCGTGGCCGCACCGTAACGCCGCTCACGCACGGGCTCGAACCCGTCCGGCCAGTCCAGGTCCGGACCGCGGGTGGCGCGCTCGACGGCCACGACGCCGTCGTCCGAGACCCACGGCGCCAGCAGCTCCAGCACCGGGACCACGTCCAGCTCGTACGGCGGGTCGACCAGCGCCAGGTCGTACCGCGGCTCGGGGTCCACCGCCAGCCAGCGCTCCACGGGCACGGCCACGACGTGCGCGCCGTGCAGGGCGAGCCGCTCGACGTTGTCGCGCAGGACGGCGACCGCCTCCGGATCGCTCTCCACGAGCGTGGCGCTCGCCGCTCCGCGGGACAGGGCCTCGAGCCCCAGGGCGCCCGAGCCGGCGTACAGGTCGAGCACCCGCGCCTGCTCGACGTCGAGCAGGGACAGCAGGCTGGAGAACAGCCCCTCGCGGGCCCGGTCGGAGGTGGGCCGCGTGGCGGTCCCCTCGGGGACCGCGAGCCGACGGCCGCGCGCGCTGCCGGAGATCACCCGTGTCATGCCGCCATCGTGCCCGCCGCGACGGCCGACGCGGCGAGGGGCAGGGGCGTACGGCCTCACGCCTTCTCGAGGAACTCGGCGCGCTCGGCGTCGAGGACGTCGAGCACCGCCTGGCGCAGCGCGGGCTGACCGGCGAGCAGCAGGTCGCCGTCGACGAGCGCCACCGCCTCGGCGCGGGCCTCGGCGATGACGTCCTCGTGGTCGAGCAGGCGCAGCAGCTTCAGCGAGCTGCGCGTGCCGGACTGGTCGGCGCCGAGGACGTCTCCCTCGCGGCGCTGCTCGAGGTCGACGCGCGACAGCGCGAAGCCGTCGTTCGTGGCGGCGACCGCGTCCAGGCGGGTGCGCGACGGGGTGCCGGCCTCGGCGTCGGTGACCAGCAGGCACAGGGCGGCGTGCCGTCCCCGGCCGACCCGGCCCCGCAGCTGGTGCAGCTGGCTCACCCCGAAGCGCTCGGCGTCCAGCACCACCATGACGGTGGCGTTCGGGACGTCCACGCCGACCTCGATGACGGTGGTCGCGACCAGGACGTCGACCTCCCCTGCGGTGAAGCGCCGCATGACGGCGTCCTTGTCCTCAGGGGCGAGCCGGCCGTGCAGCACCTCGACGCGCAGCCCCGACAGCGGGCCGTGCACCAGGAGCAGGTGCGCGTCGAGGACCGCCACCCCGGGCCGGCGGCCGTCCGCCGAGCGCTCCTCGCTCTCGTCGCCGCCGATGCGCGGGCACACGACGAACGCCTGGCGACCCTCGGCGACGTGCTCGCGCACCCGCTGCCAGGCCGCGTCCAGCCAGGCCGGCTTCTCGCTGGCGGGCACGACCGCCGTCCTGATCGGCGCCCGCCCCTTCGGCAGCTCCGACAGGCTGGACACCTCGAGGTCGCCGTAGACCGTCATGGCGATGGTGCGCGGGATCGGGGTGGCGGTCATGACCAGCACGTGCGGGCTGGTGCCCTTGGCGCGCAGGGCGTCGCGCTGCTCGACGCCGAAGCGGTGCTGCTCGTCGACGACGACCAGCCCCAGCTCGGCGAAGGCCACGCCCTCGGACAGCAGGGCGTGGGTGCCGACCACCAGACCCGCCTCGCCGCTCGCGACGGCGCCCAGCGCAGTGCGCCGCGCGGCCGCCCCCTGCGAGCCGGTCAGCAGCGCGATCGACGTCGCGGGGTCCGGCGCCCCGAGCTGTCCGGCCGTGGCGAGCGGTCCGAGCAGCGCGGCCAGGGAGCGCGCGTGCTGCTGGGCGAGGACCTCCGTCGGCGCGAGCAGGGCGGCCTGGCCCCCGCTGTCGACGACCTGGAGCATGGCCCGCAGGGCGACGACCGTCTTGCCCGAGCCGACCTCGCCCTGCAGCAGGCGGTGCATGGGCGCCGAGCCGGAGAGGTCCTCGGCGAGGACCGCCCCGACCTGGGTCTGGCCCGCGGTCAGCGAGAAGGGCAGCGCGGCGTCGAAGGCGTCGAGCAGCCCGCCCGGCCGCCCCGGGCGCGGGACGCCGGGCAGCGAGCGCGTGGCGGCCCGGCGCTGCGCCAGCACGACCTGCAGGACGAAGGCCTCGTCCCAGGTCAGGCGCTGCCGGGCCCGCTCGACGTCGACCCGGCGGATCGGCAGGTGCACGTCGCGCAGCGCCTGCTCGAACGCGACGAGGCCGTGGCGTCGCCGGAGGTCCTCCGGCAGCGGGTCGGCGCCGAGGTCGGCCATGTCGAGCGCCATCCGGACGGCCCGGGCGATCGTGTGGCTCGGGACCTTGGCCGCCGCCGGGTAGATCGGCACCAGCGTGCCGGCGAACTCCTCGGCCAGCACGCCCTCGTCGTCGTCGACGAGCTGGTACTCCGGGTTGGCCAGCTGGATGCGGCCGTTGAAGCGCTCGACCTTGCCGGAGAAGAAGGCCCGGCGGCCGGCGCGCAGCTCGTTGACGGCCCACCGGCGGTTGAACAGCGCGATGCGCATCGTCGCGCCGCGGTCGTCGGCGAGCGTCACGTCGGTCTTGTGCAGCGGCTTGCGGTTGCTGCGCGCGGTGAGCGTGCGCCCCGAGACGGCCTGCACCTCGGCGAAGACGGTGGCGTACTCGTCCAGGACCAGCTCGTCGAACGGCGTCAGCGCACCCCGCTCGGTGTAGCGCCGGGGATAGTGCCGCAGCAGGTCCCCGACCGTGTGCAGGTCCAGGTGCGCGGCGAAGGCCTTGGCGGTCCGGTCCCCCACGGCCGCCGAGAGCCGGGCGCTGAGCGCGACCACGGCGGCTACTCCACGCCCAGCAGCAGCGGGTAGTGCGGCTGCCCGCCGTCGTAGTGCACGACCTCGACCGCGGTGCGGGTCCGCTCCACCTCGGCGCACAGGCGCTGCCCGGCGCCCGGCGCCGCGTCGGCGCCCGTCACGATCGTCACCAGCTCGCCCCCACCGGCCAGCATCCGCTGCAGCAGCTCGAGCGCCACGTCCTCGGGATCGCTGCCGATCAGGACGACGTCGCCCTCGAGCAGGCCCAGGACGTCGCCCGGACGGCAGATGCCGGCCATCGTGGCCGACTGGCGCACCGCCACGGTCACCTCGCCGATCCGGGTGGAGCCGGCGGCCTCGGCCATGGCGGCCACGTCGTCCTCGAAGGGCCGGTCGTGGTCGGCGACGGCCAGCGCGGCCAGGCCCTGCACGCCGGAGCGCGTCGGCACGACCGCGACGGCGAAGCCGTCGTCACGGGCGGCGGCGGCCGCGGCCGAGGCGACGGCGAGCGTGTTGGCGTCGTTCGGGAGCAGCACCACCTCGGCGGCCGCCTCGTCGCGGACCGCGGCCAGCAGCTCGGCGGTGGAGGGGTTGCGCGTCGGACCCCCCTCGACGACCAGGGCGCCGGCCTCGCGGAACAGGGCGGCCAGACCCGCGCCGGGCGCCACCGCGACGACCGAGCGTCCCGGCCGCCGAACCGGCGCGGCCCCGTCGCGGTCGCCCGCGATCTGGTCGACGAAGCGGGTGACGGTGATGCGGAAGGGCCGCCCGGCGTCGAGCCCCGCCTCGACCGCCGCTCCGACGTCGTTGACGTGCACGTGGACGTTGAACAGCCCCGGCGAGCCGGGTCCGCCGCCGACCACGACGAGCGAGTCGCCGAGCGTCCCCAGCACCGCCTCCAGCTGCGCGACGCCCTCGGCCGTGGCGTCACGCAGGAGGTACTGGACCTCGTAGGCGTAGTCGTCGGCGCCGGCCTCCCGCGCTGCGGCCAGGCCCGACCGGTCCCGCGGCACCAGCACCTGCACGGGTGCGGGACCACCGGGGACGGCGGCGCACTCCCCGGTCACCACCCGCTCGAGCGCCTCGAGCAGCACGCACAGACCGCGACCGCCGGCGTCCACCACGCCGGCCGCCTCCAGCGCCGGGAGCAGCTCGGGCGTGCGGGCCAGGGAGGCCGCCGCGGCGGCGCGGGCGGTCCGCACCACCTCCGCCAGGTCGCCGTCGAGCCCTGCGACCGCCTCGGCGCACTCGCGCGCGACCGTGAGCAGGGTGCCCTCGACCGGCCGGGACACGGCGGCGTAGGCCAGCTCGGCGGCGCGGCCCAGCGCCCGACGGACGGCGGCCGGCGAGCCGTCGTCCTCCAGCACCTCGGCGAGGCCCCGCAGCAGCTGCGAGAGGATGACGCCCGAGTTGCCGCGCGCCCCCATGAGCGCGCCGTGCGCCATCGCGCGCAGGGTGGACGCCCGGTCCTGCGGCGCCGCCTGCACCGCCGACTGCACCGACTCCATGGTCAGCAGCAGGTTGGTCCCGGTGTCCCCGTCCGGCACCGGGTAGACGTTCAGGTCGTCGATCTCGCTCCGCGCGGCCGCGAGGTCGACGCAGGCCGCGGAGCACCACCGGCGCAGCGCTGCGGCGTCGAGGACCTGCAGCACGCACGACCTCCTCGACGACGGCAGAACGGGACGACCGGTCCGAGACAGGCGTCGCGGAGGCCGGTGCCGGCCTGCGCAGCCGGGTCACCGGGCAGCCGCCGGGGCAGGCTCCGAGCCGGGAGCGCAGGCTATCGGTCCTGCTACTGTGGCACTTCGCCCGGCGTCAGACCGGGCGGTGCCTGCGCACCTCGACCTCTTCGATCGACACCCCCTGGAGCGAAACCGTGGCTGCGACCTGCGACGTGTGTGGCAAGGGCCCCGGCTTCGGCATGTCCGTCAGCCACTCGCACCGGCGCACCCGCCGCCGCTGGAACCCCAACATCCAGACGGTGCACGCGCTGACCGGACCCTCCGGCAAGACGCCGAAGAAGCTCGGCGTCTGCACGTCCTGCCTCAAGGCCGGGAAGGTCGTCCGGGCCTAGCCGCGACGCGCACCCCGCACCTCGCAGACCTCTCCCGGAGACCCCCCGGGTGAGGTCTGTTGCGTTCTGGCCGTGATGTGTACGCTCGCGATGGTCGCCAGTCCTGCACGGTCATCCCCGCGTGGACCTCCGCTTCCCCGCCGACTCCGGCCGGGGCGGCACGACTCGGTCCCGCGGTGTGCGGAGCCGTACCAGCAAGAGAGAGACAGGCAACATGGCTCAGGGTGCAGTCAAGTGGTTCAACGCCGAGAAGGGCTTCGGCTTCATCGCCGTCGACGGCGGTGGTGCTGACGTCTTCGTCCACTACTCCGCGATCCAGTCCGACGGCTACCGCTCCCTCGACGAGGGCCAGCGCGTGGAGTTCGAGATCACCCAGGGCCAGAAGGGCCCGCAGGCGGACGCGGTGCGCCCGATCTAGGACTCGAACGTCCTCGACGGCCCCGGTCCAGGCGGACCGGGGCCGTCGCGCGTCCGCACCCGGTACGGTCCGACCCCGAGCCCGACGACAGGAGTGGTCCCCGTGAGCTTCTGGTGGTGCCTGACGCACAACGCGGTCGAAGGAGCGCCGGACGAGGACTCCGGCTGCCGCAACCAGGACCGCCTCGGTCCGTACGCCACGGCGGACCAGGCGTCGACGGCGCTGGAGCAGGCCCGCGCCCGGACCGCGGAGAACGACGCGCGCGACGAGGCCGAGGACGACTGGGGCCGCTGACCGTCAGCTGCGCTCGGCGGCGCGGAAGTGGTCCCAGCCCGTCGAGGACGGCTTCCAGCCGATGACCCGCACGCCCGCGCCCGGTCGCACCAGCCCGATGCGGGTCACCCCGTCGGGCAGCGCGACGCCCGACGGCACGGTGGCCACCAGCGCGTGGTCCTCCCCGCCGGTCAGCACGAAGTCGAGCGGATGGGCCCCGACCACCCGGGCCGCCCGGCCGAGCAGCGGCTCGCGGGCGAAGCGGCGGCTCTCCACGTCGATGTGCACGCCGCTCGCCCGGGCCAGGTGCCCGAGGTCGGCGACGAGCCCGTCGCTGACGTCGCACATCGCGGTGGCGCCGAGCCGCGCCAGCTCGGGGCCGAGCGCGTACGGCGGGCTCGGCTGCAGGTGCGCCTGCACGAGCGCGTCGATCGGGACGCCGCCCGGGTGGTCGTCGAGGTGGCGCAGGAGGGCCAGGCCCGCGGCGGACCAGCCCAGGCGGCCGGCGAGCACGACCCGGTCGCCCGGCTGCGCCCCGGAGCGCAGGACCGGCGCCCGCCCGCCGAGGTCGCCGAGCGCCGTGACGCTGACGACGATGCGGTCGCTGGAGACGGTGTCGCCGCCCACCACGACCGCGCCCACGACGTCGGCCTCGTCGCGCAGGCCGTCGGCCAGCTCGCTCGCCCACGGCACCGGGACGTCGGGCGGCGCGGCCAGCCCGACGAGCAGCGACGTCGCCGTACCGCCCATGGCCGCGACGTCGGCGAGGCTGGCGGCCGCGGCCTTGCGTCCGACGTCGTAGGGCGAGGACCAGTCGAGCCGGAAGTGCACGCCCTCGACGAGGACGTCGGTCGTGGCGACGACCCGGCCGTCCGGGGCCAGCACGACAGCGGCGTCGTCGCCCGGGCCGACGACCACGGACGGGGAGGTCCCCAGCCGCTCCACCACGGCAGCGATCAAGCCGAACTCGCCGACGTCCCTTGCTGTAGCGTCCGGCACGCTCGTCAGCCAACCAGAAGGGCACCTCTCCGTGGCGGTCCAGGCCTACATCCTCATCCAGACCGAGGTCGGCAAGGCGGCGGCCGTCGCCGCGGCCATCGCCGAGCTCGACGGCGTCGCCCAGGCCGAGGACGTCACGGGCCCGTACGACGTCATCGTCCGTGCGGAGGCCTCGTCGGTCGACGAGCTCGGCAAGCTCGTCGTGGCCCGCATCCAGGGCGTCGACGGGATCACCCGGACGCTGACCTGCCCGGTCGTCCACCTCTGACCCGCCGGCGGCCGCCCGCCCCGCTGCTGGCCGCGACCGCCCTCGCGGGGATCCTGCTGGCCGGCTGCACCTCCGACGAGCCGGCTCCTCCGGCGACCGGTCCCGTGGCGGTGCCGGCGCCGACGGCCGCGCTGTCCCCGGAGGCCGCCCGGAGCTGTCGCGCGCTGCTCGACGCCCTGCCCGACGAGCTCGACCCGGGCGTGCAGCGCCGTCCGGTCGAGGACGACACCGGGCGCACCGCGGCGTGGGGCGATCCCGCGATCGTCCTGCAGTGCGGCGTGCCGCCGCCCGACCGGCCCGAGGAGCCGGCCTCGGTCAACGGCGTCCTGTGGTCGGTGCGCGACATCGGCGCCGGATACCGCTGGACGACCGAGCAGCGGCCCGTCGGGGTGGCCGTGGAGATCCCGGACGCCTATCCCAACCCCGCCGAGCTGGTCAACCCGCTGGCCGATCCCTTGGGGGCCGGCGCACCGGGCTGAGCGGTCGAGCTCAGCGCAGGCCGGTGCCGCGGCGCAGCGCGGCCTGCACCAGCCGGTCGACCAGCGCGGGGTAGTCGACGCCGGAGGCGGCCCACATGCGCGGGAACATCGACGTGGGGGTGAACCCCGGCATCGTGTTGACCTCGTTGACCGTCAGCGCCCCGTCCGCGCCGACGAAGAAGTCGACGCGGGCCAGGCCCTCGCAGTCCAGCGCGTGGTACGCGCGGCGGGCCAGTCCCTGCAGCCGCGCGGTCAGCTCGTCCGGCAGGTCGGCCGGCACGTCGAGCTGGGTGGCCGCGTCGAGGTACTTGGCCTCGAAGTCGTAGAAGGCGTAGTCGCCGACGAGCCGGATCTCGGCCGGTGCGCTGGCCTGCGGACGTCCGTGCTCGTCCTCGAGGATCCCGCACTCGACCTCGCGGCCGACCACGGCGGCCTCCACCAGCACCTTGGGGTCGCAGCGCAGGGCGTCCTCCAGCGCGCGGCCGAGGTCGGCGAGGTCCTCGACCCTGCTGATGCCGATGCTGGAGCCGCCGCGCGCGGGCTTGACGAACACCGGCAGCCCGAGCGCCCGGACGTCGTCGCGCACGGCGTCCGGCTCGGCGGCCCACCTGGCGGCCCGGACGGCGACCGCCGGGGTGACCGGCAGACCGGCCGCGGCCAGCAGCACCCGCGCCACCGTCTTGTCCATCGCGGCGGCGCTGGCCAGCACCCCGCTGCCGACGTACGGCACGCCGGCGAGCTCGAGCAGGCCCTGCAGGGTGCCGTCCTCGCCGTACGGCCCGTGCAGCACGGGGAACACGACGTCGACGCGGCCGAGCACCTCCGGACCGTCCTCGAGGGGGACCAGCCCGCCGGCGGTCGGGTCACCGGGCAGCGCGAGCGCGCGGCCGTCCTTGACCGACGGCAGCTCCCGACCCGCCAGGGCGAGCAGCGCCGGGTCGTCCGGCGCCAGCACCCACCGGCCGTCCGGGGTGATCCCGACCGCCACGACGTCGTAGCGCTCGCGGTCGACGGCGGCCAGGATGCTGCCCGCGCTGACGCAGGAGACGGCGTGCTCGGTGCTGCGGCCGCCGAACACGACGGCCAGGCGGGTGCGGCGGCTCACGAGGTCCCCGCGACGGTGCGAGCGCAGCGACCGGCGCCGGACGGTGACATCACGCGCGCACCCTACTGGCGTCAGACGCTCAGACCGGCCAGCTCGCGCACCGGCGGTTCGTACGCCTCGCCGAAGGTCGGGAAGGCGTGCACGACGTCGGCCAGCACCTCCAGCGGCACCCGGGCGCGGATGGCCAGGGTCGCCTCGCCCAGCCACTCGTCGGCCCGCGGCCCGATCGCCGCGGCGCCGACGAGCACCCCGTCGACGGCGGTCAGCACGAGCCGCCCCCCGCCTGCGCCCTCGGTCGCCGCGCGCGCCGTCTCGCCGACGTCCATGACGGCGGTGGTGGCGGTCAGGCCCTGCTCGGCGGCGGTTTCGGCGTCCATGCCCACGCTCGCGACGGCCGGGTCGGTGTAGACGGTGCGCGGCAGAGCCCGGTAGTCGGCGGTGCGCCGCTCCCCCAGCAGGTTGGCCGCGACGATCCGCGCCTGGTAGTTCGCGGTGTGCGTGTAGGGCCCCTTCGCGGTGATGTCACCAGCGGCCCACACGCGCTCCTGTCCGACGACGCGGCAGCGGTCGTCCACGACGACCTCGCCCGACCCGCCCGGCTCGACCCCCAGCACCTCCAGTCCCAGGTCGTCGGTCGTGGGCCGGCGGCCGGTGGCCGCGAGGACCCGCTCCACGTCGACGCGGGAGCCGTCGGACAGGTGCAGCCGGGCGCCGCCGCCGTGCGGCTCGGCCCGCTCCAGCTCCACCCCGAGCCGGACGTCGACGCCGTCCGCGCGCAGCACGTCGGCGAGCCGCTCGGCGATGCTCGTCTCCTCGCGGCCGAGCAGCTGGTCGCCGGCCTCGACGAGGACCACCCGGGTGCCGAAGCGGGCATGCACCTGGCTGAGCTCGCAGCCCACCGCGCCCCCGCCGAGCACGAGCAGCGAGCCGGGCCGCTCCTGCGCGGACAGCGCCGAGTCGCTGGTCCAGGTCGGCACCCGGTCCAGGCCCTCGACCGGCGGGACCACCGGCGACGAGCCGGTCGCCAGCACCAGGTCGGACCACCCGAGCTCCCGGCCGTCGACCGTCACGACGCCCGGGCCGGTGATGCGCCCGCGGCCGCGCACCAGCACGACGCCCGCCGACGTCAGCTCGTCGACGGCGCCGTCGTCCTGGCGGTGCTCGGCCACCTCGTCGCGACGCGCGACCGCAGCGCGGAAGGCGTCGTCGTCGCTGTCGAGCGGCGGGGCGCTGGACGCACCCGCGAGCTGACCGAGCCGGCGGGCCTCGTCCCGGGCCTGGGCGCTGCGCAGCATCGACTTGCTCGGCATGCACGCGACGTACGGGCACTCGCCGCCGACCCGCAGCTGCTCCACGAGGGCGACGGAGCGACCGCGGCCGGCCAGCACGCTGGCGATGCTCTCCCCGGCCGACCCGGCTCCGAGGACGACGACGTCGAAGGTCTCCATGGGGCCAGCCTGGCCCAGCAGGTCCCGCCGCACACCTCGCGGCGCGGCCGGTCTACTCGCTCCTCGCCTCGCGGGTCATGAACGAGCGCAGCATCTCGGCCGGCGTGCTGCCCTCGTGGACGACCGCCACGACCTGCTCGGTGATCGGCATGGAGACGTCGTGCTTGCGGGCCAGGTCGAGGATGGACCGGCACGACTTGACGCCCTCGGCGGTCTGCGACTTCTGCGCCAGCAGCTGCTCGAGCGTGGCGCCGCGACCGAGCTTCTCGCCGAAGGTGCGGTTGCGCGACAGCGGTGAGGAGCAGGTGGCGACCAGGTCGCCCAGCCCCGCGAGCCCGGCGAAGGTCATGGGGTCGGCGCCCAGGGCTGCGCCGAGCCGACCGGTCTCGGCCAGACCGCGGGTGATGAGCGAGGCCTTGGTGTTGTCGCCGAAGCCCATCCCCTCGGCCATCCCCGTCGCGAGGGCGATGACGTTCTTGACCGCCCCGCCGAGCTCGCAGCCGACGACGTCGGCGTTGGTGTAGGGCCGGAAGTAGGACGTCGTGCAGGCCGCCTGCAGCAGCACCGCCACCTCCGGGTCGGAGCAGGCGACGACCGTGGCAGCCGGCTGCCCGGCGGCGATCTCCTTGGCCAGGTTGGGCCCGGAGACCACGGCGACCCGCGCCGCCGGCACGTCGGCGACCTCGGCGATGACCTCGCTCATGCGCTTGGTCGTGCCGAGCTCCACGCCCTTCATGAGGCTGACGAGCACGGCAGTCGGCGGCAGGAACGGCGCCACGTCCGCGAGGTTGGCGCGCAGGCTCTGCGACGGGACCGCCAGCACGACGACGCCCGCCCCGTCGACGGCCTCCGCGGCGTCGGCGGTCGCCGTCAGCCGGTCCGGCAGGCGCACCCCGGGCAGGTAGTCGGGGTTCTCGTGCCGCTCCCGCACCGCCGCCGCGAGCTCCGGCCGGCGGGCCCACAGGACGACGTCGGTGCCCGCGTCCGCCAGCACCTTGGCGAACGTCGTGCCCCACGAGCCCGAGCCCAGCACCGCAGCGCGCGTCACGCCGACCTCCTCTGCTCGGTGCGGCGGGGGTCGTGGCGCACGGCGGGCGCCCGCTCGCCGCGCAGGACCTCCAGCTCCGCCGTGATGGCGTCCAGGACGGCGTCCGTGGCCCCCCGCAGGACCTCTGCGGTGAGCTCGCGCCCCGCCCAGCGCGAGAGGTCGACGGGCGGTCCGACGCGGAACAGCACCCGCCGGCGCGGCCGCAGGTTGACCCGGCGGCTGCGTCCGGTGTCCAGGATGTCCTGCGCGCCCCACTGGGCGACGGGCACGACCGGGGCGCCCGACAGCAGCGCCAGGCGGGCGACGCCCGTACGCGCCTGCATGGGCCACTTGCCCGGGTCCAGGGTCACGGTGCCCTCGGGGTAGATCACGACCGTCTCGCCCCGGCGCAGGGCCGCGACGGCAGGCTGCAGCGCTCCCGACGCGTCCGGCGTGTGCCGGTCGACCGGGATCTGGTCGGCTCCGCGCATGACCCGGCCGACCAGACCGCTGCCCTCGAACAGCTCCCGCTTGGCGAGGAAGCGCGGGGCGCGGTGCAGGTCGTAGAGCACGAAGTCGCACAGCGCCACCGGGTCGGCGAGCGAGATGTGGTTCGCGGCCAGGATGACGCCCCCCGGCGGCACCAGCTCGGTCCCGTGCGTCACCCGCCGGGTCAGGGCGACCGTGGGCGGCTTGAGCAGGGCGATGCCGAGCAGGTACCAGAAGCCGAGCCGCCCCTGCCGCATGCCGCCCCTCCCTGTCGTCCGACGATGATCCGGTCCGCCTCCCCCGGCGGTCCGGCGGCACGACTGCGAGACTCCCACGTCGTGCCTGCGAACGACGTACCCGCGTGGGGGGTCGTCGTGCCCGTCAAGCGGCTCGCGCTGGCCAAGACCCGGTTGGGGGCGTACGGCAGCGCGGCGCGCTCGGAGCTGGCGCTGGCCTTCGCCGCGGACGTCGTCGCCGCCGCGCTGGCCTGCCCGGCCGTGGTCCGGGTGCTCGTGGTGACGGACGACGAGCGGGCGGCCGCCCTGCTGCTCGGCCTCGGCGCCGTCGTCGACCCCGACCAGCCGGACGCCGGACTCAACCCGGCGCTCGAGCACGGCGCCGCGCTGCTGCGCCGGCGCCTCGGGGACTGCGGGGTCGCCACCGCATCGTCCGATCTGCCCTGCCTGCGGCCCGACGACCTCGCCGCAGCCCTGGCCGCGGTCCCGCCGGCCGGGCGGGCCTTCGTCGCCGACGCCGACGGCCGGGGAACGACGCTGCTGGCGGCCGCGCCGGGGGCGCAGCTCCGGCCGGCGTACGGCGAGGGCTCGCGCCTGCGCCACCTGCGGTCGGGAGCGGTGGAGCTGGCCGGCTCGCCCGCCCTGCGCCGCGACGTGGACACCCCCGAGGACCTGCGCGAGGCCTCGGCGCTCGGGCTGGGGCCGCGGACCGCAGCGGTCGTCGCACGCCTGCGCTGACCGGTCGGCCTCTCGACGGTGCACGATGGGCGGGTGAGCATCGAGCTGCAGGCAGCCGTGACGTCGCCCGGGACCGTCGACCCGACGGCGCCGGACCGCCTCGCCGCGGCCGCGGACGTGCCCGTCGACGAGCTGCCGGAGGACCGCTTCCTCAACCGCGAGGTCAGCTGGCTGGACTTCAACGGCCGCGTCCTGGCGCTCGCCGCCGACCGGTCGGCGCCGCTGCTCGAGCGGGCGAAGTTCCTCGCCATCTTCGCGAGCAACCTCGACGAGTTCTACATGGTGCGGGTGGCCGGTCTCAAGCGGCGGCAGAGCATGGGACTGGGCGTGCGCAGCGCGGACGGTCTGGGCGTGCGGGAGCAGCTCGAGCGCATCGCGGAGCGCGCCCAGGAGCTGGCCTCCGAGCACGCCCGGCTGTTCCTGCAGGAGGTGCGCCCGGCGCTGGACGAGAGCGGCATCCGGCTGGTGCTGTGGAACGACCTGCCGCCCGAGCAGCAGGGGCCGCTGCACGACTACTTCCGCGCGCAGGTCTTCCCCGTCCTGACGCCGCTCGCCGTCGACCCGGCGCACCCCTTCCCGTACATCAGCGGCCTGTCGCTGAACCTCGCCGTGCTGGTGCGCGACCCGGTGACCGGTGCCGAGCACTTCGCCCGCGTGAAGGTGCCCAACAACGTCAAGCGCTTCGTCCGCGTGCCGGGCAAGGGCGTGACGGGCTGGCTGCCGCTCGAGGAGCTCATCGGCATCCACCTGCCGCAGCTGTTCCCCGGGCTCGAGGTGATGGCGCACCACGTCTTCCGCGTCACGCGCAACGCCGACGTCGAGGTCGAGGAGGACCGCGACGAGGACCTGCTGCAGGCCCTCGAGCGCGAGCTCGCCCGCCGCCGCTTCGGCCCGGCGGTGCGCCTCGAGGTCGGTGACGACATGGACGACCACGTCCTGGACCTGCTGGTGCGCGAGCTCGAGATCAACCCCGAGGACGTCGTGCAGGTGCCGGGTCTGCTCGACCTGGCCTCGCTGTGGCAGATCTACGCCGAGGACCGGCCGGACCTCAAGGAGGACCCGTTCGTCCCGGCCACGCATCCGCGGCTCGCCGAGGGCGAGACGGCGACCGACGTCTTCGCCGCGCTGCGCGAGGGCGACGTGCTGGTCCACCACCCGTACGAGTCGTTCGCCACGAGCGTCCAGCGCTTCATCGAGCAGGCCGCGGCCGACCCGCACGTGCTCGCCATCAAGCAGACGCTCTACCGCACCTCCGGCGACTCGCCGATCGTCGACGCGCTCGTCGACGCCGCGCAGGCCGGCAAGCAGGTCGTGGTGCTGGTGGAGATCACCGCCCGCTTCGACGAGCAGGCCAACATCCGCTGGGCGCGCGAGCTGGAGAAGGCGGGCTGCCACGTCGTCTACGGCCTCGTCGGGCTCAAGACCCACTGCAAGACCTCGCTCGTCGTACGTCAGGAGAAGGGCTCGCTGCGGCGCTACGCGCACATCGGCACGGGCAACTACAACCCCAAGACGGCCCGGATCTACGAGGACCTCGGCCTGCTGACGGCCGACCCCGAGGTCGGCGCGGACCTCACCGACCTGTTCAACACCCTCACCGGCTACAGCCGGCAGACGCGCTACCGCACGCTGATGGTGGCCCCGCACGGGGTGCGCGCCGGCCTGATCGAGCGCATCGCCCGGCAGGCCGGGCTGGCCGAGCAGGGCCGCCCGTCCCGGGTCCGGCTCAAGGCCAACAGCATCGTCGACGAGGCCGTGATCGACGCGCTGTACGGCGCGAGCCGGGCCGGCGTGCCGGTCGAGCTCGTCGTGCGCGGCATCTGCGCGCTGCGACCGGGGGTGCCGGGGCTGTCCGACACCATCTCGGTCCGCAGCATCGTCGGGCGCTTCCTCGAGCACTCGCGCGTCATGGTCTTCGGCGACCCGGAGGGGGACGGCGTCGAGCACTGGCTCGGCAGCGCCGACCTCATGCACCGCAACCTCGACCGCAGGGTGGAGACGCTCGTCCGGCTCAAGGACCCGGTCGTGCAGCGCCAGGTCGACGCCCTGCTCGACCGCGCCATGCACGCCGACACGCGTCACTGGGCGCTGCAGTCCGACGGCTGCTGGGAGCAGCGACCCGGGCCCGAGGAGCCGAGCCGCGACATGCAGCACGACCTGATGCGCCGCAGCAGCGAGCGCACCGCCGGCTGAGCGGCTGCTGCGGATGTCCAAGCGGCAGGTCAGGGCTGCCGGCGGTGTGCTGTGGCGCGACGTCGACGGACGGGTGGAGGTCGCCGTCGTGCACCGGCCGCGCTACGACGACTGGTCGCTGCCCAAGGGCAAGCTCGACCACGAGGAGCTGGAGGCGGTCGCCGCCGTCCGCGAGGTGCACGAGGAGACCGGCTTCCGCTGCGTGCTGGGCCGGGGTCTCGGCGCGACGCGCTACCGGGTGCTCGACCGCGGGCGGGACGTCCCCAAGACCGTCCGCTGGTGGGCCCTGCAGGCGCTCGACGGGCACTTCGTGCCGGGCGAGGAGGTCGACGAGCTGCGCTGGCTGACCGTGCCGCGCGCCGTGCGGACCGTCACCGCAGGCGGCGACGACGGCATCCTCGAGCGCTTCGCGCAGTGCCCGGTCGACACGTCGACCGTGCTGCTGGTGCGGCACGCCCGTGCCGGTCGTCGCGAGGACTGGACGGGCCCGGACGACGAGCGGCCGCTCGACGAGCGCGGCTGGGCGCAGGCGGCGGCGCAGACCGGGCTGCTGCCGCTGTGGGCACCCGAGGCCGTGCTGTCGGCGCCGGCGCTGCGCTGCCGGCAGACGGTCACCGCGACGGCGGAGCGGCTCGGGCTGCCCGTCGAGCTCGACCCCGATCTCGCCGAGGACGCGGGAGAGGCGCTGCCCCGTCGGCTGCGCGAGCTCGGAGCGGCCGGTCGGACCGTGGTCGTCTGCAGCCAGGGCGGCGTCATCGGCCCCGCGGTCCGCGAGCTCACCGACGACGCGGGCCTGTCCGTGCCCGACGTCTCCGCGCCCAAGGGCAGCGTCTGGGCGCTCAGCTGGGCCGACGGCCGGCTGGTGGACGCCGACCGCACCGACATCCCCCGCTGACCCGCCGCTGCGGGCCGCGGCGGACGGGAGTGCGCCGCCACGGCCGCCTCGCGGGGGCGCGTGCGGTGGCGCGCCTTTGCCCGCCGGCCCCGCCGCGCCCCGAGTCCCCTTCTGCGCCCCCGTCCGCAGCCGGCCCGTC
>CADCUE010000300.1:6303-6638 GCA_902805805.1 uncultured Frankineae bacterium | reverse complement strand
GAAGAGCACCGCTGGACCGCGCGGCATGGCCCGCTTCCGGCGGGCGATGAGACCGAGGGGCAGCGCGCCGAGGGCAGACACCATCGCTCCGAGGAAGGCGAGGTTCTGCCCGGCCTGGACGAGGCCGGGGCGCTCCCTCCGAGGGCCACAGCGGACAGGTTGCCGACGACGGTCATGCCGTGACCGAGCTGCACCACGGCCACGGAGCAGACGAGGGCGGCACCGGGTCCTCCAGCACTTCGCCTCGGCCGGACGACCAGCCCGAGCACGTTCCCGCAGCTGACCGAGCGCGAGCACGAGGTGCTGGACCTGGTCGCTGCGGGGGCTGGACAACA
>CADCUE010000300.1:0-6293 GCA_902805805.1 uncultured Frankineae bacterium | reverse complement strand
TGCTGGGGAAGCTCCGAAGATCTTCATCCAGCCCGACAGAAGCCCGCACCGACGGCGTCCTCGGGGCCGCCGTCGGCACGCAGCCTCCTACTTCTGGAGCTTCGCCGGCCCGCCCTTGGCGACGGCGCCGTCGAAGGTCAGCACGTCGATGCCCCGCAGGTAGTCGATGACGTAGACGGTCTTGCCGTCGGGCGCCCAGTGCGGCGCCGAGGCGCTGCTGTCGACCGGGAGGAAGAAGCCCTTCTCCGTGATCGTCCCGTCCTTGGCGACGTCGAGGAACTTCGTGCCGCTCTCGTACGCCGACAGCGCGACCAGGCCGCCGTCCTGGAAGCTCGGGTGCTGCTCGAACCAGTGCACCGAGCAGCCGAGCTTGTAGCCGCCGGCCGGCGTGTTGCCGTCGGCGTAGTTCCCCTCACGCAGCTTGTACGTCGAGGCGTAGGTGAAGGTCGGGGAGGTGTCCTTGCCGGCCTTGACGGTGAAGGTCGAGAACGCGCCGTTGTCCGGGCCGCAGGTCGGCTCGGCGTTGGTCTCGCCACCGCTGAGCATCACGCTGGCCGCGCCGGCCTGCGGGAACTCGACGCTGTGCACGAAGCGCGTGGTGTTGTCCGGGGCGGCGAGGTGACTGGCGTACGACAGCAGCTTCGGCGCCTCGGGTGACCCGCCCTCGGACGCGTTCACGGTGATGAGCATCTGCGGCACCGACGCCGTGAGGAGCACGCCGGGGCGCACCTCGGTCTGGTGGTGGGTCCGGGTGGGCAGGGCCCCGGTCCACCCCTGTGCGCGCAGCTGCGGGTGCAGCCCGGTCAGCCAGTTCTTGGCGCTCTCGGTGATCGGCGGCGTCGCGGGGTCGAGCGCCCGGCGGATGTCGCTCACGCTCCCCGACGAGCCGTACATCCAGGCACACGTCTGGCCCGCGACCGTGACGCACGTGGAGGTGTGGTCACCGGCGCTCTTGATGCTCTGCACCAGCTTGGGCGCCGTGGCGTCCCGGACGTCGAACAGCAGCAGGCAGCCGCGGCTCGCCTCGAAGTCCGCTGTGCAGGGCAGCGCCTGCGTCGTCACGCTGCTCGTCTGACCGCTGATGCCGAGGATCTTGCCGTCGGTCGGGACCTGCTCGTTCTCGAACTCCACGTCGACCGTCGTGAGTCCCTGCCGCACGGGGTTCGTGGGGTTCGAGATGTCGTAGATCTGCAGGTCCTTGGTGGTCGTGACGTAGAGCTTGTCGCCGACGATGCGACCACCGACGCCGTCCGCCGCCTCGCGGATGTTCTTGTGGAACGTCACGTTGTCCGACGCGTAGTAGCCCGGTCCGCTGCCGTTCGGGCTCTGCTCGATCTGCGCCTGCACCAGCCCCCGCTGCTCGTCGAAGGTCCCGAGGGTCAGGGCCTTGGTCGACGTCGATCCGGCGGTGCTCTCCACGGTCGTCGCAGTGATCGCCAGAGCGGCGCCCGCGCTGACGAGCACCCCGGTGACCGTGAGCAGGGCGATCGGCCGTGCGCGGTGGGCGGGACGGGAACGGAACGGCATGAGCACCTCCGGGTCGGGACCCGACGGCGCCGGGTCGCTGTGGGGCGCAGCGGCCCCGGACACTGCTGGTGGGCGGACTACTGGGCGCGCCGGCGCGTGCGGGACGCGAGACCGAGCATCGTGAGCAGGCCGAGCGGGAGCACCGCCACGCTGCCCCCGAGCGCCTGCGTGTCGATGGTGGACGTCGTCGTCGTGGTGCTGCTGGTCGCGCCCGTGACGCCGGCCAGCAGGTCGACCGGCTCGAGCGGCGTCGTCGGCCGGGCCTCGCTGGGCGTGAAGCGGTAGACGTCCATGCCGCGGTTGAGGTCGTTGCCGTAGCCGTAGAAGGACCCGTCCGCGGCGATCGCGTTGGTCTTGAACGACCAGGTGTCGGCGTCCGGGAACGCGTAGCTGCCGATCTCGGTCATCCCGACGCCGTCCCCGTACGCCAGCACGGCGTCGCCCTGGCCGGCCGGCGGCTCGTAGTCGGCGAGCCCGGCGATGTCGAGGACGCGCACGCCCTGGCTGTACCAGGCGATGGTGAGCAGAGCCTGCTGGCCGTGCATCCGCAGCACGTGCGAGGTGCAGACGTCCCCGGCCTCGACCGGTCCGACCGCGCCGATGAACCAGGTGCCGAGCTTGCGGGGCGTCCGCTCGAGCGCGCCCGTCACGTCGTACACGTGCAGTCCGCCGCCCGGGCACTCCGCCGAGGCCGCCGCACCGGCGCGCTCGTCGGTGATGACCAGCAGGGTGCGCTTCGAGCCGTCCTCGCGGGTCAGGGTGACCGTGTCGGACTGGTGCACGACGTTGATCGCGGGGTCGATGATCTGGCCTGCGGACGGCGCGCCGGGGGCTGCCGGGAGCCCGGGCAGGCGCTGGGGCGAGGCCGGGTCGGTCGTGTCGAGGATGACGGTCTGCGAGAGGGCAGCGACGTAGGCCCGGTCACCGGACGGGCTGAAGAAGATGTCGTGCGGGTTCGAGCCCAGCGACGTCGGCACGAGCGGCAACGGGTAGCGCTGCACGAGCCGCGGCTGCGCCGGGTCGGCGATGTCGAAGATCGCGATCTCGGGCTTCGTGTTGGTGGCGAGGTCGGAGTTCGAGTTGTAGAGGTAGCGGCCGCTGGGGTGCACCGTCATGTTGTGCGAGCCCTGCGCGACCTCGGCGAAGCCCACCGTGCGCGGCGTGGTCGGCCGGGTGAGGTCGACCAGGAAGGTGCCCAGCTCGCTGCCGTCGAGCTCGAACCCGAGGGCGTTGGCCTCACGCACGCACTGCGCACCGAGGGCCCCGGCGCCGATCCGGGAGTCGGCGGTGTAGGTGGCCAGGATCCGGTTCTTCTGGGAGAACACCTGGATGTCGCCCTGCGTGATGGGGCAGTCGTAGACCGCTGCTTTGGCGGGCGCGGTCGGGTCACTGACGTCGTTGATCTGGAGCCCGTTGCGCAGCGTGCCGGCGAGCGCGTAGTCCTTGCCGCGGGCCCGGAAGAACTCGATGTCCGAGCCGCTCTGCGCGGCCTGCGGTGTGGTCACGCCACGGTGCGGCACGTTCGCCACCGGGGTCATGTTGACGCCGGCGCCCGCGGTCGCCAGCACGGCGAGGGGATCGCCCACCTTGAGCTCGTCGGCCTCGTGCGCCGCAGCCGGCGCGGCCGCTCCGAGCAGGGCCACGGCACCCGCGACGGCGACCGCCGTCGAGCGGAGGAGCCGACGCGGACCGGCCGCGTGGCCGTGCTGTCCAGAGGCGGGGCGCACGCGCATGCGATCTCCAAGCTCTCAGGTCGTGGGGGGTCCCCCGCACGACGACCGGAGCCGACGCAGAGGTGTCGATCGACGCCCCGTGTGTCAGCGATCACATGACTAGTCCAAAGTGACTATTGACGCAAGTCCCGGGCGGGGGACGGGGGGCCGCCGGACGGTCGGCCGCCGCTGGGCTCAGCGTGCGAGGCAGCGGACACCGGCCGCCATGCTGTTCACGACGCTGCCCGCGTCCGTGCCGTCGAGGAAGCCGGCCAGACCGCCCTCGCCGCTCGACCACTCGGGGCCGAGGGTCGCCTCTGTCACCGTCACCCCGGGGATCGCAGCGCGCAGCTCGGCCAGGGTGGACCCGACCTCGATGCCGTCGCCGGTCGTGAGGCCGGGTGTGCCGGTGCTCCAGCCGACGAACTCCCCGTTCTGCAGCTGCAGGAACAGGGTCTCGTGCTGCACCGTGCTCGAACCCGCCCCGCAGTCGGGCGTGGGCCTCTCGCCGCCTCCTCCGAGCGCCCGGTCCACCGCGGCCCGGACGGTCGCGGCGTCGGTCCCGAAGGACAGGACCGAGGTCGAGGACCCGCCGTCGGAGAGGCCGAGGCCGTCCGGTCGCAGGACGACGCGGACGGTGGTCGCCGGTGACGGGCTCGGCAGCCCTGGCGCGGGACCCGTCGGTGCCGGGCTCGGGGCGGCGGTCGGGGTGGGTGCAGCCCCGGTGCTCGGGCTGGGTGCTGCGCTCTGGCCGGGGGTGGCCGTCGGGCGGTCGGCAGGCGTCAGGAGCAGGTCCTCGCTCGGCGCCGTGGAGCCCAGGACCAGGGCGACGGCCGTCAGCACCGCGCCGGCACCGCCCAGGGCGCCCGCCCCGAGCTTGAGCCGGCGTCGTCGGGTGACACGGGCGGCCGTCGCCGCGGGCAGGGCCCGGTCGGCGGGCAGCTCGTGCAGCAGATCCGCGAGAGCCGAGCGCAGCTCGTCGTCGTTCATGCGTTCTCCAGGGACAGGCGCAGGGCGGCACGGCCGCGGGAGGCGAGGGACTTGACGGTGCCGACGGAGCAGCCCAGCTCGTCGGCGCACTGCTGCTCGGACAGGTCGAGCCAGTGCCGGAGCACCACGGCCGAGCGCTGTCGCGGCGGCAGCCCGTCCAGCGCCTCGAGCAGCCGGGCGCGCTCAGCCCGGCCGTCCGCGCCGTCGGGCGAGCTGTCGGTGTCGGCGCCGAGCGTCGCGGCCTCGTCCCGAGCCCGGTCTCGGCGCACGCGCAGCCGCCGGTGGTGGCTGTGGGAGGCGTTCACGACCATCCGGCGCAGGTACGGCTCGGGGTCCTTGATCGGGCGGAGCCGGCTGGCGAGCCGGACGAAGCAGTCCTGCACGATGTCCTCGGCCAGCAGGGGGTCGCCGGTCAAGAGGTACGCCAGGCGTCGGGCGCCGGGCGCCTGCCGGGCGTACAGCTCGGCGAGGGCGGTGTCGCGCACGGAGGTCCTCCTCGGCGAGAGCGCGGTGCCCTCGGGTGCCAGACGCCCGAGCCCGGCACCAGGTTGCCGCTGCCGCTGCTGACCGGCCGCCGTCCGGAGTCGGTCAGCCAGGCACCGGTGACGTCGGGCGTGCTTCGCGGAGACGGTCACCCAGGTGACCCTGCGGGCACAAGCCGGACCGCGGCCGCGCTGCACCTGACGAGCACGAACGGGACAAGCACCGACGACCGACTCCGAGAGGCATCCATGACCCGCATCCCCGTCCACACCGTCGACTCCGCTCCCGAGGGCAGCCGTGACGCGCTCAAGGCGCTCGAGGCGAAGTTCGGCAAGGTCCTCAACATCCACGGCGCGATGGCGCACTCCCCGGCCGTCCTGGAGACCTACGTCGCCATGCAGCGCGTCCTGGCGGACAGCGGCACGCTCGACAAGCGGCTGCGCGAGGTCGTCGCCCTGGCCGTCGCGAACGTCGACGACTGCTCGTACTGCCAGGCCGCCCACACCGCCGGCGGCAAGGCCGCCGGCCTCACCGAGCCGGAGACCGTCGCGATCCGCCGCGGGCAGGTCGACGACCCGAAGCTGCAGGCGCTGGTGACCCTGGTCCGCGAGCAAGCCGGCAACGTCGGCCACGTGCAGGACAGCACCTGGCAGGCGGCGATCGACGCGGGGTGGACCGACACCGAGCTCACGGAGACGTCCGCCGTCGTCGCGTTGAACCTGTTCACCAACTACTTCAACCACCTGGTCGGCACCGAGCTCGACCTGCCGGCCGCCCCCTCCCTCTGACCTGACGCGAGGAGGCCGGCCCGGTCGCGCCAGCGACCGGTCCGGTCCTCCGGTCCGGGACCGCTCGGCTCGGTGGGGTCAGCCGGGTCGGCGAGGACCGTCGGTGAGCGGAGGTGCCGCTGCCGGCGTGTCGTCCTGCTGGTAGACGTCGGGGACGCCGTCGGCGTCCGCGTCCGTGCGCTCGCGGGCAGCGACCGCGGCGTACCGGCGGCTGCGGGACCGCAGGAAGGCCCCGGCGACGGCGGCGGCGAGCACGCTGCCGACGAGCACAGCCACCTTGACGTGCTCGTCGCGCTCGCTGCCGACGCCGAACGCCAGCTCGCCGATGAGCAGGCTGACGGTGAACCCGATGCCGGCGAGGACCGAGAGCCCGAGCACGTCGATCCACGCGATGTCGGGGTCCAGGTCGGCTCGGGTGAAGCGGGCGAGCAGCCAGGTCGCGGCAAGGATGCCGAGGGGCTTGCCGACGAGCAGTCCGACGACGATGCCGATCGCGACCGGGTCGGCCAGGCTGTCACCCAGCCCGGACAGGCCACCGACGGTGACGCCGGCTGCGAAGAAGGCGAAGACGGGCACGGCGAAGCCGGCCGACAGCGGCCGGAAGCGGTGCTCGAAGTGCTCGGCCAGGCCCGGTCCGGCGTCCGGCCCGCCGGCGGCGTCGCTGCGGACGACCGGCACGGCGAAGCCCAGCAGGACCCCGGCGACGGTGGCGTGGACGCCCGACTCGTGCACGAGCACCCAGGTCAGGGCGGCGAGCGGCAGCAGCAGCCACCACGCCCGCACCCGCCGTTGC
>CADCUE010000299.1 GCA_902805805.1 uncultured Frankineae bacterium | reverse complement strand
CGTCCCGGTCGAGCCGCCAGAGGCCGGTGTGCGCCCGACCGCTGGTGTAGCCCGCGGCGAGATCGAGCTCGTCGCGTGCCGTGGTGGAGCGCAGCAGCCAGGCGCCGGCGCAGAACGGTGCGGCGACGAGCAGCGCGGACACCGCTCCTGCGCCCAGGGCGTCCGCGACGGGGATCATCAGGCCGAAGACGCCGAGCGCCAGCAGGGCACCCAGCCGCACCCGGTCCCAGGAGGACAGCCCCGGGGCGGGTGACGGCGGGGTGCTCGGTGGTGGGAGCGGCAGCAGGCCCAGCCGCCACGCCGCCTGGAAGCCGGGGGCGGTCGCCGGCGGCCAGGTCGCCGGTGCTCCCCAGACCTCCAGCGGCCACGACCGGACGGCTTCGCCCTCGGCGAGGGCAGGCATGACCGCCGGCGGTCGCCACGCCGCGGGAGGACGGCTCATGTGCCGGAACGGTACTGACCGGGGCCGCCCGCCGCAGGCGCTTCTGCAGCGCCCCCCGATCAGGTGGCGACGGCGCTGCCCACCTCGACGGTGCCGTCGCCCAGGACGTCGGCGCGCACGCCGCCGCGGTGGATGAGCGGTCGCAGCAGACCCGGGCCGGAGAGCCGTTCGAGGTGGGCGCACGGCTCGGCCAGGCGCAGGCCCCGGCAGCGGACCTCGCCGATCGTGAAGTCGCGACCGACCAGCGCGTTGACGTCGATGCCGCGCGTGAGGACGTTGCGCCGGGTGCTCGCGAAGTCGAGGGCGGCGTCCCGCTCGGTGAGCTCCTCCACGACCTCCGCGGCGATGAGGGTGAGCTCGTACCCGGGCCGGTGCGCGCCGCGCGGGCTGAAGGTGCCGGTGCCGGCGGCGTACCGGTCACCCTCCAGCCCGCGGCCGGCGAGGGCCCGGGCCTGCTGCACGAGCCGGACGGGGGCCTCGGCCTGCGGTGCGACCGCCAGCAGCTCCACGACACCGTGGAGGACCGGTCCGGCGGGAAGGGGCGCGAGGACCGGGTCGAGCGAGGCCACGGCCCAGGCGCTGCTGATGTCGAGCTCGGCAGTGGCGCGGCCGAGCAGGCCCGGGTCCTGCGGGCTGAGGACGACGCCGGGCGGTGTCCCGAACGCGAGCACGGCGACCTGCCGTGCCGGACCGTCGGCGAGGGGGCTGCTGCTGCCGTCCACGACGGCGAGCCAGGAGCCGGGCCACTGGAACGACCGCGGGTCGTGGATCGGCACGAGCCCCGAGCCGCGGCCGGCCAGCCAGCTCCGGCAGGCGCCGAGCAGGTGGCTCGCCGACCCGTCCCCGGGGTCGGGGAGGTCGGCGAGCGGGACCTCGGTGACCGAGGACAGGCAGGCGGCCAGGCCCCGGGCCAGCGGGTCGGCGCCTCCGTCGGGCAGGTCGACGTCGATCACGAGAGCGTCACGTCCAGGTCACCCGCGGGACGGTAGCCCGCTGCCGTCGCCGACGAGGGCAGCGCCTCAGGCCCGCGGCGGGAGGTCCTCCCCGGCGCTGTGCCGGACGCCGCGGACCGCCCAGGTCCCCGTGCAGTCGGGGCAGCGCCAGCAGAACACCCCCGGTCGCAGCGTGAGGACGATCTGCCGCCGGGTGATGCGGTTGGGCTGCGCCAGGGTCACCCCGCACAGGGGACAGGCGTCACCGACGGAGGACTCCTGCACCAGCCGCACCAAGGTCACGGGCGGACGCTTCCCCCGTTGCGCTGGACCACGCGTGCTGCCCGGGCCTCGACCTCGACCTCGGCGCGGCGCAGCGCCGGGACGAGGGCCGCGGTCACGGCCAGGGAGGCTGCGGCGAGGACCGTGATGGCCACGCCCGGGCCGAGGGCGTCGGCCAGCGCTCCGGCGAGGACCGCGCACAGCCCCTGCGCGGTCATGCGGGCCGAGCCCTCGACGCCCAGGGCCTGTCCCTGCACGTCCTTCGGCGCGAGGGCGACGAGCTGCTCCTGCAGCAGGAGCGACGCGCCGTACCCCACCGAGCCGAGGGCGGCCAGCAGTGCGGCGACCGCGAGGGGGAGGGGCAGGACGAACGGCAGGAAGGCGGCCGCCAGGAGCACGCGCAGCGACGTGCTCGACCGCTGCCGCTGCCGAGCGGTGAGCACCCGCCCGACCAGCACGTCGCCGACGAGCATCCCCAGCGCAGCAGCGACGAACAGGACCCCGGCGGCGTCCCGGGCGTACGGCACGAACAGCGCCTCGCAGCCGACGACCAGGCCGTTGGGGAGGCAGAGCGCGACGAGCAGCGGGCGGGTGTGCCGCTCGCCGAGCAGCCGTCGGTTCCCGTGCCAGGTCTCGCGCAGCCCGGGCGGCGTCGTCCGGCGCGGCGCCAGCTCGGGCAGCCCTGTCCGGAGGACGACGACGGCGAGCACGGACAGCCCGGCCGCCAGGGCGAACACCGCCCGCACCGACAGCACCTGCAGGAGCAGGCCGCCCGCGGCGAAGCCGACGACCTGGAAGGCCCCGACGGCCACGTTGACCGCCGACCGCGCGAGCCGGAACGAGGCCTCCGGCACCAGCTGCGCCAGCAGCCCCCAGCGCGCGCCGGCGCCGATCGAGACGACGTACGCCGTCGCGAGCGTCAGTGCGACCCGGGCCAGGGGACCGAGCGGCAGCAGCGCCTGGCAGGCGGCGACCGCCGCCACGACACAGGTGACGAGGACGAGCGTGCGTCTGGGCGGGCTCGTGTCCGCCACCGACATCAGCGTGGTGGCGCCGACGACCTGCACGACGGACGGGCCGAACAGCGCCAGTGCGCTCAGCAGGGCCGACCCGGTGGTGGCGTAGACGCTCGAGGCGAGGGCCAGGCCCACGGCCGTGCTCGCCGCCACGGTGAGGGCCGTGCCGGCCCACAGCGCGCGGAAGGCGCGGTCGGCGAACAGGTCGGTGTAGGTCTGCACGGCGGGAGGATCGGCCTGCCCGAGGTCCGCGGCCCACTTCTTCGGCTACGGTCGAAAGGTGGGGGTGTTCGTCGTCGACGCCGACGTCATGGCCCGGGCCCGCTTCGGGACGTCCCGGCTGGTCGAGACGACCGCGGCCCTGAGCATCCTGCGCCGCCCCGACCCGCTGCCGTGGCACCGGACCTGGCGGGCCGAGCACCTCGCGGCGTTCCACGAGCGGCTCGCGGGCGACCCCGTGGCCGCGGCGGTGGTGGCGCACGCGTACGGCACGTCCTGGGTCGCCGACTTCCTGACGGTGCCCCCGCCCGCACCGGACCTGTCCCTCGACGAGGAGCTGGCGCACCTCGAGGCGATGGACGACGAGCAGATCAGGGCCGACCTCGCCGTCGTCCGCGAGCCGCTGCCGCGAGCGCTGTCCGCGGGCGGGCTCGCGGCGACCGTGGCCGAGCTCCTCCGGTGGGTGTGGGACACGACCGTCCGCTCGGAGTGGCCGCGCCGGAAGCGGGTCCTGCAGGCCGACGTCGTCGCACGGACGGCGCGCCTGTCGAGCGAGGGCTGGTCGGGGGTGCTGCGCGACCTCGCGCCCGGCGTCCGGTGGCTGGGCGAGGGCCTGCTGCAGGTGAACGCCGGACGCTTCCCGCCCCGCGACATCCGGGGCAGCGACCTGCTGTTCCTCGCGGCGCACAGCCGCGGCGGGTCGGTGCAGTGGCGGCTGCCGCACACCTACGCGCTCGTCTACCCGGTGAGCGGCAGCTCGGCCGCGGACCCGGCGCGCGTCCCGGACGCGCTGGTGCGCCTGCTCGGTCCGGCGCGCGCCCGGGTGCTGGTGCAGGCGCAGTCGCCCGTGAGCACCACCGCCCTGACGGCCCTCACCGGCATGCCGCTCGGCACCGTCGGGGGCCACCTGCGCGTCCTGCTCGACGCCGGACTGCTCGAACGGCGCCGCGCGGGCCGGCAGGTCCTGTACTGGTGCAGCGACGCCGGGACGGCGCTGCTCGCAGCGAGCGCTCCGGCGTGAGCCAGGGTGTTCCGGGGGATGTGCGCCGGAACACACCGGTACGTCCCGTGCGTTGCGCGAGGACCACGCCGCCCCTCCGGAGGAGCCCTGTGCCCGTGCCCCGTCCCGCCTCGCTCGCCGCAGCCCTCGCCGTCACCGGCCTCGTCACCGCTGGCCTGGCCGTGCCCGCCGGCGCGGCGGTCGCCGAGACGGCCGAGCCGCTGCGCGGCTTCACGACGACGACGCTGCGCTTCTCCGTCGAGGTCGGCCCGCCCGAGGACCGCCGCGCGTGCGAGGTGGTCGGCGACCTGCGCGTGCCGGACGGCGTCAGCCCGTCGGCGCCCGCGCCCGGCGCGGTGCTGACCACCAACGGCTTCGGCGGGGACAAGGACGGCACCGGCCCCAACGGCAACGGCTCCTACGCCGCGCGCTTCGCGGAGCAGGGCTACGTGACGCTGTCCTACTCCGGCCTGGGCTTCGGCGGCAGCGGCTGCGACATCACCGTCGACGACCCGGCGTACGACGGGCAGGCCGGCTCGCAGCTGGTCAGCTTCCTCGGCGGCGCGCCTGGCATCGCCACCCGCGACGGGGCGCCGTACGACATCGCCGGGCTGGTCCGCACCGACGCGACCGGCGCCGACGGCGCGGCGCACGCGCACGACCCGCGCGTCGGCATGGTCGGAGGCTCCTACGGCGGGCAGGCGCAGTTCGCGATCGCCGGGATCGACCCGCGGGTCGACGCCCTCGCACCGACCTACACGTGGAACGACCTGGCCCACTCGCTGTCGCCCAACCACGCCGGCGGGACGGGCACCTCGGTGACCAGCGAGGTGCCGGGCGTCTGGAAGTCGGCCTGGCAGGGCCTGTTCTTCGGGCTCGGCGTCGCCGCGCCCGTGACGAACCCCGACAACGAGGCCGGCACGTGCGGCGGCTACACGCCGTGGATCTGCCAGGCCGTGGCCGAGCAGGCGACGCTCGGCTACCCCTCGCCCGACACGGTGGCGCACACCCGCGCGGTCTCCGTCGGGTCGTACGTCAGCCGGATCAAGGTCCCGGTGCTGCTGTCGCAGGGGCAGCGGGACTCGCTGTTCACGCTGAACGAGGCCGTGGCGACCTACGACCAGCTGCGCCGCCAGGGCACCCCGGTGCGCATGGTGTGGCAGTCGTGGGGCCACACCGCGAGCGACCCGGCGCCCGGCGAGCTCGACACCGGGACGCTCGAGCCCGGCTCGGCCGACCTGCGGGACACCTACCAGGGACGCATCGTCACCGACTGGATGGCCCACTGGCTCAAGGACGTCCCGACCGACCTGGGCCCGGGCGTGCGCTACTTCCGGGACTGGGCCTACACGCCGCCGGCGGACCCGTCGGACCGCGCCGCCGCGCTCGCCGCCGTGCAGCAGGCGTACGGCCGCAGCGGCAAGCACCCGGTCGGCGCCACGACGCAGCTGGCGCTGTCCGGCGGCGACGCGCTCGTGCCGGCGGGCTCGGCCGTGGCGCCGGGGTCGGCGAGCTTCGTCTCGACCGGGGCGACGCCGGCGACCAGCACCGGTGAGGTCGTCGTGGACGGCGCGGCCACCCCGTCCGTCGACGCCCCCGGGACGTTCGCCGCCTGGACGGGTGCGCCGCTCGCGACGCCGCTCGACGTCGCCGGCATCCCCGAGGTGCAGGTGCGCTTCGACGCCCCGCTGCTCGCGGCGACGCAGACCTCCTCCCCGCTGGGCAAGCTCATGCTCTTCGGCAAGCTGTACGACGTCGCACCCGACGGCAGCCGCACCCTGGTCAAGGACCTCGTCGCTGCCGCCCGCGTGCCGGACGTGACGAAGCCGACGCGGATCACGCTGCCCGGCGTGGTGCACCGCTTCGCCGCCGGCCACCGCGTGCAGCTCGTGCTGGCCGCGTCCGACGCGACCTACAAGGGCACCGGCCTGCCCGGCACGGTGACCGTCGTCGACAGCCCGCTGGCGCCGAACGTGCTGACGCTGCCGCTGGCCGGCCGCTAGCCGTCCGCGGGCTCCAGCAGGAGCAGCGGGATGACCCGGTCGGTCCTGGTCTGGTACTCGGCGTAGGGCGGGAACGCCTCGACGGCCCGCTGCCACCACTGCTCGCGCTCGGCGCCGCTGAGCTCCCGCGCGGTCATGTCCTGCCTGACCGGCCCGTCCTGCAGCTCGACGTGCGGGTCGGCCAGCAGGTTGGCGTACCAGGCAGGGTGGGTCGGCGCCCCGCCCTGGGAGGCGACGGCGAGGTAGCGGCCGTCGTGCTCGACGCGCATGACCGGCGTCTTGCGCAGCTTCCCGCTGCGCACGCCCCGGTTGGTCATGATGACCACCGGCAGCCCGGTGTCGCGCAGCGTCGTCCCGCGGGTGCCGCCGGAGGACTCGTAGAGCTCCACCTGGTCGCGGACCCACTGCTGGCTGCTCGGCTCGTACTCACCCTGCAACGGCATGCGGTCATCCTGTCGTCGACCGGTCGGCGGGCTCACGCCGGGGTCAGGTGCTCGGCCGGCAGCCAGCGCTCGACGAGCACGACCCGGCCGGAGTCGTCGAGCGCGTAGACGACGCGGCCGGACCAGCGGCCGGTGGCCGGGTCGTGGCGCCACTCCGCCAGCAGGCCCGGATGCCGGCCGGGGGAGCCGGGCAGACCGCTCACCCAGCAGTGCCGGACGACGACCGGGCGCTCTCTGCCCGGCTCGGGTGCGTCGGCTGCAGGCGGTGCCTCGCTCCTGGTCGACGCGGCCAGGCGGTCCGCC
>CADCUE010000298.1 GCA_902805805.1 uncultured Frankineae bacterium | reverse complement strand
GGCCGTCGCCACGCCGGCGGAGGACGTGCGGGCGCAGGTGCTGGCCCACCGGGCGCTCGGGTCCGCGCTGCGGGCCGTCGGCGACGAGCAGGGCGCGCGCGCGGCGCTCACCGAGGCGCTGCGCACGGCGCGCTCGACCGGGCAGCGCTCCGAGGTCGCGGCGACCGAGGGGCTGCTGGCGGCCCTGCCGGGCTAATGACTAGCGGGCGCGGCGGGCCAGGCGGTCGGCGTCGAGGATCGTCACGGCACGCGAGTCGACGCGCATCCAGCCGCGCGAGGCGAAGTCGGCGAGGGCCTTGTTGACGGTCTCGCGGGACGCGCCGACGAGCTGCGCGAGCTCCTCCTGCGTGAGGTCGTGGTGGACGCGCACGCCCTCGCCCTCCTGCGTGCCGAAGCGCTCGGCGAGCTCGAGCAGCGCCTTGGCGACGCGGCCGGGCACGTCGGTGAAGATCAGGTCGGCCAGCGCGTCGTTGGTGCGGCGCAGGCGGCGGGCGAGCACGCGCAGGAGCTGCTCCGCGATCTCCGGCCGGTCGTTGATCCACGGCCGCAGCGCCGCGTGGGCGAGCGAGGCGAGCCGGGCGTCGGTGAGCACCGTCGCGGTGGCGGTGCGCGGGCCCGGGTCGAACAGCGACAGCTCGCCGAACATGTCGGACGGGCCCATCACCGACAGCATGTTCTCGCGGCCGTCCGCGGCCCGGCGGCCGACCTTGACCTTGCCGGTCAGGACGATGAACAGCGTGTCGCCCTGCTCGCCCTCGGTGAAGACGGCCTCGCCGCGCGTGTAGTCGCTGTACTGGAGGGCGGCGGCGAGCGCCTCCCGGGCCTCGGGGGCGACGCCCTGGAACAGGCCCGCCTGGGCCAGGACGTCGTCGGCTGCCGTGTCCACGGGCGGGGTCCCCCTGCTGCTCGAGCCCCGGTGTGCGAGGCGTCCGGCCCCCAGTGTCCCACGTCACCCGGCGTGCCCCGGCGCGCACCGCGCGGGAGCGGCCGTCGGACCGGCCTAGCGCGCCCGGCCGGGCAGCAGCCGCGTCAGCCGGCGCCGGCGCCAGTAGCGCTCGAGCGCGGGTGCGAACCCCTGGCTGACGTAGGTCTCGACCTCCTCCGGCCGGGCCTGGTCGAGGAACTGCTCGAGCTGCTCGCTCACCGACTCGACGCGCAGCGGGCGCTCGACGCGCTCCATGCCGAGCATCAGCGCGAGCAGGCCGAGCGGCAGCAGCAGCGCGACCAGCAGCAGGGACACGTCCCCATGGTCCCCTGCTGCCGGGAAGGCATGCACCTCGGGTCAGTCCCGCGGCCGCGCAGCGACGGTGCCGCGCTCGAGCGGCAGCGCGGACAGGCACAGCTCCGGCGAGTCGCGGTAGCGGGCGATGAGCTCGCCGGTCGCCTGGCCGATGCGCGCGTGCAGCGCCGACCGGTACGCCGACAGCGCCTGCTCGGCGAGCCGCAGGTCGTCCTCGAAGGCCGCCCGCCCGGCGTCGTCGTCCGGCTCGACCTGGCGCTCCCACAGCTCCTGGAGCAGGGGCAGCGGCGGGATCCCGCCGTCCCCGTGCACGACGCTGTTGAGCGCGCGCCGGCCGGCGCCGAGCCGCTGCGTGGTCAGCAGCGGCGTGAGCCGGTCGTGGTCGACGCCCTTGCGCGTCGTGCCGCTGGCGACCAGGTCGAGCCGGGCCTGCAGGATGCGCCGCCAGTACGAGACGCGGTGCTCCTCGTCCGACAGCGCGCGCCGGTACTCGCGCAGGCCGTCGACGGACAGGTGCGCGTACGCCTCGGACAGGACCGGCTCGGGGCGGCGCTCGCCCTTGCGCCGCTGCGCGGGGACGCCGGCAGCCAGCGGCGCGGGGGAGGTGGCGCCGTCTCGTGGTGCGGACTGCTTCATGACTGGGCTCCAGTGCCGATGGGGGTGCGGTCGCTGTCGGGCGACTGCTCCGGTGTGGTCGGCACGCCTGCCCGCGACTGGAGGTGCACCCCCGTCAGGTCACTCGCGCGGCGCAGCGCTCCGCCGCCGTTCGGCCCAGGGGCGCTCGCCCGCAGGGACGAAGGGCACCCGCGACGTACTCTGGAGGGGTGCCTGCCGCTGCGCCCCCGAGCCCGCTGGCGCTCACCCGCAGGGCCCGGCGCACCGCCCGTGAGCTCGCGGTCCTGCACCCCGACGCCCACTGCGAGCTCGACTTCACGACGCCGCTCGAGCTCGCCGTCGCGACGGTCCTGTCGGCGCAGTGCACCGACCGGCGGGTCAACGAGGTCACGCCGGCGCTGTTCGCCCGCTACCCGACCGCTGCGGCGTACGCGGCGGCCGAGCGCGACGAGCTCGAGGCGCTGATCCGCCCGACCGGGTTCTTCCGCAACAAGGCGACCAGCCTGATCGGCCTGGGCGCCGCGCTCGTGGAGCGGCACGGCGGGCAGGTGCCGGCGACGCTCGAGGAGCTCGTCGCGCTGCCCGGCATCGGCCGCAAGACCGCCAACGTGGTGCTCGGCAACGCCTTCGGCGTGCCGGGGCTCACCGTCGACACCCACTTCGGGCGGCTCGTGCGGCGCTTCGGGTGGACCGCGCTCGAGGACCCGGTCAAGGTCGAGCACGCCGTCGCCGCGCTGCTGCCGAAGGCCGAGTGGACGATGTTCAGCCACCGGGTGATCTTCCACGGGCGACGCGTCTGCCACGCCCGCAAGCCCGCCTGCGGTGCGTGCGGCATCGCGGCGCTGTGCCCGTCGTACGGCGCCGGCCCCACCGACCCGGACGTCGCGCGGGCCCTGGTGAAGGGGCCGTCGGCAGCGGTCGCACCCGTCCCGTGACCGGCCGCCTGCGCCGGTCGCAGTGGTGGGCGCTGCTGGGGATCGGGCTGCTGCTGGCGGCCGCCGTGCTGCTGCGGGAGGAGCCGGCACCTGCTGCGCCGCCCGCCCCGGACGTCTCGGCGCTGCGGACGGCCGCCGCGCTCGAGCCCTGCCCGGCGGGCCTCGGCCCGGCGATGCCCGACGTCGTCCTGCCCTGCCTCGGCGGCGGTCCGGACGTCGACCTGCGTGCGCAGGCACCCGGACGGCCCACGCTGGTCAACGTCTGGGCGTCGTGGTGCCCGCCCTGCGCGGAGGAGGCCCCCGAGCTCGTGGCCTTCCACGAGCGGGCGGCCGGCCGGGTCGGCGTCGTGGGGGTGCTCAACGTCGACGTCGTGAGCCGCGGGCTCGCCTTCAGCCGCGACTTCGGCATGCGCTACCCCAGCGTGGTCGACGACGACGGCGAGGTCCTGCGCGCCTTCCCGCCGGGACCGCCGGTCACGCTGTTCCTCGACGCCGCCGGCCGGGTGGTCCACACGCGCAGCGGGGCGTTCCGCGACCTGGCCGAGCTCGAGGGCCTCGTCGCCCAGCACCTCGGGGTGCGCGTGTGACGGTCCCCGACTGGCTGCGCACCCTCGCCGACGCGCTGCCGCACGTGACGGGCGCCCAGCTGAGCCGCTTCACGCCGCCCGACACCGGCGGACGCCACTCCGCGGTGCTCGTGCTGTTCGGCGAGGGACCGACCGGCCCGGACGTGCTGCTCATCGAGCGCGCCCACACCCTGCGCTCCCACGCCGGGCAGCCGGCCTTCCCGGGCGGCGCGCTCGACCCGGAGGACGGCGACCCGGCGGGGGACGGCCCGGTCGCGGCGGCCCTGCGGGAGGCCGAGGAGGAGGTCGGGCTCGACGCCTCCACGGTCGACGTCCTCGGCGTGCTGCCCGCCCTGTGGCTGCCGCCGTCCGGCTTCGTGGTGCACCCGGTCGTCGGGTACTGGCGCGACCCCCACCCGGTCGACGTCGTCGACGCGGCGGAGGTCGCCGCCGTGGCGCGCGTGCCCCTGGCCGAGCTGGCCGACCCGGCGTCCCGGCTGCGGGTGACCCACCCGAGCGGGTGGACCGGCCCGGCGTTCGAGGTGCGCGACCTGCTGGTCTGGGGCTTCACCGCCGGGCTGCTCGACCGGCTGCTGGCCCTCGGCGGGTGGGAGCTGCCGTGGGACCCGGGGCGCTCGCGGGCCCTCGACGAGCAGACGGTGCGCCTGGCCCTGCGCGGGGCGACCTACCCCGTTGCCGGCGGTGCGCGACCCGTCACGGACGGCTGACGAGCGTGCCGCGCCGCCGGACGATCGCCTAGGTTGCCCGGGTGACCGGGGGCCTCGACGTCGTGGCACTCGACCTCGTGCTGGTCGTCGCGGCGGCGCTGTTCGCGCTGTCGGGCTACCGCCAGGGCTTCGTCGTCGGCGTGCTGTCGTTCGTCGGCTTCCTCGGCGGCGGCGTGCTCGGCGCGCGGGTCGCGCCGCGCGTCGCCGAGCTCGACCCCTTCGTGGGCTTCTCCCGCTCGGCCGTCGGGCTCGCGGTGGTCTTCCTCGCGGCCACGGTCGGGCAGGTGCTGGCGACCGTCGTCGGCGGCGCGCTGCGGCGCCGGCTGACCTGGCGCTCGGCGCGCCGCCTCGACGCTGCGGGCGGCGCGCTCGTGAGCGTGCTCAGCCTGCTGCTCGTCGCCTGGCTGGTCGGGCGTGCGGTGGCCTCCTCGCCGTACCCCGAGCTCGCCTCGCAGGTGCGGCGCTCGGCGGTCATGACGACCGTCGACGGCCTCGTCCCCGACTCGGGCCGCCGCTTCCTGGGCGAGTTCCGCAACCTCATCGACGAGCGGGGCTTCCCCGAGGTCTTCTCCGACCTGCAGGCGGCCGACGAGGCCGGGGTCCGGCCGCCCGACCCGGCGCTGCGCAGCGACCCCGCCGTCGTCGAGGTCGAGCCGAGCGTCCTGAAGGTGACGGGGGTCGCGGCGGCCTGCCGGAAGAAGATCGAGGGCAGCGGCTTCGTCTACGCCCCGGAGCGCGTCATGACCAACGCCCACGTCGTCGCGGGGGTGCGCGCGCCGCAGGTCGAGGTCGACGGGGAGCTCCTCGACGCGGACGTCGTCCTGTTCGACCCGGCCCGCGACGTCGCCGTGCTCGCCGTGCCGGGGCTGACCGCCCGGCCGCTGCAGCCCGCGGCCGAGCCGGCGCAGCGGGAGCAGGGCGCGCTCGTCGTCGGCTACCCGCAGGACGGGCCGTTCCACGCCGACGCGGCGCGCGTCATCCGCGTCCAGGACGCGCGCGGCAAGGACATCTACCAGCAGGACGACGTCGTCCGCGAGATCTACTCCGTGCGCGGCCTCGTGCGCCAGGGCAACTCGGGCGGGCCGCTCATCGACACCGACGGCGAGGTCCTCGGCGTGGTCTTCGCCGCCGCTGCCGACGACCAGACCATCGGCTACGTCCTCACCTGGGACGAGGTCGCCGGCGCCGCCGAGCGGGCCCGCACGAGCACCCGCCCGGTCAGCACCCGCGACTGCGGCTGACCGCTAGAGCTCGACCGCCGGGCCGTCAGCACCCGCCTCGACAGCACGCGCTCGTGCGCGGGCCGTGGCAGCGGTGCGGGCCACGTCCACGCCGTAGGTCGCCGGGGCGTCGGTCCGCAGGTGGTCGTCGAGGCGGTCCGCGCCGCGCCGCAGCAGCCGCGCGCCGCCGACGGGGTTGCCGCGCTGCAGGTGCGTCAGCCCGACGCAGACCTGCGCGAGCCCCTGCCAGAACGAGCGCTCGCCGGCCGGGGCGGCCTTCCAGACGGCTTCGAGCACGTCGTGGGCGAAGAAGGGCCGGCCGCGGTCGAGCAGCTCGCGGGCCAGGGCCAGCGCCTCGTCGGGCGGGAGCGCCTCCTCGGGGACCGGCTCGACGGCGTCGGGGGAGTCGGCGGGCACCGGACGTCCGGCGGCGTCCCGGCCGCGGGGAGCACTCACCGCCACACCCCGTGCGCTCGCTCCGCAGCCTCGCTCACAGGAGCTCACCCCGCGCGTGTGCGACGAGCGCCTCGCTGACGTGGCCGGCGGCCTCCTCGTGGGGGTAGTGGCCCACCCCCTCGAGCACCTGCAGCTCGTAGGGCGCCTCGACCCAGGCCTGCGACCCGTGCGCCGTCGTGGGGAGCATGAACGGGTCGTCCGCGCCCTGCACGTGCAGCGTCGGCACGCCGACGCCGCGCTCGAGCAGCGTCAGGAAGCGCCACCCGCTCGGTCGCGTGCGCGAGCGCACCGCCCAGCGGTACCACTCCATCGAGCAGTGCGCGACGCCCGGCACCTGCACCGCCGCCCGGCAGCGGGCCTCGGTCTCGGCGTCCGGGTACCCCGGTCCGCCCCAGGACCGCAGGAGCTCCCCGACGTACGCCCCGTCGGCCCGGCGCAGCCGCGCCTCGGGGAGCCGCGGGAGCTGGAAGAAGCCGATGGGCGCGCAGGCCCGCAGCTGCGCCGGGTCGTGCAGGACGGCCTCGCGCAGCCGCAGCGGGTGCGGCATCGCCAGCACCGCCAGGCGCGACACGACGCCCGGGTGCAGCGTCGCCGCCGTCCAGGCCAGCACGCCGCCCCAGTCGTGGCCGACGACGACGGCGTCGCGCGCCCCGAGCGCCCGCACCATGCCGGCCACGTCGGACGACAGGGTGTAGGCGTCGTAGCCGCGCGGCGGCTTGTCGGACGCGCCGTAGCCGCGCAGGTCCGGGGCCACCGCACGGAAGCCGGCGTCCCCGAGCGCCACGAGCTGCGCCCGCCAGGCCCACCAGAACTGCGGGAACCCGTGCAGGAGCAGCACCAGCGGTCCGTCGGCCGGCCCGCACCCGGCGACGCTCGAGCGCGCCCGCG
>CADCUE010000297.1:322-21325 GCA_902805805.1 uncultured Frankineae bacterium | reverse complement strand
CACCTTGGGGCGCCGGGGCCGCTGCGGCAGCGGCAGCACGCGCGGCGGCTGTGCGGTTGGGACGTCGCGGGTCGGTCCTCCACCGGTCGGGACGTCAGCGGTCGGGACGTCAGCGGTCGGAACGTCGGCGGTCGGGACGTCAGCGGTCGGGACGTCAGCGGTCGGGACGTCAGCGGTGCGGACGTCGGCGGTGAGGGTACGGGTCACGGTCGTGCTCATCGGGGTCTCCTCTGCGGCCGGGGTCGGGGGCTCGCACAGCGGGGCTTCCCACGCGTGACCTCCCCCACACGCGGAACGCTTCAGGAGTTGTTCAACCTGAGTCGCCGGGCCGGTGTTGCTCGGGACGAGCGCGACTGGTCAGATGGGGCGGTGCTGACCCTCGACGACGCCCTCCGCCTGCTCGACGCCGCCCGCACCGCCGCCACGGAGACCGGCGTGCCGATGGCCTTCGCCGTCATGGACCCCGGCGGTCACCTGCTCGCGCTCGCCCGCATGGACGGTGCGCCCTGGATCACGTCCGACGTGGCGCAGGGCAAGGCCTGGACGGCTGCGGCGTACGGCGTCCCGAGCGCGGCGCAGAAGGAGAAGATGACGCCGATGCCCAACTTCTCGGCGTCGATCACCGCCATGACGCACGGGCGCTTCACCCCGCAGACGGGGGCGGTCCCGGTCTACCGCGACGGCACGCTCGTCGGAGGCCTGGGCGGCAGCGGCGGCACCGGTGACCAGGACGAGGCCGCCTGTGCGGCCGCGGTGCAGGCGAGCGGCTTCAGCACCACCCGCTGAGCCCCGCCGAGGGGTCCCTGACAGTCGCCGGGGGCGGCGCGGGAGCATGCGCGCATGGCCATCCCCAGCGCGTCGTACTCGATCACCGTGCGCCTCGAGGTGCCAGCAGATCCTGCCTCCGTCGGCCGGCTGACCACGGCCGTGGGGCTGGCCGGCGGGGCGGTCACCGCGCTCGACGTCACCGAGTCCCACCCCGACCGCATCGTCCTGGACGTGACCTGCGCGGCCAGCGACCAGGAGCACTCCGAGCAGCTGACCGAGGCGCTGCGGGCGGTCGAGGGCGTCACGATCCGCAAGGTCAGCGACCGGACGTTCCTGCTGCACCTGGGCGGCAAGATCGAGGTCCGCTCGAAGGTCCCGCTGCGCACCCGTGACGACCTGTCGATGGCCTACACGCCCGGCGTCGCGCGGGTGTGCATGGCCATCCACGCCCAGCCGGACGACGTCCGGCGCCTGACCGTGAAGCGCAACACCGTCGCCGTGGTCACCGACGGCTCCGCGGTCCTCGGTCTCGGCAACATCGGCCCGGCCGCCTCCCTCCCGGTCATGGAGGGCAAGGCCGCGCTGTTCAAGCGCTTCGCCGACATCGACGCGTGGCCGATCGCGCTGGACACCCAGGACGTCGACGAGATCGTGCGCACCGTCCAGCTCATCGCGCCCGTGTTCGGCGGCATCAACCTCGAGGACATCGCCGCGCCGCGCTGCTTCGAGGTCGAGCGCCGGCTGCGGGAGCTGCTCGACATCCCGGTCTTCCACGACGACCAGCACGGCACCGCCATCGTGGTCCTCGCGGCGCTCACCAACGCCCTGCGCGTCGTCGGCAAGGAGCTGTCGCAGGTGCGCATCGTCCTGTCCGGGGCCGGCGCCGCCGGCTCGGCCATCGCCCGGCTGCTGCTGACGGCCGGAGCGCACGACCTGGTGGTCGCCGACGTCCACGGCGTGGTGCACCTCGACCGGCCGGACCTCGACAGCAACCTGATCGACCTGGCCGGCATCACCAACCCCCGCGCCGCCACCGGCACCCTGCGGGACGCCCTGGCCGGCGCCGACGTCTTCATCGGCGTGAGCGCTCCCCGCATCCTGGACGGCGACGACATCGCCACCATGGCTGCCGGCGCCATCGTCTTCGCGATGGCCAACCCCGTCCCGGAGGTCGACCCGGCGCAGGCGCGGCTGACGGCAGCGGTGGTCGCGACCGGCCGCAGCGACGAGCCCAACCAGATCAACAACGTCCTGGCCTTCCCGGGCGTCTTCCGCGGCCTGCTCGACTCCGGCGCCCGCGACGTCGACCTCGACATGGAGGCTGCGGCGGCCCGGGCGCTGGCCGACATCGTGCGCCCCGACCAGCTCAACGCCGCCTTCATCGTCCCCAGCGTCTTCGACCCGGCCGTCACCGTGGCCGTCGCCGAGGCCGTGCGCACGTCGGTCGAGGCCCGCCAGGGCTGACGCCTCCGGTCGTGACCCCGGGACGCTGCAGTGCGATGCTGCCGACGTGGCCCCTCCCCGCCCCGTGGCGCCCGTGCAGTCGGTGGACCGCGCGCTGCTGCTGCTGGAGGTGCTCGCCCAGGGCGGTGGCCGACTGCCGATCAGCGAGCTGTCCGCGCGCAGCGGCCTGTCGCTCGGCACGGCCCACCGGCTGCTGGCCAGCCTCGCAGCCCGCGGCTACGTGCGGCAGGACGCCGACCGCCGCTACGCGCTCGGCACGGCGCTGCTGCCGCTGGGCGACGCCGCCACGCGCCTGCTGGGCAGCTGGGCGCTGCCCTACCTGTGCCAGCTGGCCGAGCGGTGCGGGGAGACCGCCAACCTGGCGGTGCTCGAGGACGACCACGTGATCTACGTGGCGCAGGCCCCCGGTCGCCACCGCATGCGCATGTTCACCGAGGTGGGGCGGCGGGTGCTGCCGCACAGCACTGCCGTCGGCAAGGTCCTGCTCGCCTGGCAGGACCCCGACCACGTGCGCCGGGTGCTGGCGCGCCTCGGGCTGCCCGGTCGTACGCCGCACACGCTCACGACGCTGGCCGACGTGCGGGAGGAGCTGGCCGTGGTGCGCCGGCGCGGCTGGGCCGTGGACGACGAGGAGGAGGAGGTGGGGGTGCGGTGCATGGCCGTGCCGGTCGGACCGGGCGAGCAGGCGGTGGCCGCCGTGTCGGTGTCCGCTCCCGCCAGCCGGCTGAGCGCGGGACAGCCCGACGTGGTGGACGCTCTGCAGCAGATCGCGGGTCAGCTGGCGCTCAGCCTGCGGGCCGCGACGGCGTGACCAACCCGAGATGACCATGCTTTCCGTCGATCGGAAACAGGTTTCCACCTGTGCTGGCGTGTTGCCGACGGCGTAGGCCACAGTCTGTCCCAGACTGCCCGAACCACCCGAAGGAGTCCCGCATGAGCAGTGCCCCCCAGGTCCCCGGCGTCGAGGTCCGCGGCGAGTGGCGCGAGGGGTACGAGCAGGTGCTGACCGAGCAGTCGCTCGGCCTGCTGGCCCGACTGCAGCGCGAGTTCGGCCCGCGCCGCGCCGAGCTGCTGCGCAAGCGCGCCGAGCGCGACGCCGAGCTGGCCGCCGGCGCCCTGCCCGACTTCCTGCCCGAGACGAAGGACGTCCGCGAGGGCGACTGGACGGTCGCGCCGCCCGCGCCGGGCCTGGTCGACCGACGGGTCGAGATCACCGGCCCGACCGACCGCAAGATGGTCATCAACGCGCTGAACTGCGGCGCCAAGGTCTTCATGGCCGACTTCGAGGACAGCAACACGCCGACCTTCGACAACCTCGTGAGCGGCCAGCTGAACCTGCGCGACGCCTGGCTGCGGCAGATCGACTTCACCTCCGAGCAGGGCAAGTCGTACGCCCTGAACGACACGGTCGCCACCCTCGTCGTGCGCAACCGCGGCTGGCACCTGCCCGAGCGGCACGTCCTCGTGGACGGCGAGCCGGTCTCCGGCAGCCTGTTCGACTTCTGCATGTACATGACCACCAGCGCCCAGATCGCCCTCGACAAGGGCTTCGGGCCCTACTTCTACCTGCCCAAGATGGAGAGCCACCTCGAGGCCCGGCTCTGGAACGACGTCTTCGTCGCCGGCCAGGAGGCGCTCGGCATCCCCCGCGGCACCATCCGCGCCACGTGCCTGATCGAGACGATCGTCGCGGCGTTCGAGATGGAGGAGATCCTCTACGAGCTGCGCGAGCACTCCTCCGGCCTCAACGCCGGTCGCTGGGACTACATCTTCTCGATGATCAAGAAGTTCCGGACGCGCGGCGAGGAGTTCCAGCTCCCCGACCGCTCCGAGGTCAAGATGACGGTGCCGTTCATGCGCGCCTACACCGAGCTGCTCGTCAAGACCTGCCACTCGCACGGCGCCCACGCCATCGGCGGCATGGCCGCCTTCATCCCCAACCGCAAGGACGCCGAGGTCAACGACGCGGCCCTCAAGGCGGTCCGGGCCGACAAGAGCCGCGAGGCCGACGACGGCTTCGACGGGTCGTGGGTCGCGCACCCCGACCTGGTGCCGGTCGCCCTGGAGGTCTTCGACGCCAAGCTGGGCGATCAGCCCAACCAGCTGGACCGCCTGCGCGACGACGTGCAGGTCACCGGGGCGCAGCTGCTCGCGGCCAAGCAGACCCCCGGCTCGATCACCGAGGCCGGTGTGCGCAACAACGTCAGCGTCGGCATCCAGTACCTCGAGTCGTGGCTGCGCGGCGGCGGTGCTGTGGCGATCTTCAACCTCATGGAGGACGCGGCCACCGCCGAGATCAGCCGCTCCCAGATCTGGCAGTGGGTGCACAACGGCGTCTCCACCGCCGAGGGCACGGCCATCACCCCCGAGTTCGTCCGCCAGGTGGAGGACGAGGAGCTCGAGAAGATCAGGCAGGCGGTCGGCGACGAGGTCTTCGCGAGCGGCAGGTACGACGAGGCGCGGGAGCTGTTCGAGCAGGTGGCGCTCGCCGACGACTTCGTCGAGTTCCTGACCCTGCCCGCGTACGAGCGACTGGCCTGAGGTCACCGTGACCGCCGTCGCCGAACCTCTCGCTCCCTCGAGGACCGCTCGTCTGGCCGAGCAGCTGCGGGCCAGCATCGGGGCCGAGCGGGTGCTCACCGACCACAGCCAGCTGCGCACCTACGAGTGCGACGGCCTGGCCAACTTCAAGGTCACGCCCGCGGTCGTGGTGCTGGCCGAGAGCCGCCAGCACGTCGTCGACACGGTGCGCCTGTGCTCGCAGGCAGGGGTGCCCTTCGTGGCTCGCGGCTCCGGGACCGGCCTGTCCGGCGGCGCCCTGCCGTCGGCCGACGGCGTGCTGCTGGTGCTGTCCCGGCTGCGCCGGCTCGAGCCGGTCGACGCCGACAACGCACGCGTCGTCGTCGAGCCCGGGGTGATCAACCTGTGGGTCACCCGCGACGCGACGCCGCACGGCCTGCTGTACGCGCCCGACCCGTCGTCGCAGCTGGTCTGCTCGATCGGCGGCAACGTCGCCGAGAACGCCGGCGGGGCGCACTGCCTGAAGTACGGCTTCACGGTCAACCACGTCATGGGCGCCGAGGTGGTGCTCCCCGACGGCGAGGTGGTGCACCTCGGCGGCCCGGCTCCCGAGCACCCCGGCTACGACCTGCTCGGCGCCTTCATCGGCAGCGAGGGCACGCTCGGGGTCGCGACCGAGCTGACCCTGCGCCTGATCCGCGTGCCGGAGGAGGTGCAGACGATGCTCGTCGGCTTCCGCAGCATCGAGGACGCCGCGGCCACCGTGAGCGACATCATCGCCGCCGGCATCCTGCCCGCCGCCATCGAGATGATGGACGCGCTGGCCATCGAGGCCGCCGAGAAGGCGGTCGCCTGCGGCTACCCGGCCGGAGCGGTGGCGGTCCTCGTCATCGAGCTGGACGGGCCGAAGGTCGAGGTGGAGGCGCAGTTCGCCCAGGTCGAGCAGATCGCCCAGGAGCGGAACGCCTTCGAGACCCGGATCGCGCAGGACTCCGCCGAGCGGGCCCTGATGTGGAAGGGCCGCAAGTCGGCGTTCGCGGCCGTCGGCCGGATCAGCCCGTCGTACTTCGTCCAGGACGGCGTCATCCCGCGCACCAAGCTGCCCGAGGTGCTCACCGAGATGAAGCGCATGGCCGACGAGGTCGGCCTGCGGGTGGCCAACGTCTTCCACGCCGGGGACGGCAACCTGCACCCGCTGGTGCTGTTCGACGACGCCGTCGAGGGCCAGGCCCACGACGCGGAGGAGCTGGCCGGCTCGATCCTCGAGCTGTGCATCACCTCCGGCGGCTCGATCACCGGGGAGCACGGGGTCGGGCAGGAGAAGCGCCACAAGATGTCGAAGCAGTTCACCCCCGAGGACCTCGACACGATGCAGCTGGTGCGCTGCGCCTTCGACCCGGACGGGATCGCCAACCCGGGCAAGATCTTCCCCACCCCGCGGCTGTGCGGCGAGCGCCCCGGTCCGCACAAGGGCGAGCACGCGGTGCAGGCCGCCGGGCTCGGCGAGGTCTTCTGATGAGCGGTGTTCCGACGAGCGGGGACTCGGGATGACGACGGTGGCCGCGAGCCGGCGGCCGGGTGGCGCGGACGACGCCGTCCGCGGGGTCGTCCCCCGCGAGGTGGTGCGCCCGACCAGCGTCGACGAGGTCGCCGAGGTGATGCGCGCGGCGGCCGCCGACGGGCTCACCGTCGTGCCGGTCGGCGCCGGCACCAAGACCTCCTGGGCCGCGCCGCCCACCTCGTGCGACCTGCTGCTCGACACGACCGCGCTCGACCGGGTCGTCGAGCACGTGGCCGGGGACCTGGTCGTCATCGCCGAGGCCGGCGTGCGGCTCGGGGACCTGCAGTCGCAGCTCGGCGAGCACGGGCAGCTGCTCGGGCTGGACCCGCCGGAGTCCGGCGCGACGCTCGGCGGGATCGTCAGCGCCAACGCCTCCGGCCCTCGCCGCCTGAAGTACGGCACGGCGCGGGACCTGCTCATCGGCACGACCGTCGTCCTGGCCGACGGCACGGTCGCGTCCGCGGGTGGCAAGGTCGTCAAGAACGTCGCCGGCTACGACCTCGGCAAGCTCTACACCGGCGCCCACGGCAGTCTCGGCGTGGTCGTGTCCACCACCTGGCGCCTGCACCCGGTGGCGCCTGCCCGCCGGGTCGTCGTCGTCGAGCTCGCCGACGCGGCGCAGGCCGGACCGCTGGCGGTGCGCCTGACGCGGTCGACCCTCACGCCGTCGCTGGTGGAGCTCGTCGGCACGGCCGGCGGCGGCGGCCGCCTGGTGGTCGCGTTCGAGTCGATCGCCGAGTCGGTGACGGCGCAGGCGAGCACCGCGATCGAGCTGCTCGGCGGCGGGACCGTCTCGGACGACGTCCCGGACGAGGCCGGCCGGCGCCCCGGCGGGACCGACGACGTCGTGCTGCGCATCGCCCACCTGCCGACTGCGCTGCCCGACGTGCTGGCTGCGCTGCCCGCCGACAGCCCGGTCAGCGCCTCGGCGGCGACCGGAGTCACCTACGCCGCGGTCCCCGGCGCAGAGGCGATCGAGGCGGTGTCCGCCCTGCGCGCGGCGATCGCGCCGTTCGACGGCAGCGCCGTCGTCCTGAGCGCCCCGGACGAGCTGCGCGACGGGTTGGACCACTGGGGCCCGATCGGCGATGCCCTCGGCCTCATGCGCCGCGTCAAGGACCGCTTCGACCCCGAGCGGCGGATGTCACCGGGTCGCTTCGTGGGAGGGCTGTAGCGCGCAGGAGCCCGACACGTGACGACGACGACCCGGCTGGCTGACGGAGATGGACAGATGACCGAGAGAGCCGCATGACCGAGATCACCCCTGGCAGCGGACCGGCCGGCGACTCGCCGCCCGCTGGAGCGCCCGGCGCCTCCCGCGGCACCGCGCCGGTGCGGGCGTCCGCCGACGACCTGCCGGACGGCACCCGCACGGGGGCCGAGCGCGCCGCCGACTCGGCCCCGTCCAACGTCGTCGGCGCACGCCGTCCGCTCGACGTGATGCAGGACATCGCCCTGCCGGCCAGCACCGCCGCCGCGACGGTCGGGACGACCGTCCCGCTGGGGCTGCCCGGGGTCGGCGCACCGCTGTCCCCCGCCTTCGACGAGCACCACCCGCCGGACGCCGCTCTGATCGGCGACTGCGTGCACTGCGGCTTCTGCCTGCCGACCTGCCCCACGTACGTCCTGTGGGGCGAGGAGATGGACAGCCCCCGCGGGCGCATCTACCTCATGAAGGAGGGCCTGGAGGGCGAGCCCATGGACGCGTCGATGACGCGCCACCTCGACCAGTGCCTCGGCTGCATGGCCTGCGTCACCGCGTGCCCGTCCGGTGTGCAGTACGACAAGCTCATCGACGCGACCCGCTCGCAGATCGAGCGCCGCTACGAGCGCCCGCGTGCCGAGAAGCTCTACCGCGACCTGATCTACAGCCTGTTCCCCTACCCCCGTCGGCTCAAGGTCGTACGCGGCCCGCTGCGCGCCTACCAGGCCAGCGGGCTGAGCCGGCTGCTGGCCAGGAGCGGTCTGCTGTCGCGGCTGCCCGCGCCGCTGCAGGCGATGGAGTCGCTGGCCCCCAAGCTCGGCAAGGCCGAGAAGATCCCGGCCTTCACCCCGGCCGTCGGCACCCGCCGGCGCACGGTCGGCCTGCTCACCGGCTGCGTGCAGGGCACCTTCTTCCCCGACGTCAACGCCGCCACCGTCCGCGTGCTGGCCGCCGAGGGCTGCGACGTCGTCGTGCCGCAGCGGCAGAGCTGCTGCGGCGCGCTGTCGGCGCACGGCGGCCGCGAGCAGCAGGCGGTCGACTTCGCCAAGCAGGTGATCCGCACCTTCGAGCGCTCCGGTGTCGACACCATCGTCGTCAACGCCGCCGGCTGCGGCTCCAACCTCAAGGAGTACGGCCACCAGCTGCGCGACGAGCCGGGCTGGGCGCAGAGCTGGAGCACCCGTGCGGAGGCGCTCGCCGCCAAGGTCCGCGACGTCACCGAGCTGCTCGACGAGATGGGTCCGGCGGCCGAGCGCCACCCGCTCGCGCTGAAGGTCGCCTACCAGGACGCCTGCCACCTCGCGCACGCCCAGGGCATCCGCGAGCAGCCCCGTCGCCAGCTGCGCGCCATCCCCGGAGTGGAGCTCGAGGAGCTGACCGAGGCCGAGATCTGCTGCGGCAGCGCCGGCACCTACAACATGCTGCACCCCGAGCCGGCGCGCGAGCTCGGTGAGCGCAAGGCCAAGGCCGTGCTCGCGACCGGCGCCGACATCATGGTGACCGCCAACCCCGGGTGCTGGATGCAGGTCGCCACGACGCTCGCCCGCATGGGTCAGCGCATGCCGGTCGCGCACACCGTGCAGGTCCTGGACGCCTCGATCCGCGGGGTCCCGGTCGAGCAGCTGCTCGAGAGCGCGCTCAACGGACCGGGCACGGCCCTCACCCGCCCAGCGGGCGACCAGGCCCTGACGCGGCCGCCCGCCGACACGACGACGGCGACGTCCACCGCCTGACGAGTTGCCAGTGTGGCGGATGTGACTCTTGCTACTTCGGTACGGGGGACCTACGGTCTCGCGCACGGGAGTGCAACGGGCGCTCCGCGTCAGCCTGGAGACGACGTGTCATCGAGCGCATCCCGGCGAGAAGCCGGCACCCTCGCGACGGAGCTGCCGAGCAAGGCGCTCCCCGCCGTTCCGTACGCCGACCTCCCCGAGCCGCTGCCGATCCGGCAGGTCATCGGCCCCAGCGTCCTGCTGCTGGCCGGCGCCATCGGCTCCGGGGAGTTCGTGCTGTGGCCCTTCATCGTGTCGCAGGTCGGCATGGTGGTCGTGTGGCTCGTCGTCATCGGCGTGGCCACCCAGTACTTCCTCAACATGGAGATCGAGCGCTACACCCTCGCGACCGGTGAGACAGCGGTCACCGGCTTCACGCGGCTGTGGAAGCCCTGGAGCTGGCTGTTCATCGTCATGACCGTCGTCCCGTGGGCGTGGCCCGGCTGGGCGACCGGGGGGACGACCACCCTCAGCTTCGTCTTCGGCTTCGGCGAGGGCGCCATCCCCTACATCACGATCGGCGTGCTGGTGCTGATCGGGCTCGTGCTCACGGTGTCGCCGGTGGTCTACCAGACCGTCGAGAAGATCCAGTTCTTCATGGTCGCGGTCATCGTGCTGTTCCTCGTCTACATCGTGCTCTTCCTGCTCGGCGCCGACGGCTACAGCGCGCTCGGCCAGGGCTTCCTCGACGCCGGCAAGATCCCCGACGCCGTTCCCGAGGTGGGCACGGCCGCGCTCCTGGGTGCCATCGCGTTCGCCGGCGCCGGCGGCGCGCTCAACCTGGTGCAGTCCAACTGGGTGCGCGACAAGGGCCTGGGCATGGGGGCCAGGCTGCCCAAGGTGGTCTCGCCGTTCACCGGCGAGGAGGTGGCGGCGCCCACCACCGGCTTCGTCTTCCGCCGCGACGAGGAGAACATGCGCCGCTGGCGCGGCTGGTGGCGCGTCGCCGACCGGGAGCAGTTCACGACCTTCTTCGTCATCGGACTGATCGCGCTGCTGGCCTTCATGACGCTCACTGCGGTCACCATCGGCGTCGGCACCAACGAGGCGGAGAGCTTCGACTTCATCCGGCTGCAGGGCGAGGAGCTCGGGGCGCAGCAGGGCGACTGGCTGTCGACGGTCTTCTGGCTGGTCGGCACGGTGGTGCTGTTCTCGACCAACCTCGCCGTGCTCGACATGGTCGGCCGCGTCGTCGCCGACGTCCTGAAGACGGGCCCGCTGCGCGACAGCCGGAAGTGGAGCGAGAGCAAGATCTACTTCACGGTCGTCTGGCTGGAGATCGCTTTCGGCTCGACCATCCTGCTGTCCGGCTTCACCCAGCCGATCGTGCTGCTGGTCATCGCCAGCTCCCTGAACGGCCTGGTCATGTTCGTCTACTCGTGCCTGCTGATCCAGCTCAACCGGTTCACGCTCCCGACCGAGATCCGGACCGGCGGCGGCCGCCTGGCTGCACTGATGTGGGCCGTGCTGTTCTACGGCTTCTTCTCGGCCGTCCTGCTCGTGGACCAGTTCGGCAAGCTCACCGGCGGCGGCTGACCCGTCCGCCCGCCCCGGCTCGCTGCCGGGAGCTCCGCCCGCGACCGACGTCCCGCTCCGGACGTCGGTCGCGGCGCGTCCGGGTGCGTCTGACCGCGACGACCACCGTCACGGCGAGGGGTGACACGTCGACGCCGGCGGTCTCGTCCGCGGCTGACCGGGTAGGGCGATCCGCACCCCGGCCCGCACCGCGGCGGTCCGACACTCCGGAGGTACACGTGTCTTCGCATCCGATCATCCACTTCCTGCACGACGTCGGGGCGGCAGCCTGGTTCGGCGGCTCCCTGATGGGAGCCACCAGCCTCAACGCCGCTGCCTCGCAGCTCGACGACCCGACCGAGCGCGCCCGGGCCTCGACCGCCGGGTGGTCGCGCTGGGCGCCGGTCAACACGGCTGCGGTGGCGGCGCACCTCGTCGGCGGCACCGGTCTGCTCGTCACCGACTGGTCGCGGGTGCGCACGCAGGAGGGCGTGGGCCGCTCCACCGCGATCAAGACGGGGGTGACCGGTGCGGCGCTGGGCGTCGCGGCCTGGAGCGCGGCGCTCAACCGCAAGATGGCCGCGGCCGGTCCCGTGCCGGTCCGGGGCGCGACCGAGCCCGGCGCGTCCACCCCGCCCGACGTGGCGAAGACGCAGCAGCAGCTCAAGCTCGTGCAGTGGCTCAACCCGCTGCTCGCCGGCGCCATCGTCGGTCTCGGTGCCTGGCACGAGGAGCAGCAGCGCGCAGGGCAGGTCCTGCCCGGGGTCGTCAAGGGCGTGTCCAGCCGGAGCTCGCTGCTCCTGCCGGCGCTCGGTGCGACGGCCGTCGGCGTCCTGGCGTCCCGCCGCTCGAAGAACCGGTCGTCGCAGGCCTCGGCCTACCCGGCGCCGCCGGTGATCACCTCGCCGACGCCGACCGTCACCCCGGTGGTCACGGCGCACGACGGCAGCCCGCACGGCGCCGCTCCGGGGACGCCCCCGGTCGTCTGACCTCGGCGTGCCGGGGCCCGCTGCGTCCGACGCGGCGGGCCCCCGGCACTTCGTATGCAGCACGTGTCCGCAGATCTCCGTAGTGTGACGCGCCTCACCCGCGCGCCCCTTGGAGACCCTGTGCGCTCATCCCCTCGTCGCCGCTCCCGGCGACTGTCCCTCGCTGCCCTGACCGGCACGCTCGCGCTGACTGCAGCCGCCGCTGCGACGCCGGCCGCTGCCGAGCACACCCCCTTCCCGGAACGCGTCACCCTCATGGGCTCGCTGCAGGAGGAGCTCGGCTGCGCCTCCGACTGGGACACGGCGTGCGAGCTCACGGATCTCACGGCCAAGGCCGGCGAGAGCACGTTCTCCTTCGTCGCCGCGCTGCCGGCCGGGAGCTACGAGTACAAGGTCCGCCTGAACGGCGACTGGGCCGAGAGCTACGGCCTGGACGGCGGGGGCGCCAACATCCCGCTGGTGCTGCTCGAGCCGGCACAGGTCCGCTTCACCTACGACGCCGACGCGCACCGGGTCACGGCCACCCCCGCGGTGGCCCCCGCGGTCCGCGAGCGCGGCGACCGGCTGCTCGCGCAGCAGTCCCTGCGCGAGGACCTCACCCGCGAGCGCTTCTACTTCGTCATGGCCGACCGCTTCGAGAACGGCGACCCCGGCAACGACCTCGGCGGCCTGCCGGCCGTCAAGGAGAAGAGCGGCTTCGACCCCACGGCCAAGGGCTGGTACCACGGCGGTGACCTGCGCGGCATCCTGAACCGCCTCGACTACATCGAGGGGATGGGGACGACGGCGATCTGGCTGACGCCGTCGTTCAAGAACAAGCCGGTGCAGGGCACCGGCGCCGACATGTCCGCCGGCTACCACGGCTACTGGATCACCGACTTCACGCAGATCGACCCGCACCTGGGCACGAACGCCGAGCTCGAGCAGCTCATCGACGAGGCGCACGAGCGTGGGATGAAGGTCTTCTTCGACATCATCACCAACCACACGGCCGACGTGATCTCGTACGCCGAGGGCAGCTCGGACTACATCTACAAGACCGAGCAGGCCGACCGGACCGACGAGAAGGTCGAGCCCTACCGCGATGCGGCCGGCACGCCCTTCGACGACCGGGACTTCGCCGGCACGGAGACCTTCCCGGCACTGGACGCGCAGGTGTCCTTCCCCTACACGCCGGTGTTCCCGGCGGCGTCGGACGCGACGGTCAAGGTGCCGGCCTGGCTCAACGACCCGACGATGTACCACAACCGCGGCAACGCGAAGTTCGACGGCGGCGAGTCCGACGAGTACGGCGACTTCGTCGGCCTCGACGACCTGTTCACCGAGCGCCCCGAGGTCGTCGACGGGATGAAGGACATCTACGAGGCGTGGGTCGACTTCGGCATCGACGGCTTCCGCATCGACACCGTCAAGCACGTCAACATGGAGTTCTGGCAGGACTTCGCGCCGGCCATCCAGGAGCACGCCGCCGCGGCCGGCAACGACGACTTCTTCTCCTTCGGCGAGGTCTACAGCAACGACCCGGCCAAGACCTCCTCCTACACCACCGAGGGCAAGCTGCAGGCCACCCTCGACTTCGGCTTCCAGAACGCGGCCACCGAGTTCGCGAAGGGCCGGCGCACCGACGGCCTGGCGGACTTCTTCGCCGCCGACGACTGGTACACCGACGCCGACTCCAACGCCTACTCGCTGCCGACGTTCCTGGGCAACCACGACATGGGGCGCATCGGGCTGTTCCTCAAGCAGAGCGACGACACCATGAGCGGCGACGAGCTGCTCGAGCGCGACCAGCTGGCGCACTCGCTGATGTACCTCACGCGCGGTCAGCCGGTCGTCTACTACGGCGACGAGCAGGGCTTCGTGGGTGACGGCAACGACCAGCTCGCGCGGCAGGACATGTTCGCGTCCCGGGTGCCGGAGTACAACGACGACGACCTCATCGGCACCTCCGCGACCACCGCGGTGTCCAACTTCAACAGCACGCACCCGCTCTACCGCCACCTGCGCGAGCTCTCGCAGCTGCGCGACCGGCACCCGACCCTGGCCGACGGCACCCAGGTCACCCGGCTCGCCGGGACCAGCGCCGGCGTGTACGCGTTCTCCCGGATCGCCGACGCCGACGACGTCGAGTACGTCGTCGCCGCCAACAACTCGGAGCAGCCGCAGACGGTCACGATCGACACGTTCCAGGCCGCGGACCGCTCCTTCCGGGGCGTGTGGCCGACGGGCACCGCACGGGCCCGGACGGACGCCGACGGGGCGCTGACCGTGACGGTCCCCGCCCTGTCCGCCGTCGTCTACCGCGCCGCCTCGCCCCTGCCGCGGGCGCGCACGGCGCCGACGCCCGACTTCACCGCGGAGAACGGCAGCACGGTCGGTGGCCGGGCCGAGATCGCCGTCGACGTCCCCGGCGGCGGCTTCGACCAGGTGACCTTCGCCTACCGCCCGCTGGGCGCCGCGCAGTGGACCACTCTCGGGACGGACGACAACGCTCCGTACCGCGTGTTCCACGACGTCCGCGCGATGGCCAAGGGCACCCTGCTGGAGTACCGGGCGGTGGTCCGGGACCACTCCGGCAACCGTGCCGCCGCGAGCACCTCGGCCGTCGTCGGTGACCCCGTGGTCAAGGAGCGGGTCATCCCGGAGCCGGCGAGCGTGTCGATCGCCGGCAACCTCAACTCCGAGATGGGCTGCGCGTCCGACTGGCAGCCCGACTGCCCGAAGGCCGAGCTGGCCCTCGACGCCGCCACCGGCACCTGGTCCGCGAGCTTCGCCATCCCGGCCGGCACCTGGGAGTACAAGATTGCGCACGACGACGCCTGGACGGTGAACTTCGGTGCCGACGGGAAGTTCGACGGCCCGAACATCCCGCTCACGACCCAGGGCGGGCCGGTCACCTTCACGTACGACCCGAAGACCCGGCTCGTGACGACGACGGAAGGCGCCGCGCCCTGATCGGGGCGCACCTGCACTGACCAGGAGGGGCCGTCGCGGTGCGACGGCCCCTCCTGGTGTGCTCAGGCGCCCATGCAGACCTCGACGTTGTCCAGCCCCTTGCCGTCGCAGTCCTTGGCTCCGGGGACGACCCCGTCGTTGCCCTTGGCGTTGTGCAGGAACAGGAAACCGCTCGAGCCGTCCGGGAAGCGGATCTCCGGCCCGCAGGAGGGCTACGGGAGGCTCTCGCAGACCCGTCCGTCGTCGTCACTGCCGTCCAGCCGGGCGAAGTCCCCGTAGTAGCGGAAGTAGCGGTCGTGGAAGGCCTGCGCCTGGGCCTGCGTGGTGAAGTCCGAGCAGTCCACGTCGGCGGGCCTGGCCGGCGGCGCAGGAGCGGGCGGTCGCACGACGGGCGCCGGCCGCGGCGCTGCGACGCGGGGCGCCGGCACGACGAGACCGTACAGACGGCTGCGCCCGGGCCGCAGGTCCGGCGTGGGCGCCGTCAGGGCGTAGTAGCCGCTGAGGCCCGGCGCCAGGCGGGTGCGGATCGTCCACCGCCCTGCCGCGTCGGTCCTCGTGGCCGCCACGCCGACGACCCGGCCCGTCGTCAGCAGCCGGGCCAGCGTGATCTGCAGCCCGGCGACGGGACGGCGGACCGCTCCGGTGAAGGTGTAGACACCGGCGGCCTGCCGGATGCCGATCGTCACGGTCCGTCGGACGTCGACGGTGACGGTGTCGCTGCGGTCGCCGCCCCGGACCTGCGCGAACAAGCGCGTGCTCTCACCGGGCTGCAGGGTCCACCGGACGCTGCCCGTGCCGAGGGCCGCCGTGCGGATGATCCGCGGCGCCGGAGCGCGTGCCGAGCTGGCGTAGAGGTCGACGGTGCGCCCGGGCGCGCCTCGTACGCTCAGCTCGGTGCTGCGGCCGTGGTCGATCGTCCGCGCGGTGACGGCGATGAGCGTCGCCTGGCCGTCGCCCGGCGGGGTGACCGGAGGTGTCGTGGCGACGTCCACGGTCTGCACCGTCAGCGTGGTCGCCGGGCAGGCGTCGGCCCGCGAGACCAGCGCCGCTCGCTCCGCCGGGTCGACCGTCAAGGACCACCGGATCTTCACCGCCGTCCAGGCGGTGAGGTAGCGGCAGACGTTCGCGGGCGGCAGCCACTGCTCCGGACCGCTCGCGCCCTTGGCCTGGTTGAGGGCGCTGGGCATGGCGTTGAGGGCGTCGGCGTGGCCGAGGTCGTTGTAATAGGCGCTGCGCTGCGCCTGCGTCCACGCCCGCGCACCGGAGCCCCAGGCCTCGCTGACCGGGACGAGGTGGTCGATGTCGACCTCCGTGGCCGCGGTGTAGGTCTGCCCGTCGTAGAACGGCGTCCAGCGCCCAGCGGTGACGGTGCAGCCGCTCGAGCTGAGCGTCGGTGCGACCTGCGACTCGGCGATCAGCACCTCGTGCCGGGTGCTCCGGCAGTCGCCGTCGGCGTCGATCCAGCCGCCGAAGAAGCGGTCGCGGTCGTACCCGCTGTTGTCCTCCGCCGAGACCGGCAGCGCCCGCACGGCCGTGCTGAGAGGTGCGGAGTACGTCGTCGCTGCGCTGGCGCCGGGGGCGACGACGCCGAGCGTGGTCAGCGCGACGGCGACGGCTGCGGCGAAGGACAGGCGGCGCACGGGAGGAGAGGCAGGCACGCTGGCACGGTATGCCGGACACGACCGGTGCGTAGCGGTTCGAGGGCACGCGTCCGGCAACGGCAGCGCGTGTCCTCGCGTCGTGTGGCGCCCGGCAGTGATCGTTGACGTGGGCCCGACGCCGGGGTGTCGTTCGTCGGCGTAGCGTCACGGCCAGGAGGTGGGTCATGGCCTACGAGCACGTGCAGGTCTCCCGGGACGGCGACCACGCGACCATCACGATGGACCGCCCCCAGCGGCGCAACGCGCTGTCGCTCGAGCACATGCGCGAGCTGACGTCGGCGTTCCGGGAGGTCGGTGACAGCGACGCGCTCGGCATCGTGCTCGCCGGCAACGGCCCGGTGTTCAGCGCCGGCCATGACTTCGCCGACGTGGCCGGCGCCGACCTGGCTGCCATCCGTGAGCTGCTGTGGGTCTGCACCGAGCTCATGGACCTGATCCAGGCCGTCCCGCAGCCGGTCGTCGCGCAGGTGCACGGGCTGGCGACGGCCGCGGGCTGTCAGCTGGTCGCCACCTGCGACCTGGCCGTCGCGGCCGACAGCGCCGGCTTCGCCGCACCGGGCGGCAAGGGCGGGTGGTTCTGCCACACGCCGATGGTCGCCGTCGCGCGCAACGTCGGGCGCAAGAGGGCGATGGAGATCGCGCTCACCGGCGACGTGATCGACGCGGCGACCGCGCTGGAGTGGGGACTGGTCAACCAGGTGGTGCCCCAGGACCAGCTCAGGACGGCGACGCTCGAGCTGCTCGACCGCGCGACCCGCGGCAGCCGCCGGTCCAAGGCGCTGGGCAAGACGGCGCTCTACACCCAGCTGTCCCTCGGGCAGGCCGACGCCTACCGCTACGCCGTCGAGGTCATGGCGTCGTCCTCGCAGACGCCGTACGCCCAGGAGGGCATCGCGGCGTTCCTCGACAAGCGCGCGCCGAAGTGGGCCGACTGAGAGCTCCGCACGGCACACCTGGGGCGCGGTCGCACGCGGACGCCCTCGTCCGGCAGGAGCAGCGGGACCGCTCGACCGGGCACGTCCGCGCCCGGCGACGAACGTTCACAGCGCCGTCGCTCGCAGGTCGCCGCACGGCTCCCCCCCGGCTTCCCGGGGGGCGGTGACTGAGGGGACCGTCCGGAACGAAGGAGACCCCCGATGCTCGATCGACGAGACTTCCTGCGCGCCGCCGCCCTGACCGGCGGCAGCGTGATGCTCGCCAGCCCGCTGCAGGCGCTCGCGATGAGAACGGCGGCCGCGTCGCAGCCGAGCGCTTCGGCCGGCTACGGCCCGCTGGTGGCCAAGGGCGACCTGTGGCTGCCGCGCGAGTTCAACTACCAGGTCATCGACCGCCAGGGCATCCCCATGCGCAACGGCCAGCCGACCCCGGGCATCTTCGACGCCATGGGCGCCTTCCCGGACACCGGCGGCGGTGTCCACGGCCTCGGCAAGCGCACGATCCTCGTCCGCAACCACGAGAACCGGGAGCGGCCGGGCGAGGTCAAGGTCGTGACGGGGCCGGGGTTCGAGTACGACGAGACCGCGTTCGGCGGCAACACCAAGCTCGTCGTCGAGCGGCGCGCGACCGGCAGCCGGGACCTCTCGACGGGACAGGAGCTCTACGAGTACACCGTCGTCGACCGGTTCGCGATCCTCGGTGGCACATCGACGAACTGCGCCGGCGGCGAGCTGCCGTTCCAGGCCTGGATCACCTGCGAGGAGGTCGTCAAGCGCAGCCCCAACGGCAAGAAGCACGGCTACAACTTCGAGGTCGACGCGATGGCCGACGGCCCCGTCGTGGCCGTCCCCATCCCGCAGATGGGCCGCTTCGTCCACGAGGCGACGACCTGGCGCGCCGGGATCCTGTACCAGACCGAGGACCGCAGCCTGCAGCCCGACCCGCTCGTCGGCACGCTCGGCGCCTGCCTCTACCGCTACATCCCTGACCAGCGGGTGGGGCAGTCCGGCAGCCTCGCCGAGACGACCGGACCGCTCCAGGCTCTGGCCGTCAAGGGTGCCCCGCGGATGAACATGGACCTCGTGGGCACCCCGGGGGCCTCCTTCCCCGTCGAGTGGGTCCCCGTTCCCGAGCCCGACCACGACGACGACAGCGACAACCGCCGGGACCGCGTGCCCGGCTTCACCCCCACCCGCATCCAGGCGATCGACCGCGGCGCCGCCGTGTTCGACCGGCAGGAGGGGATGTGGGCCTCCTCGCACGGTGGCGGCCTCAAGATCTACTTCGACTGCACGTCGGGTGGGCCGGCGAACCTCGGACAGGTCTGGGAGTACGACCCGGGCCGCGAGGTCCTGACGCTCATCTACGTCTCGACGAGCGCTGAGGACCTGCAGAACCCGGACAACATCACCATCGTCCCCCAGACGCAGGACATCTTCCTGTGCGAGGACGGCCCCGGCGAGCAGTTCGTCCGCGGCGTCACCCAGGACGGCGAGATCTACGACTTCGCCAAGACCCAGACCAACGACAGCGAGTTCTGCGGCGCCTGCTTCGACCCTGACGGGCAGACCCTGTACGTCAACCAGCAGGGCGGACGGGGCGTCGACGAGCGCGGCATGCCCAACCCCGGGGTGGACCCGGCCGTCACCTACGCGATCTACGGGCCCTTCGAGAGGCGCGCCGGAGCCAACGACAAGGACTTCGGCAACGGCAGCACCGGCTGAGGCTGCGAGGGTCGGACGGCGGGGGACGTCGGCTCTCAGGTGAACAGGCCGCGGTAGTGGTCGGAGCGCTCGAGGTAGGGCTCGAAGGTGATCTGGCCGGGGTCGGCGCCCCGGAAGGCCGTGACGAGCCGATCGAGGTAGTAGTCCCAGCCGGGTCCCACGCTGGCGACCATGTCGGCGCCCACCGGCCCGTCGGGGACGCCCTGCAGGAAGGTCAGCGTCGTCACGCCGTCTGCCTCGTCCAGCTCGAGGGTGTGCTGCCATGCCACCCGCGGGCCGGACCCGTCGGCCGACCAGGGAGCGGCGTCGCGGCTGCGCAGCACGAAGCGGCGCGGCGGCTCGCAGGCCTGCACCAGGTAGACCTCCTCGGGCACGTCGTCGCCCTCGGCCGTCATGCGGAACGAGATCTCGCCGGAGGCCGGGTCGCCCGTCCACGTGCCGATCCAGCGCTGCATCCGCTCCGGGTCGGTGCAGGCGGCCCACACGTCGCCGATGGGAGCGGCGAACGTCCGGGTGAAGACGAGCTGCTCCGTGCCGTCACGGGTCTCGCGGCGGCCGAGTGGCGTGGTGGTGCTCATGCGGTGTCCTCCTGGTCGTCGGGTCGGTGCGTGGCACGTCGCTCGCGGCCCGTGCGGCGGACCTCGAGATCGAGCCCGTCGAGGACCGCCTCGGCGAACGGCGGGGCGGCGCGCAGCTCGTCGAGCAGCCCGGACACCGGAGCGAGGCCGGAGCGGTCGAGCGAGTAGTGCCTCTCGCGGCCGCGGTCCTCCGCCGACGCCAGCCCGGCCTCGGTCAGCAGCCTGAGGTGCTTGCTGATGGCTGGGCGGCTGATCGGGTGGGCGGCGGCCAGGTCGACGACTCGCGCCGGGCCGGCCGCGAGCGCGCGCAGCAGCCCGCGGCGTACGGGGTCGGCGAGGGCGGCGAACGGGTCCACCGGTTATTGGTAACCGCTGAGTTACGGTTGTGTCAAGCGGGGGATCAACTGCCAGGCCGGCCACGCGTCTTCGACCCGGGTGCGAGGCGATGGCTGAGCGCCGCCTCGAGCATCAGGGCCCGGACTGGTGGCGTGCCGCAGTCGCTCGGCGTCGAGACAGCCGCTGCCGTGCACCGGCACCCGAGCTCTCGTCCCGCATGCAGGCGTGCGGAGCTGGGGCTGCCGACGGGCCTGTCCGGGGGCCCTGGCGCCGTCCGACGTGCGTCGTCAGGACCGACAGGCAGCGCGGCCGCGCAGAACGCTGGAGATCGGTAACGTGACTCATGGCCATCAAGCTCGAGAACGTCGGCATAGCCGTCCGCGACCTCGACGCGACGATCGCCTTCTTCACCGATCTCGGGCTGACCGTCCTGGGCCGGGACACGGTCAGCGGACAGTGGGCGGACACCGCCGTCGGCCTCGACGGCAACCACGCTCGGATCGCGATGCTCCAGACGCCCGACGGCAACGGTCGCCTCGAGCTCTTCGAGTACGTCCATCCCGAGGCGATCGAGACCGAGCCCACCCGTCCCAACGCGATCGGCATGCACCGTGTCGCCTTCTCGGTCGACGACCTCGACCACGCCCTCGAGGTGGCCGCGCGGCACGGCTGCCACCCCCTGCGCGGCGTCGCGACGTACGAGGACCTGTACAGGCTCACCTACGTCCGCGGCCCCAGCGGCATCCTCGTCATGCTCGCCGAGGAGCTGCAGCGGACCTGACGCTCGCCATGGTGCTCGGGCGGCCGTGGTCGGCCAGCCGGACCCGGCCCTACTGCTCCGGCCCTACTGCTCCGGCTCGCGGGCGAGGTCGAGGGCGATCCGGCTGAGCAGCTCGCGCGGGTCGAGGTCCTGCTCCTCGGCGGCCATCGCCAGCAGCAGGGCCGACAGGTCGAGCAGCCCGTAGTAGCCCTGGGCCAGCACTCCGACGCCGTCCTCGTCGACCAGCTGCTGCAGGTAGC
>CADCUE010000297.1:0-312 GCA_902805805.1 uncultured Frankineae bacterium | reverse complement strand
GCGGCGGCGCGGCGCTCAGGTGAGGTCACCGTCCCCACGTTACGGAGCCGTGTCGGGCCCTCGCGCGGCGTGAGAGGGTCGGCGCGCCGGTCCCCGCCGCCTCCAGGAGCCGCTCGTGCGCAAGGTCCTCGTCGCCAACCGCAGTGAGATCGCGGTCCGCGTCATGCGCGCCGCCCACGAGCAGGACCTCGCGACCGTCGGCGTCTTCACCCCCGAGGACCGCGGTGCGCTGCACCGCACCAAGGCAGGGGAGGCCTACCAGCTCGGCGAGCCGGGTCACCCGGTGCGCGGCTACCTCGACGTCGACGCGCT
>CADCUE010000296.1 GCA_902805805.1 uncultured Frankineae bacterium | reverse complement strand
CCGGCGGGTCCCCCCGCACGCCTGCGAGACAGCACCCGCAGGACACCGAGCCCCCCGATCAGGACCGAGGACGACGCAGCGTGGCGAACATCAAGTCGCAGATCAAGCGCATCAAGACCAACGAGAAGGCGCGGCTGCGCAACAAGTCGGTCAAGTCCTCGCTGAAGACGGCCATCCGCAAGTACCGCGAGGCCGCCGACGCCGGTGACGCCGCCGCCGCCGGCACGCTGATGCGCGACGCCGGCAAGGCGCTCGACAAGGCCGCCAGCAAGGGCGTCATCCACGCCAACCAGGCCGCCAACCGCAAGTCGGCGATGGCCAAGCGCACGGCCAAGCTCGCCGGCTAGCTCTGCTCGTCTGCTCCGACGGCGCCGGTCCTGCGGGACCGGCGCCGTCGGCGTTCCCGCCGCCGTCAGCGGGTCGGCGGGTCAGCGGGTCGGCGGGTCAGCGGCCCGCCTGCCGGGCCTGCACGACGGCGAACAGCACGCGTTCGACCGCGTAGCCCTGGTCGGCCGCGGCGCCCTTGACGTCGGCGTCGGCCTGAGCGACGGCGGCCAGCGCCGCCGACAGCCCTTCGGGCCGCCAGCCGCGGGCCTGGCGCTGGGTCTTCTCGACCTTCCACGGCGGCATGCCGAGCTGCCCGGCGATCTGGTGCGCCGGGACCCGTCCGGCGCTGGCGACCAGCGCCATCGACCGCAGCGTGCTGGCGAGCGCGCTCGTGACCAGCACGGGCGCCAGACCGGTGCTCTGCCCCCAGCGGGCGAGCTCCAGGGCGCCGCCCAGGTCCCCGTCGACGGCCCGGTCGGCGACCGTGAAGCCGGAGCTCTCGGCCCGGCCGCGGTGGTAGCGGGCGACGACCTCGGTCGTGATCGGACCGTCGTGGTCGGCCAGCAGCTGCCCCGCGGCAGACGCGAGCTCGCGCAGGTCGCTGCCGACGGCCTCGAGCAGCGCCGCGACCGCCTCCTCCTCCACGACCCGTCCGTCGGCCTTGAGCTCGCGGCGCACGAAGTCGCGACGCTCGCCGGGCCGGGTGACCTTCGGCGCGTCCACCCGCCGGGGGCGCGCTGCGAGCAGCGCCGTGAGCAGCGCCTTGCCCTTGGCGCCGCCGGCGTGCAGGACGACGACGTGCACGTCGTCGAGGGGGTCGTCGAGGTAGCCGGTGAGCTGAGCCGCGACGTCCTTGGCCAGGTCCTGCGCGGCGCGCACGACCAGGACGCGACGCTCGCCGAACAGCGACGGGCTCAGCACGTCGGTGAGGTCGCCGCGCTGCAGCTCGGCCGCGGTCACGTCGCGCACGTCGACGTCGGGGTCGCGTTCCCGGGCGGCGCGGACGACGGCCGACACGGCGCGGGCGACGAGCAGGTCCTCGTCCCCGACGACGACGGTCAGCGGGACGAGCAACGCCGGAGCCACGCCCTCATCGTCCCACGGCCCGCCCTCCGCCCGTGGCGCTCGCTCACGGGCGGCGGCGGAAGGCGTAGACCCGCGTCGTCCTGCGCTCCACGCCTTCGAGATCGCGCGTCGTCGCGAGGTCGTACGCCGCCAGCTCGGTCAGCAGCGCCCTCGGGAGGTAGTGGCGGCCGGGGTCCCCCACCAGGACGCGGACGCCGCCGCGGGAGACGTCCAGCAGCCACGGCAGCACCCGCGCTGCCATGCCGGCGTCGTAGAAGACGTCCCCGGCCAGCACCACGTCGACGTCAGGCGGCGGTCCGTCGAGCACGTCGGTCCGCTCGACGCGGAGGTCCAGCCCGTTCTCGGCGGCGTTCAGCCGGGCGGCCTCGACGGCGACGGGGTCCACGTCGACGGCGCGGACGTCGACCGCGCCCGCGCGCAGCGCCGCCAGACCGCACAGGCCGGAGCCGGTGGCGAGGTCGAGCACCCGGAGCCCGGCCACCGAGTGCCTCTCGTCCAGGACGTACCGCGCGACGGCCTGCCCACCGAGCCACGCGAAGGCCCAGAACGGCGGCGGCAGCGTGGTGTCGTCGAGCTCCTCCTGCAGCGCGCTCCAGGCGGCGTCCATGTCGTCGGCGAGGTGCAGCACGAGCTCGGGCACGGCCGGCGGCCGCGCGAGGCGGGTGCGCGCGTGGACCAGCGCGCGGCCTCGAGCGCCGTCCGGCCCCGGCGTCGGAGCAGCGCCGTCGGACGAGCTGCGCGACATGGGGGCTCCAGGGGTGTCGGCGCCAACGCTAGAGCCGGGCGCGAGGCAGGCAGGCAATCGCCTCGTTCGCCTGACCTCGGACACGTCTGTGTGTGACACTCTTCGAAGTCGTCTGACTACTTTGCGTCACTGCACGGCCATCCCGGAGGCTCCTCTTGGCACCACGTCTGCGCAACGCGTCCGCCTGCGTGACCGTCGCCGTCGCCCTGACCCTCTCCAGCGCCGCCGCAGCCGCCGCCGCGGATCCGGCCGCGCAGGCACCCCGGTCTCCGTCCGGAGCCGCCGAGCCCCGTGCGGTCGAGCCCGCGCGCCCGACCGCCGGACAGCCGTTGCCCGGGCAGTACGTCGTCGTCTTCCACCCCGGCACGCGGGGCACGCCGGACCTCGCCCGGTCGCTCACCCGCGCCCACGGCGGCCGGCTGCTCCATGTCTACGAGCACGCCCTGCAGGGCTTCGCCGCCCGGCTCCCGGACGCCGCTGTGGCCGGCCTGCGGCGCAACCCGAACGTCGCGAGCATCGAGCAGGACGCCGTGGCCACGGTCGCCGACACCCAGACCGGAGCGACCTGGGGCCTCGACCGCAGCGACCAGCGCGCCCTTCCGCTCGACGGGGCCTACACCGACGGCAACGAGGGCGCCGGTGTCCACGTCTACGTCGTCGACACCGGCGTCCGGCTCGACCACGCGCAGTTCACCGGACGGCTCGGCGACGGCTTCGACGCCGTGACCAGCGGCGGGAACGCCAACGACTGCAACGGTCACGGCACGCACGTCGCGGGGACCGCCGCCGGCAGCACGTACGGCATCGCCGACAAGGCGACCGTGCACCCCGTGCGGGTCCTGGACTGCACCGGCGCGGGCTCCAACTCGGGCGTCATCGCCGGCGTCGACTGGGTGCGCGCGTCGCACGTCAAGCCGGCCGTCGCCAACATGAGCCTGGGCGGCAGCGCGTCCTCGGCGCTCGACACCGCCGTCACCAACGCCGTGAACGCCGGCGTCACCTTCGCGGTGGCGGCCGGCAACTCCAACGTGGACGCCTGCACCAGCTCGCCCGCCCGCGCCGCGGCTGCGGTGACCGTCGGCGCGACGACGAGCAGCGACAGCCGGTCGTCGTTCTCCAACTACGGCACCTGCCTCGACCTGTTCGCCCCCGGCTCGAGCATCACGTCGGCCTGGCACACCGGCGCCACGGCGACCAGCACGATCAGCGGCACCTCCATGGCCTCCCCGCACGTCGCCGGCGCCGCCGCGCTGTACCTGAGCGGTCACCGGACCGCGAGCGCGTCGGAGGTGCGCAACGCCGTCGTGGCCGCCGGCACCCCCGGCCGGGTCACGAGCCCCGGCACCGGGTCGCCGAACGTCCTGCTGCACACGCCTCCTCTCCACGCGGCGCCCGCTCCGGCGCTGGCGAACGGCGGCTTCGAGAGCGGCGCCACCGCCTGGGCGCAGAGCCCGAGCGGGATCATCACCTCGGCCTCGACCGCCGGCAACCGCGTGCGGTCGGGCGGCTGGTCGGCCTGGCTGGGTGGCTACGACAAGGCCGACGAGAAGCTGACCCAGACCGTCACCGTGCCGAGCGGCTCGCCGAGCCTCACCTACTGGTGGCAGCTCGCCTCGTCCGAGTCGACCACCACGGCCTACGACCGCATGCACGTCCGGGTGTGGAGCACCAGCGGCACGCTGCTGGCCACGCTCCGCACGAGGTCCAACACGGCCGCGCGGGGTGCGTGGTACTCCGACACCCTGAGCCTGAGCGCGTACGCCGGCCAGAAGGTCGTGCTCGGCTTCGCCGCCACGACCGACTCCTCGGCGGTGTCCAGCTTCTTCGTGGACGACGTCAGCGTCGGCTGACCGGCCGGGCTGCCGCCGGGGAGCGCCGCACACCGGCAGCTGCGGAGCAGCGTCACGAGACGCGCTGCTCATCGGCGGGTCACGACGACGAGCCGCCCGTCGCGGTGGACCAGCGCGACGTCGCCGTGCAGGTCGGTGCGGAAGGACCGCGCTCCCCCGCGCACCAGCCGGGACAGCGTCCTCGCCGAGGGGTGGCCGTAGGTGTTGTCCGTGCCCACGGACGTGAGCACGGTCGAGGCGCCGACGGCGTCGAGGAACGCCGGCTCCTGGGCTCCGCTGCCGTGGTGCGGGACCTTGAGCACGTCGGCACGCAGGTCGAGGCCCCGGTCGAGCAGGTCGCGCTGGGCCTCGGGCTCGATGTCACCGGTCAGCAGCACCGTGGTCGGTCCGGCGGTGACCCGGACGACCAGCGAGCTGTTGTTGGGATCGGACGACGTGCCGGCGAAGCTGCGCCCCGGAGCCAGCACCTCCCAGGACAGGCCGCCGACGGTCCGCTGCTCCCCGAGGGCCGGCCGGACGAGCGCCACGCCCGCACCGCGGGTCAGCTCGGCGACCTCGCGGGCCTGGTGCAGGGGCTCGTCGAGCGGTCCGACCTGGACCATCCCGACCTGCCGCCCGCGGAGCACCCCGGCGAGCCCGTCCACGTGGTCGGCGTGGTCGTGCGTGAGCAGCACCAACGGCACGTGCTCCACGCCGAGACGGGACAGGCACCGGTCGACCAGGGCGGGGTCGGGCCCGGCGTCGACCACGACGGCGCGGCGGGCACCGGCGGCCAGGACGAGGGCGTCGCCCTGTCCGACGTCGCACGCGACCAGGAACCAGCCTGGTGGCGGCCACGCCGGCCGCAGCAGGGCCAGCGTCGTCGTCGCGACGAGCACGCCCGCGGCGCACGCCGCCGCCACCCGGCGTCCGGAGCGGTGCCGCAGGACGAGCAGCGCGACGACCGTCAGGCCGGTCAGCAGCAGCGCTCCGCGCCACCCGGACGGCCAGGTGGCGCTGGCTCCGGGGAGCCGGGCACCCGTACGCGCGACGAGCACCAGCCAGGCGGTCGGCAGCCAGCCCAGCCAGGCGACGGCCTGCGCCGCCGGAAGGCTCAGCGGCGCCAGCAGGGCCGCGGCGACACCGATCACCGTCGCCGGCGCGACCGCCGGGACCGCGAGCAGGTTGGCCGGCACCGACAGCAGCCCCAGCGACGCCGAGATCGCCACGACGACCGGACCGCAGGCGACCTGCGCCGCCGCGGGGACGGCCAGCGCATCGGCCAGCCAGCCCGGCAGCCGCCGCGCCATCGCCGCCCGCCACCCGGGGGCGAGCACCAGCAGACCGGCGGTCGCCAGGACCGACAGGGCGAAGCCGGGTGCCGCCGCGAGGTCCGGGTCCCAGAGCACCAGCACGACGACCGCAGCCGCCAGCGCCGGCATCGCCGCCTTGCGGTTGCCCGACGACAGGGCGACGAGGCCGACCACTCCCATGACGGCGGCCCGCAGCACGCTCGGCGACGGCCGGGCCAGCACGACGAAGCCGGCCAGGGCGACCGCCGCGAGGACCGGTCCGGCCCGCACGCCGACCCCGACGCGCCTGGCGAGCAGCAGGACGGCACCGGTCACGATCGCGACGTTGGTGCCGGACACCGCCGTCAGGTGCGTGAGCCCGACCGTGCGGAAGTCCTCGCGCAGGTCGGGGTCGAGGCGGCTCGTGTCCCCGACGACCAGGCCGGGCAGCAGCCCGCGCTCCGCCGCCGGCAGGGGCGCGACCGCCGCTCGCAGGCCGGCCCGCAGATGACCGGCCGCCCGCTGCACGGCCGACGGCCCGGCCAGCACCACGGGCGGTCCGCGGCCGGACAGGACTGCGCTGACGTCGTCCCCGGGCTCGGCACGGCGCAGCCGACCCTCGGCCCGCACCCGCGAGCTCGGCAGCAGGGACAGCCAGGCAGGGTCGGACGACAGCAGGACCACCGGTGCGCGCAGCGCGTGGACGCGGCCCGCCGCCCGCAGCTCGACGACGCGCAGTCGCACGACGACCAGCTCCCGACCCGCCGGCACCGCGGCGGCCGCCCGCCGCGGGTCGTCGGTGAGGACGGCCTCGACGGTGACGGCCGACTCGGCGGCGGCGGCCCGGGCCAGCGGACCGGTGGTGCGGGAGTCGACGTGCACCGCGGTGACCGTCGCCGACGCGGCGGCGCAGCCGAGCACCGCCGCGGCGACCAGCCACCGCCCCGGAGCCGGCCCGCCCGCGGGGAGCGACGAGGGCGGGCCCCGCAGGAGCAGCGCGACAGACAGCGCGGCCGCCAGGGCCGCCGCGACGAGCAGCGCCCGCGGAGGGAGCAGCCGGCCCTGCCAGGCGACCAGCCACACGGCGAGCGCCGGTGGGACGAGGCGCAGGTCGAGCGGCTCACCGGCCCGCGGCAGCACCGGCACTAGACCCTCACCCGGTCCTCGAGCTCGGCGTACTTGCTCTCCCCGATGCCGGTGACCTCGCGCAGCTGCTCGACGCTGGCGAACCGGCCGTGCTCGGTGCGCCAGTCGACGATGCGCTGGGCGAGTACCGGCCCGATGCCGGGCAGCGCGTCGAGATCGCCGACGGTGGCGGCGTTGAGGTCGAGCGGTCCGGCGGAGGGCGCGGCGCCCGCCGGCCCCGGCGGCGGTGCACCGG
>CADCUE010000295.1 GCA_902805805.1 uncultured Frankineae bacterium | reverse complement strand
CAGGCGCCATCCCCGCCAGCGGCGTCGCGGCGCCTGGCGCCACGGAGACCAGCTCGACCCCCGCCGAGCGCGCCGCCGCCGTGAGCGCGCGCACCAGCGCCGGCAGGGCCGGTCCGGTCGGGACCTTCGCGGCGACGGCGGCCAGGGCCGCACGCTTGCGCGGGAGCTGCTCGGCCTTGGTCTTGAGCGCCGCCAGCTGCGTCGCGGCCTGCTGGTTGCTCAGCTCCTGCGCGGCGTGCCGGTCCCGCAGCTCGCTGGCCTCACCGCGCTTGGGCGAGATGAGCAGGAACCAGCCGGCCGCCCCGAGGACGAGCGCCGCGGCGGCGGCGAGCGCCACCCACTGCTTGACCTTGTCCACGTCAGCTCCCGTCCGTCGCGGTGAAGCGACGCGACAGCGCGTCGGCGGTCAGGGTCGCGGTGCTCGTGAAGCTCACGGTCCGGCGCTCGCCGATCAGGCCGGCGGTCGACTCGGTGAAGGCAGGGCTGCTGTAGCCCTTCTGCTTGCCGAGCGACTCGAGCCACACGGCGACGTCGTCGTGGGAGAAGCCCACTCCGCTGAAGGTCACGGTGCCGATCCCGGTCCCCGGCACGGCGCCCGCCGTCCCGTCGGCCTGGGTGAAGGTGATCTGCTTGAGCCAGACGTCCTCGGGGACGGTGCGGCTCAGGTCGTGCAGCAGGCCGGAGTAACGGACCTCCGAGGCCATCGCCCCGGCCAGCATGGCCTGCGCCGACGCGGCGCGGTCGTGCACCGCCTGCACGTCGGCGTACTTCGCGGTCTCGGCCTGCAGGGCCGATCCCCGGGCGGTGGAGGCGTCGAGGGCGACGCCGGCGTCGCGCACGCTGCCGACGGCTGCGGCGTAGACGGCGGTGACAGTGGCGAGCACGACGAGCAGCCCACCGCCCAGTCCGAGCTGGACGCGTCGCAGCCGCGCGCGCTCGGCGATCTCCGGTGGCAGCAGGTTGACGCGTGGCAGCGTCCGGCCCGGCGTGTCCGGCAGGCTGACCGCCTCCGCGGCGCGCTCGTCCAGCAGGCTCATGACGCCACGCCCAGCGCCAGTCCGACAGGAACGGTCACCATCGGCTCGACGAAGGCCAGCTGCTCGGCCGTCAGGCCGGTCCGGCCGATGCGCAGGACCTGCATGGGGTGCGCCAGCTCGACGGGCAGCCGGGTCGCGGTGCTGAGCCGCTCCACCAGGCCGTGGAGCCGTGAGCCGCCGCCGGACAGCACGACCCGCCCGATGCGGGCGGCGTCCGGCTGGCCCGAGTAGTAGTCCAGCGAGCCGCGGACCTCCTCCACGAGGGCGGACCCGGTCGACTCGATCGCCCGGTGCACCGGGTGCGGGTCCGTCGACGCGGGCACCAGCGCCAGGCCGTTCGCCTGCTTGAGCGCCTCGGCCTCCTCGGCCGGCAGGCCCAGGCGCTCGGCGACCGCGTCGGTGATGTCCGCGCCGCCCATGAGCAGGATGCGGACGAAGCGCGGGACGCCGCCCTGGTGCACGACGATGTTGGTGACGCTCGCGCCGATGTCGACCAGGGCCTCCGCCTCGACGGCGAAGCTGCCGCTGGCGGTGACCTGGGAGCGCAGCACGGCGAAGCTGGTCAGGTCGACCATCGACGGCTGCAGCCCGGCCTTGGCGACCGCCTCGAGCGCGCTGCCGACCATGTCCCTCGCGGCCGCCACCAGCAGCACGCGCAGCTTGCGGGCACCGGTCTCGTCGACGAAGTCCTGCAGGGGGTGGAAGTCGAGGATGGCCTGCTCCACCGGCATCGGGATGAAGTCCTGCACCTGGAAGGCGAGGGACGACCGGAGCTCGCGCAGCGGCAGCCACGGGAGGTCGACCTGGCGGACGACGACCTTCTGGTTGGCGACACCGACCACGACCTTGGTGCTGCTGAACCGGGCCTGCACCCACAGCAGGCGGATCGCCTCGGCGACCGCGTCGGCGTCGACGACCTCGCCGTCCTGGACCGCTCCAGGGGGCAGTGCCACCTGGCCGAAGCGGTCGAGGGTCGGTCCGCCCTTGCCCAGGAGGAGCTCCGCCGCGCGGACACCGGAGGTCCCGATGTCCAGCCCCACCACCGGTCGTCCGGCCACGTCAGTCCCCTCGCACGGCGACGCCGAGGTCGCACGGTCCGGACGGAGGTCCCCGCCGGTGAGAGGTGCATCGGCCGTCCGCAACGGTGCCTTGAGCCGGTCCTGCGCTCGGACTGCCTGCGTCCCGGTCGGTCAGACGCCCGTGGACGCGAGGTACGCGCGGGCGAGGTCCTGGCCGACCAGGACCGCGATCAGGACGCCGACGAGCATGAACGGCCCGAACGGCACGGCGGTCTTGCGCCCGCCCCTGCGGGCCAGGATGAGCAGGACACCGAACAGCCCGCCGAGCAGGAAGCCCAGGAAGAGCCCGACCGCCCAGGCCCCCCAGCCCAGCCAGGCGGTGTACATCCCGAGCACGCCGGCCAGCTTGACGTCGCCGAAGCCCATCCCTGCCGGATAGGCGAAGCACAGGACGAAGTAGACGACGTACATCGCCGCCCCGCCGAGCAGGGCCCGCACGAGCCCGCCGGAGTCCGAGCCGAGGAGCGTGGCCAGCGCGAGCAGCGCCGCGGCGACCGGGTAGCTGGGCAGGGTCAGGGCGTTCGGGAGGCGCTTGCAGTCCAGGTCGATCACGGCCAGGGCGAGCCCGACGGCGGCGAGGTAGAGGTAGGCGGGCAGCACCGGGTCCAGTCCGAAGCGCAGCGCCATCACCGCGAACAGCCCGGCCGTCGCGAGCTCCACCAGCGGGTAGCGGGCGCTCACCCGGTCCGAGCAGTGCCGGCACCGGCCGCGCAGCAGCAGCCAGCTGACCACCGGCACGTTGTCGCGCGGGTGCAGCATGGCACCGCACGACGGGCACGCCGACGCGGGACGCACGACAGACTGCCCGCGCGGGACGCGCCAGATGACGACGTTGAGGAACGACCCTATGAGCAGCCCCAGCACAGCGCAGGCGACGACGACGGCGGCAGCCACAGCGACAGACCCTAGGACCGCGGCTACTGGTCCAGCTGGCGGAAGCGCGTCTTGTCGACGCCGAGCAGGCTGCCGTGCGTGCCGCGGGCCGCGCACTCGTTCAGGCCGATGGTGCCGCTGCCGGTGAACTTGAGGTTCTTGGTGAAGACCGTGCCGGTCAGGACGGCGCCACCGGAGAAGGACACGTCGCCGTCCGGGACGAACAGGTTGCCCGTGAAGTTGGTGCTCGAGCCCAGCTTGAGGCTGCCCCGCTCCACGACGAGCAGGACGCTGGGGTGCAGGCCCACGCAGCTGGGGTCGGCCACCCAGGCGTAGCCGTTGAACTCGGTGCCGAGCGAGAGGTCCTGGCCCTCGACGTAGACCACCGGGTTGTACCCGGGGGTCCCCGGGACGGCCGACGCGGCCGGGATGGTCACGGCCGTGCCGGCCGGGAAGTACGTGCCGTTCGCCTTGGCCTTGGCCTTGAGCAGGGCGTACTGGTCCTCGGGCAGCCCGCGCGGCAGGAAGCCGTACCGGTCGCGCATGACGTCGTGGCTGAACCGGGAGCCCGCCGTGGGGTAGTCGCCCTTGCCCGCCGTGCGCAGGGCGCAGGTGCCGGAGGTGAACGGCCCGCCGAGTGCGCTCTGGTCGGCCCAGTAGGTCTCGTGACAGGTGTTGGTGCGGTGCAGGGCGCCGGCGTCGGTGGCGCGCACCGACGCGAGGTCGGTGCTGCACACGTTCGTGTTGGTGTCGGTGATGTAGGACGCGGAGTGCGCGCCCGCGGGGATGTCGTTGTAGGGGTCGAGCCAGCTCCCCGAGGCGCCTTGGAGGAAGGTCATCTTCGACCGGCTGTCGATGCACTGCCCGGAGAAGAAGCTCTCCTGGGTGATGTTGACCGTGCCGCCGAGGTTGGCCTTGGCGGCGGTGTAGACCCCGAGCGGGAAGGCGAACGGCTTGACGTCGATGGCCTGCTCGACCGTGCGCTTGCCCGGCGACGTCCCGGCCGTCGTGCCCACGGACCGGATGAGGTAGCGGCCGAGCGGGACGGTCGGCGGCGCGTACCTCTCGACGACCGTGATGGTGACCACCGCCCGCCCCCCCGAGATGCTGAGCGTCCGGGGCGCGGCGGCGTTCCAGGGCGTGGTGCAGCCGGCGCACAGCTGGTTCACGCCGTTGTCGCGGATGTAGCCGATGGCGCTGGCGACGCCTGCCTCGGCGACACCCAGGGCGCCGGAGGAGACGCGGTCCCTCCCGGCGTTGTCGAGGTTGGTCAAGGTGGTGCGGGCCAGCGCGAGACCGAGCCCCGTCAGGATGACGCCGACGAGCAGGACCGAGAGGAGGGCCACCCCGGACTCGCCCTGGGTGCGGCTGCGTGCACTGCGCATGAGATCTCCTCAGTACGGCCGGTTGCGCAGGTCGACCTGCGTCCGGTAGGTCTGCCGTCGCTCGCCCTTGAACAGGGTGATGCCGATCTCCACGGCGTCGACGTGCTGCAGCTCGAGGTCCAGCTGCCGGTTGCCGTTGCCCCGCACGCCCGTAGGGTCGGCATCGAGCTCCTCCCAGGTGACGATGTTGTCCTTGAGCCCGTCGACGGTCCCGTCGTAGGCGTACTGCCGGCTGGTGAAGCGCAGGCTGAACGCGGTCACGTTCGCGGCCAGGACAGGCAGCGTCTGGCCGCCGGCCTGCAGCAGCACGCGCTGGCGCGCCGCGTCGTAGCGGTAGGTCAGGACCTCGGGGTCGGGCGCGTTCGGCTCGACCCCGTTGACGCCGTTGAAGTCGACCTCGAAGGTCAGCGACCGGTCGGCCGCCGGATCGGACGTCGCGTACGCCGGGGTGTGTCCCGACAGGGCCGGGTTGGTGGCCGAGGTCACCGAGCGGGCTTCTCGCAGCTCGCGAGACATGCGGTTCAGGAGCAGCCGCGCCTCCTGGTTGACGTCCGCGGCGTCGCGCGCGCTCGTGGTGATGCGCGCCGTCGACAGCACGGTGGTGAAGGACACCAGGCTCAGGACGATCAGCAGCGACGCCGCGACGAGCAGCTCGACCAGCGTGAAGCCGGTGGCGTCGTCCGGGACGTCGCCGTCCGTCGTGCCGTGCGGCGGGCGGGTCATCGGCGGTCCGCGGCGGTGCAGGACGCCGCCCCGAGCTGCAGCCCGACGGTCGACTCGGCCTCGGCCCGCAGGGGCTGGCTGGCGAAGGTGAACACCCCGGGGATGCTGACGCTCACCGCGGTGCCGTCGGTCGCCGCGATGGTGGCGGCCGCCGCGGCGGAGCTGCTCAGGCTGGACCAGGACCGCACGTAGTGCGACAGGCGCAGGATGTTGCCCACGCTGTCGCGGCCCACGATGGTGGACATGGGGACCTGGGCGAGCGGGTCGGTGGGGTTGGTGCTGCTGATCGCGACGGGCTGGGAGTAGCCGTAGCCGGCGACCGTGTCCCAGGTCCGGTAGCGGACCGTCCCGCTGTAGGTGATGCTCGCCGCCCCGCGCGGGACCGTCGTCGGCGTGCTGGCGCAGGTCACGGCGACGTGGTCGAGGGTGACCTGCACGACGCCGTCCGGCGAGTCGACGGTCGGCAGCACGGCGAGCGTGCCGGCGACGGCGCCCTCGAGGGAGGCGCGCGCCGCGTGCGTCGGCCCGCCGGTCGAGCCCAGGCTGCCGGCCGCTCTCACGGCGGCGCACCCGCTGTCGCACGCGGCCGAGGTGGCGCGCACGCCCGACCCGGCGGTGAGGCCGAGCGGGCTGGTGGGGCTGGGCTGGTTGTTCGCCGACAGGTAGTCGCCGCCCGAGGCACCGCCGTGCAGGACGGCCGTGACCGGCGCGGTCGTCGTTCCGGCGCCCGGCTGCCCTGCGGCGGCGCTCACGGACAGCCCGGTCACGGACGTGCCGGCGAAGCCAGCGACGTGGGACCCGTCGTTCAGGACCTGCACCGGCGACGGGGCGACGGTCGCGGTCGACGCCGGCGGGGCCGAGACGGTGCCGGTCGCGCCCTGCACCCGGCTGCCGTCCGCGATGCCCGCGGTCGCGCCCTGCGCCATCGCGGACGCCACGGTCGTCGACGACGAGGCGCCGTCCAGGTTCAGCACTCCCGCCTCGGTGACCAGCTCGCGCGCCGACGGGAGGACACCGGTGAAGCGCAGGGTCGACAGGCGGGCCTGCAGCGTGACGAGCGGTGCCTTGACGGCCGTGTCGGTGATCTGGGTGTCCACCGTCAGCCGCTCGGCCGCGCCGCCGGAGGACGTCCACAGCGTGGTCACCCGCACCGCCACCGCGGTGGAGGGGGGCAGGCCGGCTGCACCGGTGGAGGTCGACACGAACTGCGGATCGGCCAGCACCGTCGTCCCGTCGCGCAGGAACTGCGTGGCCACCCGCTGGGTGAAGCCGGGGAAGGCCGGACCGGCCGGGAAGACCCGGCGGAAGAACGCCCCGGTGGCCGGATCGCCCTTGCCGACGCTGCGGGGGGCGGTGGCGGCGACGAAGCCGGTGGCGTCCACGCCGACGGCCGGCATCGCCGTGCTCGTGTAGTAGACGTCGAGCAGGTCCGGCACCGTCGAGACGTTGACGTGGCGGTAGAAGGGCAGGTTGCGCATGCCCTCCAGGCGTTCCTGGTTGAGGTTCTTGGCCACCGCCTCGCTGCGCGCCAGCCCCGTCGCGGACAGGCCGGTGATCAAGAAGGTCAGCGAGGCCAGGGCCACCGCGGCGAACAGCATCATGGCGACCAGCACCTCGACGAGGGAGAAGCCGCCGTCCTCCGCAGGGTCGGTGCGTTCGACCGGTGGGACGTCAGGTCGTGGACACACGGCCGGTCAGTCCCTCCACGGTGATGACGTGCGAGCGCTCGCTGGTCACGCTGCGGACCCGGACGCTCCCCGGGCTCGCCGTGCCCCGGGCGTAGAAGTAGACGTGCGCCGTGGTGGTGCCGGACCGGTCGAGGAAGGCCGGTGCGTCGAGTCGGACGGCGCTGCCGGGCACGAGCCGGGTGCTGCGGGGGACCCAGGCCGCTCCGTCGAACCGGCTGACCGTCAGCGCGCGCGCTGCCACGTCGACGTGGACCCGGTAGGAGGTCTCCTCGGCGGTGGCCCGCATCTGGGCGTTGCGCAGGACGGAGACGACCTCGCGGGAGGCGCTGACCCGCTCCTGGTTGGCCCGGTAGCTGCCCCAGGCGGGCACGGCCATGGCCATCAGGATGCCGACGATGCTGAGGCTCACCACCGCCTCGACCAGGGTGAAGCCGCCCTCGCCCGCGCCCGCCGCAGCGCCTCGGCGTCCGGGTCGAGACATCGAGACCTCCTCGGTCGGTGCGGGGCTGGCGGAGCTGGCGGTCGGGGCTGGAGGCAGGGACGTCACGCGCGTACGGGTGGGGACGGTCCGAGGACTGTCCCCACCCGTGCCGTGCGCGTGCTGCTAGACGCAGGTGCCGCCGCGGGACAGGCCGGCCTCGGTCACGGTCCAGGCCGAGGCGCCGTCCGCCGCCGGGCAGACGGTGACGGTGTAGCTGTCGCTCGAGATCACCGTGGCGTACTTCATGGCGTTGCCGTTGGACAGCTTGACGGGCACGACGACGTCCGCCGCGTCCGCGGTGGTGTTGTACTTCACGGTCGCCGCGGCGCCGGCGGCGAAGGCGCCGGAGGTGGCGACGTCGAACTGGCCGTCGACCAGACCGGCCGCGAACTCCTTGGCGATGTTGGTGGCGTCGGACTTGGCCGAGCTCTCCCGCGCCTTGTTGCGCTGGTTGAGGAAGGCCGGGATGGCGATGGCCGCGAGGATGCCGATGATGATCATGACCACCAGCAGCTCGATGAGGGTGAAGCCGCTGTCCTTGTCCTCTGCGGCCTTGCGGATGCGAGCGAGCATGGGTGTCCTCCTGGACGTGAGAGATGTGAGCCGCGCGGGTGGTCGGTCCTCACGCGGCTCCTCCGACAGGAGGAGGCCGGCCGAGGTAGCCAGGCTGACCTGCGACGTGCTCAGGTCCCTCGGCTTTGCGACCCCGCCTTGCGACGGGTGTGCCCCTGCTTGGCCTTGCGGCTCGTTGACACTCCAGGGCATCGGGCGGCGCCATCCCCGACTTGAGCGCTGATCTCGGAGATCCGGCGCCGACCCGTCAGCCGGCCCGGTGCAGGCGGGCCCTGCCCCCCGGATCACCCGGACGGGTCCTCAGCTCCGCGGCTGGGCTGCCGACATGTCACGAGCAACCCGAGTCGAGGAGGTCCCCGATGTTGGAAACCGTGGCCGTGGTCCTGGGCCTGAGCTGGCTGGTGATCTCCTTGCCCTTCGCCATCCTGGTGGGCAAGTGCATCAGTGCCGGCCAGCGCCACGAACCGCCCACCGGGACGGCGGCCGCAGCTGCGCCCGTCGTCCCGCAGCAGGCCGTGCCGGCCGGGGCGGAGCAGGCCGGTGAGCCGACCGCCACCGCGCCGCACCTGCCGGCGCAGCGGGAGCCCCGCACCGCGCCTGCCGCACCGGCCGTCTAGCCGCCGCACGCACGACCTGACCGGTCGTGCCACCGAGGACCTCCTGTCGTGAGGCGGAGCCCGCTCAGGGCGCCGCCTCGTCGACAGGAGGTCCTCGTGCTGTGCGCGAACGTGCACCGGGCTGTCGCGGTCTGCCGGCTCGAGCAGGACCACGCCGGTGTGCGCCGGTCCCGGGACCTCGCCCGAGCTTCCGGCGGGACGGCCGTTGACGCGTCCTACGAGATGACGTTCATGAGGGTGAAGATCGGCATGTACAGCGCGATGATCATCGACCCGATGATGGCGCCGATGACCACGATCATCAGCGGCTCGATGAGGGCGGTGAGGGCCTCTGTCGTCGCCTCGACCTCCTGGTCGTAGAACTCGGAGATCTTGTGCAGCATCGTGTCGAGCGCGCCGGTGTCCTCGCCGACGGACATCATCTGCACCACCATGGGCGGGAAGACCGGGTGCTTGGTGAGCGGCTGCGCCAGCGCCTCGCCCTGGCGGACGCTGGACTGGACGTCGTGCAGCGCGCGCTCCAGGACCACGTTGCCGGTCGTCGCCGACACGATCTCCAGGCTCTGCAGGATCGGCACGCCACTGGACATCATGGTGCCGAGGTTGCGGGCGAAGCGGGCGAGCGCGATCTTCTGGAACAGCAGGCCGAAGATCGGGATCTTGAGCTTGAGCGGGTCCAGGACGTTGCGCACGCGGTCGTGCCGCTTGACCTTCGGCCAGATGGCCATGAAGGCGACGAACGCCACCAGGCCCAACGGCGCGGCGATCTTCATGAGCCCCGACAGGAAGACGAGGAACCGGGTCGGTGCCGGCAGCTCGCTGTCGAAGTCGGCGAACAGCCCGACGAAGACGGGGACGATGAACAGCAGCATGCCGACGACGGCCAGGATGGCGATGATGAACACGACGACCGGATAGGTCATCGCCGCCTTGATCTTGCCCCGGAGCCGCACCTCGGCCTCGTAGTTCTCGGCGATCTGCAGCAGCACCTTGTCGAGGAAGCCGCCGACCTCGCCCGCCCGGCACATGTTCATGAGCAGCGGCGGGAAGACGTCCGGGTGCTTGGCCAGACCGGCCGAGAGCGAGTTGCCGTTCTCGATGTCGTTGCGCACCTCGCCGACGACCCGCGCGAGCTCCTTGTTCTCCGTCTGCTCGGTCAGGATGCTCAGCGCCCTCAGGAGCGACAGCCCGGAGTCGATCATGGTCGCGAACTGCCGCGAGAAGACGGCCAGGTCCTTGAGCTTGACCTTCTTCTTCCTCGCGAAGGGCAGCGCCAGCTCGCGGTTCAGGCCGGTGTTGCCCTGCGTGATGCTGACGGTGGCGTAGCCCATCCCCCGCAGCTTGGTGGCGACCTGCGCCGCCGACTCGGCCTGCAGCTTGCCGGTCCGGATCTTGCCGCCGGAGTCGCGGACCTTGTACTCGAACGTCGCGTTGGCCATGTCGCGGGCTAGCCCCGGCCGCAGAGCCGGTTGAAGTCCTCCTGGTGGTGGCACTTCTCCAGCGCTGCGTTGTAGGTGATCCGGCCTTCGCGCACCAGCTGCGCGAGGTGGCTGTCCATCGTCTGCATCCCGTGCTTGGCGCCGGCCTGCAGGGCCGAGTAGATCTGGTGGGTCTTGCCCTCGCGGATGAGGTTGCGGATCGCCGGCGTGGCGGTCATGACCTCGACCGCGACGACGCGCCCCTTGCCGTCCGCCGTGGGCACGAGCTGCTGGCAGACCACCCCCTGGAGCGCGCCGGCCAGCTGCACCCTGACCTGCTGCTGCTGCCCCGGCGGGAACACGTCGATGACGCGGTCGATCGTCTGCGCGGCGTCCTGCGTGTGCAGCGTCGCCATGACAAGGTGACCGGTCTCGGCCGCGGTCAGGGCGATCTCGATGGTCTCCAGGTCGCGCATCTCCCCGACGAGGATGATGTCCGGGTCCTGGCGCAGGACGTGCTTGAGCGCGTTCTTGAACGACCAGGTGTCCGTGCCGACCTCGCGCTGGTTGACCAGGCAGCCCTTGTGCGGGTGCAGGAACTCGATGGGGTCCTCGATGGTCATCAGGTGGTCGTTGCGCTGCCGGTTGGCCAGGTCGACGACGGCCGCCAGCGTCGTGGACTTGCCCGAGCCGGTCGGACCGGTCACCAGGACGAAACCACGTGCCAGCATGGCGAAGTTGGCCACCGCAGGCGGGACGCCGAGGTCCTCGAGCGGGCGGATGCCGTTCGGGATGAGCCGGAACGCCGCGCCCAGGCTGTCGCGCTGCCGGTAGACGTTGACCCGGAACCGGGCGCTGCCGGGCAGGGCGTACGCGAAGTCGAGCTCGAGCTTCTCCTCGAACGTCTCGCGCTGCTTCTGCGACATGATCGTGTACAGCGTCTGCTGGATGATCTGCGGCGTCATGACGGGGAACTCGTCGAGCTGCACCAGGCTGCCGGAGATGCGGACCGTGGGGCAGGCGCCGGTGGTCAGGTGCAGGTCGGAGCAGCCGCCGTCCAGGACGTACGTGAGCAGGTCGGCGAGGAAGGCGCTGTCGGCGCTGTTGTCCTCTGCGCCGATCCGTCCGGCGCCCGCGCTCCCCGGCGCCGGCGGAGCCGGCACGGCCTGGGCGGGGATCATCGGCGCAGCGCTCGCCGGCGCCACGGTCGGCTGCGGCGCGACGACGGGCACCGGCGCGGGCTGCAGACCCGGCACTCCGGGTGCGCTCGCGGCTCCGCTGTCCCGCCAGCCGGTGAGGGGCTGCTGCGCGTCCACGCTGTCCTTCCTCGCGCCGGAGGGTCCGGTGCTCTGCGCCCTGTGCATCGGCGCAGCGGCGGGAGCGCTTGAGCAGGCGGCGTCAGACCACGACGCGCAGGATCTCCTCCATCGAGGTGTGACCGGCGAGCACCTTCGACAGGCCGTCGTCGCGCAGGGTGACCATGCCCTCGGCGAGCGCGACCTTGGAGATGGCGAGGGTCGAGGCACGGGTGACCGCGAGCCGCTCGATCTCCTCGGAGACGGCCATGACCTCGTGCAGGGCGATGCGGCCCTTGTAGCCGGTCCGGGAGCAGGCGCTGCACCCGACCGGCCGGAACAGCGTCGGCACCGGCTCGTCGGGCGACAGCGGCACCCGCATCTGCAGCAACGAGGCCCGCGTCGGGACGTACGCCTCCTTGCACTTGCCGCACAGCCGGCGCGCCAGGCGCTGGGCGAGCACGCAGTCCAGCGCCGACCCGACGAGGAAGGGCTCGATGCCCATCTCGGTGAGGCGGACGATGGCCGACGGCGCGTCGTTGGTGTGCAGCGTCGAGAGCACGAGGTGGCCGGTGAGCGCCGCCTCCACCGCGATGTGGGCGGTCTCCCGGTCACGGATCTCGCCGAGCAGGACGACGTCGGGGTCGGAGCGCAGGATCGACCGCAGGGCCGCGGCGAAGGTGAGTCCGGCCTTGGGGTTGGCCTGGACCTGGTTGATGCCCTCCAGCCGGTACTCCACCGGGTCCTCGACCGTGATGACGTTGACCTCGGGCTTGCTGACGATGTTGAGCGTCGCGTAGAGCGTCGTGGACTTCCCCGAGCCGGTGGGGCCGGTGACCAGGATCATCCCGTAGGGCTTGACGAAGCTCTGCGCGTAGGTGGCGTAGTTCTGCGCGCCGAAGCCGAGGTCGGCCAGGTCCAGCATGGCCGTGCTGTTGTCCAGCACGCGCATGACGACCTTCTCGCCCCACACCGTGGGCAGGGTCGCCACGCGCAGGTCCATCCTGCGGCCGTTCGCCACGACGGACAGGCGGCCGTCCTGCGGGATCCGGCGCTCCGCGATGTCGATGTCGGCCATGATCTTCAGGCGGCTGGTGACCCCGGCGGCGATCGTCCGGGGTGAGCGCATCACGTCGTGGAGCACGCCGTCGATGCGGAAGCGGACGCGCAGGTCCTTCTCCGTCGGCTCGATGTGGATGTCGGAGGCCCGGTCCCCGATCGCCTGGGTGATCAGCAGGTTGACGAACTTGACGATCGGCGCGTCCTCGACGATCGCGGTGACGGCCGACAGGTCGTCCTGCTCCTCGTGCACCTGCAGCGCGGAGGTCAGCTCGTCCATCTGGGAGTCGCCACGGTGGTAGCGGTCGATGGCGGCCAGGACGTCGGCCGGAACGGCCGTCAGCGCCCTGACGTCCCTGCCGGTCAGCAACCGGATGTCGTCGAGGGCGAAGACGTTGGCCGGGTCCGCCATCACCACCAGCAGTCGGCCGTCCTCGTAGCCCACCGGCAGTGCGCTGTGCCGTCGGCACACCGCTTCCGCGACGGTGCAGACCGCGGAGACATCGACGGGGAAGTCGGTCAGGTCGACGAAGCGCAGCCCGGTCTGGGCGGCAAGAGCCCTGGCCAGCTGCTCCTCCGTCAGGACGCCTCGGGAGACCAGTGCGCGGCCCAGGGTCCCCCCGAGGCGTCGCTGCTCCTGCAGGGCGCTGTCCAGGTCGGCCGGGGTCACCGAGCCGGCCTCGAGCAGGACGTCGCCGAGCTGTCTCACGCGTGGTCTCCTGGTGCCGGTGTCGCCCGAGGCATCGGCACGTCGACGCCCGGTCTTGACCGGTGCCGGGGCCGGCTCGACCCGGGTCGAGGGCGGCTCGACCGGTGTCAGGGCAGGGCGGCCCGCATCGCGTCGAGCGGGGCGGGGCAGCCGGTCATCAGCTCCACCTGCGCGGCCGCCTGGTGCAGCAGCATCGCGGCGCCGCTGACGACCACGCCCGAGCAGGCGGCGGCCAGCGGCGTCGGCCAGGGGTCGTAGACGACGTCGAGCAGGACCGGCACGTGCGCGACGTGCGGCGCCAGGTGGTCGGCGGCACCGGAGGGCAGGGTGCTGACCAGCAGGTCGCAGCCCTCCAGGACGTCCGGGGCGAACGGCACGACGGTCGGACGGACCCCCAGCCGGCGGGCGGCGGCCAGCGTCTCGACCGGCTCGGACCGGACGACGAGCAACGGCGCGCCGCCTCCCAGCTCGCGCAGCGCGGCCAGCGCCGACCTCGCCGTCGCGCCGCCCCCGAGCACGACCGGCCGACGGACGCGGCTCACCCCGGACTCGCGCAGCGCGGCGACCATCCCGCCGACGTCGGTGTTGTGCCCCGCGCGGCGGCCGTCCCGCAGCACGACGGTGTTGGCGGCGGCGACGTCGCGGGCCAGGTCGGAGACCGTGTCGAGCAGCGGCAGCACGACCTGCTTGAGCGGCATCGTCAACGACAGCCCGGCCCACGTGGCGTCGAGGCTGTCGAGCAGGGCGGGCAGCTCGGCGGCGCCGCACTCGACGGCGTCGTACGTCCAGTCCAGGCCGAGCGCGTCGTACGCCGCCCGGTGCAGCCGCGGGGACAGCGAGTGGGCGATGGGGCGGCCGAGCACCGCCGCACGGGACCGGCTCAGAAGACGCCTTCGGCGCGCGACTTGTCCCGCTGGTCCAGGAACTCCTGGTAGTCGTCGGTGAAGAAGGTCGTGCCGTCCTTGGAGGCCAGCACGTAGTAGAGGAGATCACCGTCGACCGGGTCGAGGGCCCCCTTCAGGGTCGCCTCGCCGGGCGACGCGATCGGCGTGGGAGGCAGGCCGGTGCGGCGGCGGTTCTCGTAGGGCGTGTCCCGGGCGAGGTCGGCCTTGGTGACCTCTCCCCCCGCGGTCTTGCCGACGCCGTACAGGACCGAGGCGTCGATGCCGAGCGGGATGTCCTGCTCCAGGCGGTTGTAGACGACCCGCGCGACCTTGCCGTACTCGTCGTCCCTCTTGACCTCCCGCTCGATGAGGCTCGCGACGATCACCACCTGGTACGGCGTCAGCCCCAGCTCGCGAGCGCCCTCCTCCAGGCCGACCGACTCGGCCGCCTGCTCGAAGCGGTCCACCATCGAGGTCAGCACCTGTGCGGGGGACGTGCCCGGCTCGACGTCGTAGGTCGCCGGGAACAGGAAGCCCTCGAGCCGGCCCTGCGCGTAGGCGGGCAGTCCCAGTGCGGACACGTCCTTGGCCGCCGCCTGGTACTGCTCGAGGGGGATGTCCGTGCCGCCGGCGAGCGTCTCGAGCGTCTGCGCGACGGTCAGCCCCTCGGGGACGGTGACCCGGCCGACGACCCTCGAGGCGGGGTCGAGCAGCAGGTCGAGAGCGCCGGACGCGCTCATCTTCTTGCGCACGCGGTAGAAGCCCGGCTGCAGCGAGGTGGACCGGGTGTCCTGCCGGGCCTCGTCGAAGAACGCCGCCCGGCTGGCGACGACGCCCTTCGCCACCAGGGCGTCCGCCACGTCGCCCGCGGTGTCGCCCGGCATGATCTGGACCACCGCCTCGCCGCTGCCCGGCCCGGGGTAGTCCTCGGCGGCGGAGGACCCGAAGACCGTCCGGACGGCGTAGAGCCCGCCGAGCACGAGGGCCGCGGTCAGACCGAGGACGACGAGGACCGCCACGGCGCGGGCGAGGCCACGGCGTCGCCGGCGACGCGCGGGCGGCGGCGAGGCGTCGAGGTCGAGCAGGTCCGTCACGGCGCCACCCTAACGACGAGGGCCCCGGTCGCGCTGTCAAGGACACCCCGCAGCGCGGCGGCGTCCGGGACCGGCTGCGGACCGTGGCGGGCGGGCACGATCAGCGAGCGGGCGCGTCGAGCACGCCCTGCAGCAGCGCGACGGCAGCGGCCTGGTCCACCACCGCACGGCTCCGCCTGGCCGACCGGCCCGACGCGCGCAGCGCCGCCGTGGCGCTCACGGTCGTCAGGCGCTCGTCGACCAGCGAGATCTCGACCGGTGCGACCAGCGGGCGCAGGGCCTCGGCCCACGCCCGGGCCATGTCGGCCGACGCGCTCGCGGACCGGCCCGACAGCGACGTCGGGAGACCGACGACGACGAGCACGGCGTCGCGCTCGGCCACGATCGCGGCGACCCGGGCGTGCCCCGGGGCCGCGACCGTCTCCACCGGCGAGGCCAGGATGCGGTGCGGGTCGCTGGCGGCCACCCCGACCCGGACGGTGCCGACGTCGACGGCGACCACCACGCCGGGCAGCGTCACGCCCCCGATGCCACTCGCCCGACGAGCTGCTCGGCCCGGGCCAGCGCGTCCGGGATGCCGGCGGGGTCCGCACCACCGCCCTGCGCCACGTCGTCCTTGCCGCCGCCCTTGCCGCCCACGGCCGCGGCCGCCTCCCGCAGGACGGCGTTGGCCGACAGCCCGCGCGCCCGGCCGGCGTCGTTGACGGCCGCCACCAGGGTGACCCGGTCGCCGCCGGCCGCGACCAGCACGACGCCCGGCCGGTCGGCGGCGAGCCGCCCGCGGACGTCGAGCGCCAGCTGCCGCACGAGGTCGCCGGACGTGCCCGCCGGCGCCTCGACCGGGACGTACGCCACCCCAGCCACGTCGCGGGCGCCCGCGGCGAAGGCCGCGGCCGACTGCAGCACCTGCCCGGCCCGCAGGGCCGCGAGCTCCTTCTCGGCCTCGCGCAGCCGGGCCACCGTCGCGGCGACCCGGTCGGGCACCTGCTCGGCCGGCACCTTGAACGAGGACGCCAGCTGGGCGAGCAGGACGTGCTCGCGGGCGAGGTAGGAGTAGGCGTCGAGCCCGACGAGCCCCTCGACCCGGCGCACGCCGGAGCCGATCGAGGCCTCCGACAGCAGCTTGACCATGCCGAGCTGCCCGGACCGCTGGGCGTGCGTGCCGCCGCACAGCTCCCGGGCGTAGTCGCCGACCTCGACGACGCGCACGGCGTCGCCGTACTTCTCGCCGAACAGCGCCATGGCGCCGATGCGGCGGGCCTCGTCCTGGGTGGTGACGAAGGCGCGCACCTCGAGGTCGGCCAGCGCGATCTCGTTGATCTCCTGCTCCACGTCGGCCAGCACCGACGCCGGCACGGCCGAGGGCGAGGCGAAGTCGAAGCGGAAGCGGCCGGGGGCGTTCAGCGAGCCGGCCTGGGTCGCCTGCTCGCCGAGCGCGGCGCGGAACGCCTTGTGCACCAGGTGCGTCGCGGTGTGCGCGCGCGAGACGGAGCGGCGGCGCTCGACGTCGACCTGCGCGTCGACGGCGGCACCGACCCGCGCCTCCCCCGACAGCACGCGGCCGCGGTGGACGACGAGCTCGCCGAGCGGCTTCTGCACGTCCTCCACCTGCACCACCGTGCCGTCCCCGAGGACGAGCAGGCCCGCGTCGGCCAGCTGCCCGCCCGCCTCGGCGTAGAACGGCGTGCGGTCCAGCACCAGCTCGACCAGCTCGCCCTCGCGCGCCGCGGGGACGGCGGCGCCGTCGACGAGCAGCCCGCGCAGCGACGCCTCGGAGCGCACCTCGCCGTAGCCGGTGAACTCGGTGGCGCCGGAGTCCTCGAGCAGCGCGCGGTAGGCGGAGGTGTCCACGCCGCCGGTCTTCTTCAGCTTCGCGTCGGCCTTGCCCTTGGCCCTCTGCTCGGCCATGAGCGCCCGGAAGCCCGGCTCGTCGACCGACAGCCCCTGCTCGGCGGCCATCTCGAGGGTGAGGTCGATCGGGAAGCCGTAGGTGTCGTGCAGCTGGAAGGCCTGCGGCCCGGACAGGACGCCGCCGGACGACCGCGCGGTCGGGACGGCGGCCTCGAACACGCTCGCCCCCTTGGTCAGCGTCTCGAGGAAGCTGCCCTCCTCCCCCACCGCCACGGCGCTGATCCGCGCCGCACCGTCGGCCAGCTCGGGGTACTGCGGTCCCATCGCGCGGACCGCGGCGTCGACGAGCTCGGCCATCGTCGGGTCCTGCGCTCCGAGCAGCCGCATGGAGCGGACGGTGCGGCGCAGGACACGGCGCAGGACGTAGTCGCGGGCCTCGTTGCCGGGACGCACGCCGTCGCCGATGAGCATGACCGCGGTGCGTGCGTGGTCGGCCACGACGCGCAGGCGCACGTCCGCCGCCGGGTCCTGCCCGTAGCGCACCCCGGTGAGCTCCGCGGCCCGGTCGAGGATCGTGCGCGAGGTGTCGATCTCGTACAGGTTGTCGACGCCCTGGAGCACGGTCGCGACCCGCTCCAGGCCCATGCCGGTGTCGATGTTCTGCGCGGGCAGGTCACCGGCGATGTCGAAGTCGACCTTCGTGCGCACCGTGCTGAGCTGGTACTGCATGAAGACGAGGTTCCACACCTCGAGGTAGCGGTCCTCGTCGGCCACCGGCCCGCCCTCGCGGCCGTGCTCGGAGCCCCGGTCGTAGTAGATCTCGCTGCACGGACCGCCCGGTCCGGGCACGCCCATGTGCCAGTAGTTGTCGGCCTTGTCGCGGCGCTGGATGCGGTCCTCGGGCACGTACCGCTTCCACAGCTCGAACGCCTCGTCGTCGTCGAGGTAGACCGTCGTCCAGAGCCGCTCCTCGGGCAGGCCGTAGCCGCCGTCGGCGGCGCTGCGGGTCAGCAGCTCCCACGCGAAGTCGATCGCTCCGGACTTGAAGTAGTCGCCGAAGGAGAAGTTGCCGGCCATCTGGAAGAACGAGCCGTGCCGGGTCGTCTTGCCGACCTCCTCGATGTCGAGGGTGCGCACGCACTTCTGCACGCTGGTGGCGCGGGCGTACGGCGGCGGCACCTCGCCCAGGAAGTAGGGCTTGAACGGCACCATGCCGGCGTTGACCAGCAGCAGGGTGGGGTCGTCGGCGATCAGGGACGCCGACGGCACGACCGTGTGGCCCCGGCTCTCGAAGTGGTGCAGGAAGCGCCGGCGGATCTCCGCCGACGACATGCCCGATCCCGGACCGGACCCCTCGGGCGCGCTCATCGGACGTCGGGCTCCAGGCCTCCGGTGTGCCCGGGGACGTGGTCGACGAGGTCGTGCGTGCCGTCCAGGCCGAGCGTCACGCGCAGCTCCTCCTCGCGCTCGTCCATGCCCTCGCGGACCAGAGCGGTGAACTCGCGCAGCGCCTCGGTGAGACCGGCCATCGAGCCCGCGACCGACGTCTGCAGCCCCGCAGGCGTGAGGCGCTGCGCCGCCCGGGTCGCGCGCTGCACGACGAGCACGCCGACCGCTGCTCCGAGGGCGATGTAGAACAGGCGGCGCGTCACGAGGTCCGCCGGCTCGTCTTGAGCTCGTCGCGCACGCGGCGGTTGATGTCGCGCTCGTGCCGTCGACCGGCCGCCGAGCGCACGCCGTACGAGAAGGCCGCGACCTTGATGATCGGGCTGCCGAGCGTCGCGGCGAACAGGCTGGTCAGGGCGCTGACGTTGCCGCTGATCGACTGGACGTTGGCGGTGATGGCGTCGACCCGGACGAGCTCCTGGTTGACGTGGGTCACGGACGTGGTCACCTCGCCCAGCAGCGGCACGGTCTGCTCGGTGATGCCCGACACCAGGCGCTGCGTCTCCTCGACCACCTTGCCGAGCTTGACCAGCACCATGCACAGCACGAGCACGAGGATCGCGAAGAACACGGCCACGATCAGCCCGGCGACCTGTCCACCTGTCAGCACGCTTACTCCTTCTTCTGCTCGAGGGCGGCGAGCTCCTCGGGCGTGGGCGGCACCGGTCGGCACCTGGGACGGAAGCCGTCCGCGGCATCCTCGGGCACGACGGCGCGGTCGCCGCGCAAGACCTCGCGCAGCCCCGCGAGCCGCTGGGAGGCGACGCGCTCGACCCCCAGGCCGCCCGGCGAGTAGTACTCCCGCCCGACGACCGGGTCCGGCGCGTACTGCTGCGCCACGACCCGTCCGGGGAAGTCGTGAGGGTACCGATAACCGCCCGCCGACCCGTGCTGCAGCTTCTTCGCGCCCGGGTAGTGGCTGTCGCGCAGGTGCGCGGGCACGGTGCCGGTGCGCCCGGCACGGACGTCGGCGATCGCGGTCTCCACCGCGGCGAGCACGGCGTTGCTCTTGGGCGCCAGCGCCAGGTGGACCGTCGCCTGGGCGAGGTTGAGCCGCGCCTCGGGCATCCCGATCAGCTCCAGCGCCTGCGCCGCCGCCACCGCGACCTGCAGCGAGGAGGGGTCGGCCATGCCGACGTCCTCGCTGGCGAGCACGACCAGCCGCCGGGCGATGAAGCGCGGGTCCTCCCCCGCCTCGAACATCCGCGCCAGGTAGTGCAGCGACGCGTCGACGTCCGACCCGCGGACCGACTTGATGAAGCCGCTGATGACGTCGTAGTGCTGGTCCCCGTCACGGTCGTAGCGGACGGCGGCGCGGTCGACCGCCTGCTCGAGCAGGGCGAGCGTCACCCGACCTCCGTCGCCGTCCGGCCCGGGCGCCGCCGCACCGGCCGCCGCTTCGAGGGCGGTGAGGGACCGGCGCGCGTCACCACCGGCCAGGCGCACCAGGTGGTCGACGGCGTCCGCGTCGACGTGGACGCGCCCGCCGAGCCCGCGCTCGTCGTCCAGCGCCCGCTCGACGACCGTGCGCACGTCGTCGTCGGTCAGCGGCTCGAGGGTCAGCAGCAGCGAGCGCGACAGCAGCGGGCTGATCACGCTGAAGAACGGGTTCTCCGTCGTGGCGGCGACCAGCGTCACCCAGCGGTTCTCCACGCTCGGCAGCAGCGCGTCCTGCTGGGTCTTGGAGAACCGGTGCACCTCGTCGACGAACAGCACGGTCTGTGCGCCGGTCTCGCCGAGCGCGCGCTTGGCCTCGTCGACCACCTGCCGGACGTCCTTGACCCCGGCGGTGACCGCCGACAGCTCCCGGAAGCGGCGCCGGGTGGAGCGGGCGATCAGCATGGCCAGCGTCGTCTTGCCGGTGCCGGGCGGCCCCCACAGCACGACCGACAGCGGTGCGTCGCCCTCGACCAGGCGGCGCAGCGGAGCCCCGGCCGCCAGCAGGTGCCGCTGTCCGACGACCTCGTCGAGGGAGCGCGGGCGCATCCGCACCGCGAGGGGAGCCACCCGCTCGGCCGCCTCCTGCTCGGCGGCGTCGAACAGCGAGTCCCCGGCCACGGGAGCGACCCTACGGCGTCCGCACCACTGCAAAGGGGTACGGCGCCCGCGACGTGGGAGCGCCCCCTCCGAACGCGGCGAGAGAGGTCGGGCGGGCTCGTAGCCTCGACGGCGTGCACGTCGCCTCCCTCGGGACCGCCGCCGAGGTCCTGGTCGCCACCTCCCACGACCCCTTCGCCCGCGGCACCCTGCGCCGGCCGCTCCTGCAGGGCTGGTCGACCGAGGGCGCCGCCGCCTGGATCGCGATCGACAACGAGGAGCGCACGTCCTACCTGTCGGCCCTCGGCGACCCGGGCGCCGTCGGCGCGCTCGTCGGCGCGCTGCTGCCGGAGCTGCCGCCCCGCCAGCGCCTCACCGTGCCGCGCGGGACGCCCGCGCGCTTCCCGGCCTGGGCCGGGATGACCGGCACCGACTGGGACTTCCGCTGGCTGCCCGAGCCGCCACCAGGGCAGCGCGGCGAGGAGCGGGTCGAGCCCGTCGACGACGACCCGGCCGTGGCGCAGCTGCTGGCTGCGTCCTCCTCGCGCGCCTCGGTGCAGCCCGGTGACGAGGCCGTGCGCCGCTGGGTCGGCGTGCGCGACGCGTCAGGAGCGCTGCTCGCCTGCGCCGCGGACACCAGCAGCGCCACCGGCGTCGGCCACCTGTCCTCGATCGCCGTCACCCCCACGGCGCGCGGCCGGGGCCTCGGCAAGGCGGTCACCGCGGCCCTGGCCCGGCAGCTGTTCGAGGACGGCAGCGACGTCGTCACCCTCGGCATGTACGCCGACAACCCCGAGGGGCGGGCCCTCTACGACGCGCTCGGCTTCCGCGACGAGCACCCCTTCACCAGCGGCCCCCTCGTCGTGCGGGACCGCTGGTAGCCCCACCGGTCAGGCCGGGCTGGCGTCGATGCCGGCCTCCTTGCGCTGCTGCGCGGTGATCGTCGTGGGCGCGCCGGTCAGCGGGTCGCCGCCGCCGCCCGTCTTCGGGAAGGCGATGACGTCGCGGATCGACTCCGACCCGGTGATCATCGCCGCGATGCGGTCGATGCCGAAGGCGATCCCGCCGTGCGGCGGCGGGCCGTACGAGAACGCCTCGAGCAGGAACCCGAACTGCTCGCTCGCCTGCTCCGGCGTCAGGCCGATGACGTCGAAGACGCGCTTCTGCACGTCGCTGGAGTGGATGCGGATCGAGCCGCCGCCGAGCTCGGTGCCGTTGAGGATGAGGTCGTACGCCCGGGCCGGCACGTCGGCCGGGGACGACGCGAAGGTGTCCTCGTGGGAGGCGGCCGGGGCGGTGAAGGGGTGGTGGACAG
>CADCUE010000294.1 GCA_902805805.1 uncultured Frankineae bacterium | reverse complement strand
GGCCGACCGTGGACACCGATCCTACGGAGGGAGCCGCCGCCGCGCGCGCCGGGGCCGCGGCACGGCCGGCGTCCGCACGGAAGACACGCTGGCTTTCCATCGTTGTAGAGACCACGACGACAGCCGGCCCCGACGACCGGCGCTCCACCCCGATCGGATCCGCCATGTGCCCGCACACTCCGACCTGCCCCTCCGCCTCGGCTCCTGACGCAGCCGCGGCGCGCATCGTCGCCGAGCACCTGCAGGACTGCGGCTACGCGCTGCTCTGCAACGGAGCCGTCTTGCTCGAGGGCGACGGCCTGCTGCGGACGCCGCCGGCGCCCACCCCGGTGGCCGCCTGAGCCGCCCGCGCGGCCTACTTCGGCTGCAGCCGGGCGCCGCCGTCGACCCGCACGACCTCGCCGTTGGCGTACGGGTTGACCAGCAGCTCCACGACCATGGAGGCGAGCTCGTCAGCCTGCCCCAGCCGCTTGGGGAACAGCACGTCGCGCTTGAGCTTGTCCTTGAACGCCTCGGCCGCCTCCCCCTCGCCGTAGATCGGCGTGTCGAACAGCCCGGGTGCCACGCAGTTGAGCCGCACCCCGACGGCGGCGAGGTCACGGGCGACCGGCAGCGTCATGCCGACGATGCCGCCCTTGCTCGCCGAGTAGGCCGCCTGTCCGATCTGACCGTCGAACGCCGCGATGGACGCGAGCGTGACGATCGAGCCGCGGGCGCCGTCGGCGTCGACCGGCTCCTGCTGGCCCATGGCGGTGGCGGCCAGCCGGATGCAGTTGAACGTCCCCACGAGGTTGACGTCGATGACCTTGCGGAAGGCCGCGAGGTCGTGCGCCGACTCGAACGTGCTGTCGCGGCCGACGGTGCGGCTGGCCCAGCCGATGCCCGCCGCGCAGACCAGCGTGCGCAGCGGCCCGTGCTCCTGCGCGGCGCGCACCGCGGCGGTGACCTGCTCGGCGTCGGTGACGTCGGCCCGGACGTAGCCGCCCTGCACGCTCGACGCGACCGCCTGCCCCCGGTCGTCCTGCAGGTCGACGACGACCACGGAGGCGCCGCGCGCGGCGAGCGCCCGGACGGTCGCCTCGCCGAGGCCGCTGGCCCCGCCGGTGACGAGGGACGAGGTGCCGGTCAGGTCGAGCACGGGTCCTCCTGCGCAGGGTCGACGGTCGCGGCAGCCTAGTGACCGGCTGCCGCCGGGCGCACCGGCGGCGTACGGTCCGAGCATGTGCCGGAGCATCCAGACCCTGCGCCCGCCCTACGCCGACGACGTCACGGCCGACGACGTGCGGGCCGCCGCGCTGCAGTACGTCCGCAAGATCTCGGGGATGCGCTCCCCCGCCGCCCACAACCGCGACGCCTTCGACGGCGCGGTCGACGCCGTCACCGCCGCCACCGAGTCGCTGCTGCGCGACCTGGTCGTCCGGGGCGCGCGCCCCGCGTCGTCGGCCACCCGGACGTAGGCTGGAGCCGTGTCCGCGACCGCCGCGATCGTGCTGGCCGGGGGCCGGTCGTCGCGGATGGGCCAGCCCAAGGCGGGCCTCGAGTGGCACGGCTCGACGCTGCTGCGCCGCGTCGTCGGCCTGGTGCAGCGCGGGGTCGACGGACCGGTCGTCGTCGTCCGGGCCGCGGGCCAGGACCTGCCGTCGCTGCCGGGCGCGGTGGAGGTGCTCGAGGACGACAGCGTCGCGCGAGGCCCCCTGCAGGGCATGGCCACCGGCCTCGGCGCGCTGCAGGACCGCGCCTCGCACGCCTTCGTCTGCTCGACCGACCTGCCGCTGCTGCACCCGGCGTTCGTACGGGCGGTCGTGCGCGCCGGGCAGGACGCCGACGTGGCGCTTCCGGTGGTCCAGGGGCACCGGCAGCCGCTGGCCGCCTGCTACCGCACCGGGCTGGCCGACCGGGCACGGGCGCTGCTCGCCGAGGGACGCCCCCGACCGGCCTTCCTGCTCGAGGGCGCCGACGTCCGGACGCTCGACGACCTGGCCCTGCTGGCCGATCCGGCCCTCGCCAAGGTCGACCCGGCGCTGAGCTCGGTGACCGGCGTCAACACCCCGGAGCAGTACGCCGCCCTGCGCGCCCTGCCGGCCCCGGAGGTCGTCGTGCAGCGCTACGGCGTCCTGGCGTCCGGGGGCGAGCGCGGCGAGCAGGCGGTCCGCGCCGCCACGCTCGCCGCGGCGGCGCAGGCCGTCGGCCTCGTGCTCGACCGGCACGTCCTGGCCGCCGTCAACGGCGACCAGATGGTGCGCGACCCGGAGCTCCCGCTCGCCTCCGCCGATCTGGTCGCCTTCCTGTCGGCCGACGCCGGTGGCTAGCCCGCCCGACAGCGTCCCCGGGGGCTACTTCGGCCGGGCCCTCGTCATCGACGTGACCGACGGCTCCAGCCGCGTGCTGCCCCTGCCGGAGCAGGTGCTGCGCGACCACCTCGGCGGCGTCGGCCTCGGCACCTGGCTGCTGTCCTCGCTCGTACCGGCCGGCGTCGACCCGCTGGCCTCCGAGGCGCCGCTGGTCTTCGTGTTCTCCCCCCTCGTCGGCACGCCCCTGACGACCAGCGCCAAGTTCGCCGTCGTGGCCAAGTCGCCCCTGACCGGGCTGCTGACCGACGCGCTGGCGTCGAGCCACTTCGCGATCAGCGGCAAGCTCACCGGTCACGACGCCCTCGTGCTCGTCGGCCGGGCGGCCGGGCCGTCGTTCGTGAGCATCGAGGGCGACCGGGTCGTCCTGGGCGACGCCAGTGCCGAGTGGGGGCAGACCGCGGCGGAGGCCGAGACGGCCGTCCGGGCACGGCTCGGCGCCGGCTGGCAGGTCGCCTCCATCGGCACCGCCGGCGAGCGCGGTGTCCGCTACGCCACCTTGTCGCACGACGGACGCCACGCCGGGCGCGGCGGGCTCGGCGCCGTGATGGGCGCCAAGAACGTCAAGGCGCTGGCGGTCCACGCCACCACCAAGGTCGCGCCGGCCGATCCGGCCGGCGTGCTCGCCGCAGCCAAGGACCTGCGCGACCGGTCGCGCGGACGGGCGACGGCGAAGTACCGCGAGCTGGGCACCATGGCCAACGTCCTGGCCTTCAACGCCCTGTCGACGCTCCCGACGCGCAACTTCTCCGCCGCGGTGTTCGAGGGGGCGTCGTCACTGGCGGTCGAGGAGCTGGCGCAGTCCCGCGAGGTCGTCAAGAGCTCCTGCGCGTCGTGCGCCATCGGCTGCGAGCACCTCTACAAGGGCCCGAAGAACAAGGACGGCAGCGGCCGCAAGGTCCGCATGGAGTACCAGAACGTGTCCTCGCTCGGGCCGATGTGCGGGGTCTCGGACCCCGACGCCGTGGTCGCCGCCAGCGCGCTGTGCGACGACCTCGGCATCGACACGATCTCCGCCGGCGGCACGATCGCCTGGGCCATGGAGTGCGCCGAGCGCGGGCTGCTGGACGCGCCGTGGCTGCGCTTCGGTGACGGGCAGGCGGTCCTGCGCGCGCTGCGCGAGATCGGTTCCGGCGAGGGTCTGGGCCCGCTGCTCGCCCTGGGCTCACGGGCCGCGTCCGCCGTCGTCGGGCAGGGCTCCGAGGCCTTCGCCGCGCACGTCAAGGGGCTGGAGCTGCCTGGCTACGAGCCGCGGACCATGCAGTCGATGGCGCTCGGGATGGCCGTCAACGCCCGCGGCGCCGACCACAACCGCAGCGGTGCGTACGAGTCGGACCTGTCCGGCGACGTGGACCGGCTGGCGGGTGGCGAGGCGCACGTGCGCGGGGCGATCGAGGCCGAGGACCGCTCCGCGGTCATGGACTCGATGATCCTGTGCAAGTTCCTGCGCGGCGTCTTCGAGGAGCCGTTCGAGGAGTGGGCCGTCCTGCTGCGCCTGGTCACCGGCTGGGACCTCACGGCCGACGAGCTCAGGGCGACGGCGGCGCGGATCGTCCTGGCCAAGCGGGCCTACAACCTGCGCGAGGGGTGGCAGCCGGAGGACGACTGGCTGCCCGAGCGCTTCCTGTCCGAGGAGCTCACCGTCGGCTCCGGTCGTACCGCGGCGCTCAGCCCCGCTCGGCTGCGGGCGATGATCGACGGCTACTACGCCGCCCGCGGGCTCGACGCCTCGGGGCGCGCCCGCTCCTGAGCTCGACCTCAGCGGGCGGCGGCGCTCGGCGCCGAGCCGCTGCGCAGGCCCATCGGGACGAGCTCGGCCGTCGACGGCCGGCCCAGGTGGTAGCCCTGCGCGATGTCGCAGCGCAGGTCGATCAGGTGGTCGAGCTGCTCCTGCGTCTCGACGCCCTCGGCGACGGCGACCAGCCCGAGCCCGTGCGCCAGGCCGATGACAGCGCGCACGATCGCGTCGTCGTCCGAGCTCGTCCCGAGCCCGGCGACGAAGCTCCGGTCCACCTTCACCCCGTCGACCGGGAAGCGCTGCAGGTAGGTGAGCGAGGAGTAGCCGGTGCCGAAGTCGTCCACGTACAGGCGCATCCCGAGGCCCTTGAGCTCGGACAGCACCGATCCGCTGGCGGCCACGTCGCCCATCAGGACGCTCTCGGTGATCTCCAGCGAGATGGTCGTCGGGTCGACCCCGCTGCGGTCCAGCGCCCCCTCCACGAGTGGCAGCAGCCCGGGGTCGACGAGCTGGCGGGCCGACAGGTTGACGCTGACGGTGGGGGCGACGCCGCCCGCCACGGCGTCCTGCCAGCGGCGGGCCTGCTGGCAGGCTGCCTCGAGCACGAAGGCCCCGATGGGGACGATCAGGCCGTTCTCCTCGGCCAGCGGCACGAAGTCCCCCGGCGGCACGGTGCCGTGGTCCGGCCGCTCCCACCGCAGCAGCGCCTCGACGCCCTCCACCTCACCCGTCGCGAGCCGGACCGTCGGCTGGTAGACGACCCGGAACTCCCCGCGCTCGACCGCCCGGTGCAGCGCGCTGGAGGTGGCCAGCCGCAGGACGGCCCGGTCCCGCATGGCGCCGTCGAACAGCTCGAAGCAGTTGCCCCCGTTGTCCTTGGCGCGGTACATGGCCGCATCCGCGTTCTCGACGAGCGTCTCCGGTGTCTCCGCCCGCCCCCGGCCGAGGGCGATGCCGATGCTCGTCGTCGCGAACAGCTCGCTGTCGCCCAGGGGGAACGGACGCTCGAAGGCCTTGCGCACGCGCTCCACGACGTGCAGCGCGTGTGCCTCGTCCTCGACGTCCTCGCACAGCATCGTGAACTCGTCGCCGCCGAAGCGGGCCACCGTGTCGCCCGGACGCACGGCGGTGCGCAGCCGTTCGGCGACGGCGCACAGCAGCTCGTCACCGGCGCGATGGCCGAGGCTGTCGTTGACCACCTTGAAGCGGTCCAGGTCCAGGAACAGGACGAGGACCCACCGATCGCTGCGCTCGGTGCTGCGCAGCGCCCGCTTGAGCCGGTCCAGGAAGGCGCCGCGGTTGGGCAGGTCGGTGAGGGTGTCGTGGTCGGCCTGGTGCGCCAGGCGGCGCTGCACCAGGACGTGGTCGACCGCGAGCCCGCCGACGCGGGCGGCGCCCTCGGCCAGGGCGTCGTCGTCGGGCGCGACCAGACCGTCCGGGTAGCACAGCGCGACGACGCCGGACGCGCCGCCGCCCGGCGTGCAGGGCAGCGGCCAGGCCCGCAGGAGGCTCACGCCGGTCCGTCGGAGCGCTTCGCGGCTGGCCGCGGGCGAGACGTCGTCCACCTCCTGCTCCCACGGGGCGTCGACGGCTGCTCGCGAGGCGGCGACCGGCAGCAGCGCCCGCTCCACTGCTGCAGCAGCGCTCGCGGTCAGGTGCGGGGCGGCGACGACCGGAGGCTCACCGGGCGCCTGCACGACCACCGCGCACCGGCCGGTCGGGGACTGCTCCTCCACCGTGCGGGCGAGCTGGTCGAGCGTCTGGTGCAGAGCACTCCCCCGGGCGACCAGCTCGAGGACCCGGGCCAGCGCCCGCCAGCGCACCTCGGACGCGCTCAGGGCCGCCCGCTCGGCGTCCAGCACCTGCGCCAGCTCGTCGCGGTGCAGCGCCTCGCCGAGAACGCCCGCCGCGGCCTCGAGCACCGGGAGCTCGCCGTGCTCGAAGCCCTCCCAGCCCTCTCGGTCGTGCGTGACCAGCAGCCCCACGACCTCGCCCTGGTGGCGCACGGGCGCGACGAGGCAGTCCCGCCACCCGGCCTGGGCTCGAAGGGCCTGCAGGTCGCGGTCGCCGCGGGCCGGACCGAGCCGGACTGCTGTGCCGCGCCGCAGCAGCTCGTCGACCAGGGGCGCGGTGGCGGCCGGTCCGGGGTCGTAGCCGCACACGGCGCGCAGCGGCGGACCGTTCCGGTCGCCGCGCAGGCGGAGCTCGACCCCCGCGCACTCGAACGCCCGGCGCAGCTCCTGCAGGAACACCGGCAGCGCCACCCCGAGCTCGTCCGGACCGGCCAGCGTCGCGCCGGCACGCTGCAGCCCGGCGAGCCGTGACTGCCCCGCCAGCTGCTGGGCGACCAGTCCGGTGCCGAGGTGCACCGCCAGCAGCACGACCGGGACGAGCGGTCGGAGCTCGGGCGCCTGCGTCCACAGCCCCGCCGACAGCAGCCCGAGCAGGAGGTTGACCCCGACACCGACGCCGACGCCCCGCAGCAGGCTGCGCGGACCAGTCTCCAGCGTGGGACGGACCCCGACCACGGTCAGGACGAGCAGGACCGCACCGGCGTTGATCGCGGCGACGGTGAGCAGGGCCAGCGGGACGACCAGCAGGTCGCGCGACGTGACCGGCCCGGGCGCGCGCAGAGCGGTGAACACCAGGCTG
>CADCUE010000293.1 GCA_902805805.1 uncultured Frankineae bacterium | reverse complement strand
GGCTCACCGACGAGGGCCGCGCCGTCCGCGCCGAGATCGAGCAGCGCACCGACGCCCAGGAGCAGAGCATCGTCGACGTGCTCGGCGACCGCCTCGACGACGTCTGCGCCCGGCTCGACACCTGGGGCGCCCGCTGCGTGGAGCTCGGCGGCTTCCCCGCCGACGTCCTCAAGCGGGCCGCGGGCTGAGCAGCCTGACGCCGCCCGGGCTCAGCCCTCGGGCATGCGGATGCCCTCGACCTTCGGCCGGTCCTCCGAGGTGCCGCCTGCTGCCGCGTCGCCCGTGGACGGCGCGGGCCCGGTGTCGCCGTGGCCCGAGGAGATCCCCGGCACGGCGTCCGGCGGCGCGGCGCCCATGCGCGTCGCGCCGCCCTCGGTGTCGCTCTCGATCGACTCGCCGTCGGGGGTCGTGCCGTTCAGCCCGCCGGCGCGGTGCGCCTCGCCCGAGCTGTGCTGCACCGGCTTGACCGGCCCGCGCTCGCGCCCGGTGCTGGTCGCGGTGTCGATCTGCGGCCGGTCCTGGTCCGGGCGCACCCCCGGACCGCCGAGCCCGCGCGGCGCGGTCCCCTCGTCGCCACCGCCGTACGACCCGGGGGGCGACAGCGGCGCCGCAGCCGGGTGGCTCGGGAGCTGCGGGTCGGCGGCCCCGATGCTCATCGAGTCGAGGTCGGGCGCCGCGAGCGGCTCGGGGTGGTCCGGCGTCGGGCTCAGCGGCTCGGTCTTGCCCTGGTTGGTGTCCGGGCTGCCCTCCCCTCCCGGCGCCGTGCGGTCCGACAGGGTGACCGGCCCGTCCCCCTCGGGCTGGCTGACCTGACCGGTGTCCGACGACTTGCGCGAGAAGATCCCCATGCGAGGACCCCTACCCGCCGAACGGAGGACGCCCACCCGGCAGCTCGAGGTCGGGCTTCTCGAGCTTCTCGACGTTCACGTCCTTGAAGGTCAGCACCCGCACGGACTTCACGAAGCGCGCCGGGCGGTACATGTCCCACACCCACGCGTCGGTCAGCGAGAGCTCGAACCAGACCTCCCCGTCCGAGGTCCGTGGCTGCACGTCGACGGAGTTGGCCAGGTAGAAGCGCCGCTCGGTCTCGACCACGTAGTCGAACTGGCGGACGATGTCGCGGTACTCCCGGTAGAGCTGCAGCTCCATCTCGGTCTCGTACTTCTCGAGGTCCTCGGCACTCACGCGCTCACCACCATCCGGTCATCCAACCGCACGCTCGCCGCCCGGACGTTGACGTACGACCAGCGGTGCTGCGGACACGGTCCGTGCTCGCCCAGCGCCGCGGTGTGCTCGGGCGTGATGTAGCCCTTGTGCCGGGCGAAGTCGTACTGCGGCCAGTGCTCGTGCAGCTCGCGCATGAGGCGGTCGCGCGTCACCTTGGCCAGCACCGAGGCCGCGGCGACGCAGGCCGCCACGCGGTCGCCCTTCCAGACCGCCAGTGCCGGCGCCGGCATGCCCGCGACCGGGAAGCCGTCGGTCAGGACGTAGTCCGGGCACGGGTCCAGACGCGCGACGGCCTGCCGCATGGCCCGGACGTTCATGACGTGCAGCCCCCGCCGGTCGACCTCCTGCGCCGGGACGACGACCACCGACCAGGCGAGCGCACGCCGGACGACCTCGTCGTACGCCGCCTCCCGCGCCGGCTCCGTCAGCAGCTTCGAGTCGGCCAGGCCGGGCACCTCGCCACGCCGGCCGGTCGGCAGGACCGCGGCCGCCACCACCAGCGGTCCCGCGCAGGCTCCCCGGCCGGCCTCGTCGGCGCCGGCGACTCGCGGGAAGCCGCTGCGCTGCAGGACCCGCTCCAGGGCCCACAGGCCGTTCTCGGACCGGACCACGGGCCGGGGCGCTCGCACGGGCTCAGACCTCCAGCCGGTCGAGGACCTCGACCAGCTCCTCGGGGTAGACGCGCTCCCCGGTGCTCCGCAGCTCCGCGCGGCTCCACCACCGGGTGCCGAGCACAGCGACCATCTCGAGGTCGCTGTGCCCGGTCGGACGGGCCTGGAAGGCCGCGGTCCGCAGCAGGAAGTAGTCCTCGATCTGCCGGTAGTCGGCTCCGCCGAAGCCGAACTCGGTGACCCGCCGGTGCACGACCTCGCCGAGGTCGGCCGTGCCGACGCGCAGCCCCGTCTCCTCGCACAGCTCGCGCACCGCCGCCTGCGCGGACGTCTCGCCGTCGTCCAGTCCGCCGCCCGTGGTGTTCCACCAGCTGCCGGACGCGGGAGCGGACGGGTCGCAGCAGTTCTGGAGCAGGACCCGGCCGTCCTGGTCGAGCAGCAGCACGCGCGCCGCGCGGCGCTCGACGGGGCCTGTCATGACCGGGCCAGCCTAGGCGAGCCGCCGGGCGCGGGGGCGGACGTGCCGCGGCTGGACCGCCGCAGCACCTGAGCGGGTCAGTCCCAGGCGTCGAAGGGCTCGTCGACCCGCTCGCCGGCGAGCAGCCGGGGCAGCAGCGAGGGCACCGAGCGGGGGAAGAAGCGTTCGGTCGCCGCCGCCAGCTCCGCGGGCGTCCACCAGCGCTGGCCCAGGATCGAGCCCTGCTCGTCGTCGGTCAGCACGGTCGCCACCGCCTCGGCCGGGTCCTGCAGGTGCACCAGCCGCGCGTGGCAGCGGGCCCACCGACGGACCGAGCGGAACTGGAACGTCGACTCCTGCGTCCACTGCAGCGGTCCGACCGCGGCCGGCTCCACCGCGATGCCGGTCTCCTCGAGGACCTCGCGCACGAGCGCGTCGACCTCGTCCTCCCCGGGCTCGACGCCGCCACCGGGCAGCTCCCACCACCGCACCTCGGGGCGGTGCGGGTCGGCGCAGTCGAGCAGCAGCAGGCGACCGGCGCGGTCGACGAGGAAGGCCTTCACCGACAGGCGGAGCTGCGGCGCCGACACCCTAGCGGCGGACGCGCAGGCGGCGGCGCAGCGCGACGACGGGGAGCGCTCCCACGACGCCCAGGAGGTACGGCGAGGCCGCGAGGCCGTAGGAGGGCAGCGGCCCGAGTGCGCTGAGCGCTCCGTCGAAGGTGTCCGGGACGCTGAGCAGCCCGGCCCGGTCGAGCGGCCAGACGATGACGAACGCCCGGCCGATGACCTTGTCCTGCGGGACGGTGCCGGAGTTCTCGTCGTCGATGTGGAAGCGGGAGTCGGCCGACGACCCGCGGTGGTCGCCCATCACCCAGAGCCGGCCCTCGGGCACCAGCACGCCCTCGGCCCCGGGAGGACAGGCCGCCTCCCCCGTGCCGGCGGCGCAGAAGACCATGCGGTCGTCCTCGAAGACGTACGGCTCGTCGAGCTCGACCGGAGCCGAGCCGTCGGACGGCTGGACGGTGACCCGGCCGTTGGTGCAGCAGGCCACACGGTCGCCCGGCACGCCGATGACCCGCTTGATGAAGTCCTTCTCACCGGGGGCGCCCACGCCCACCGCGCCGGCGACCCCGCGCAGCAGCCGGTCGACGCCGTTGCCCGGCGGCACGATCTCGGTCTCGGGCGTGAAGGAGTCGAGCCCGTTGAAGACCACGACCTCGCCACGACCGATCTCGCGGAAGTCGTAGACCAGCTTGTTGACCAGGACCCGGTCGCGCAGCTCGAGCGTCTGCTGCATCGAGCCGGACGGGATGTAGAAGGCCTGCACGAGGAAGGCTTTGATCAGCAGGGCGAGCAGGAAGGCGATGACCACCAGGAACGGCAGCTCGCGGAAGAACGACCCGCCCTTGGGTGCGCGCGCACCGGCAGCCGGGGGCGGAGCGCCGTCCCCGTCGCCGCCCGAGGAGCCTGAGCCCGGCACCTCGGACGTGTCGCTGCTCATCACGTCAGCCTAACGTCGAGGACCGCCGAGCCGTGCCGGACTCGAGCGCTCCGCCGTACGCGGTGGACGAGGTGCTCAGGCCTCGGCAGGAGCCGAAGGAGCGGCGGTCGCAGGCGCCGGCGTCGCGGCCGGGTCGGCCGGAGCGGTCCGGGCCGAGCCCTTGGTGCTCGGGACCGTGGAGCGCTTCTCCTTGATCTTGGCCTTCTTGCCGCGGAGCTCGCGCAGGTAGTACAGCTTGGCCCGCCGGACGTCACCGCGGGTGACGACGAGGATGTCCTCGATCACGGGGGTGTGCACCGGGAAGGTGCGCTCGACACCGACCCCGAAGCTCTCCTTGCGGACCGTGAAGGTCTCGCGGATGCCGTCGCCCTGGCGGCGGATGACGACGCCCTTGAAGCGCTGCACGCGCGACCGGTTGCCCTCGACGACGCGGACGCCGACGTCCAGCGTGTCGCCAGGGCGGAAGTCGGGGACGTCGGTGCGCAGCTGCGCGGCGTCGAGATCGTCCAGGACGTTCATGGGATGGCGTCGCTTCCTCGTGCGGCACCGCGCGCGGGCGCGCTGGTGCCGGTGGCCGGTGGTGCGGGGGCTGGCGCAGGTCCTCCGAGGACCGCGCAACAGCCTTCTACTCTGCCACAGGTCGCGGTGGGCCCACGTCGGCCGCGGGCCGGCGCACCGCGCCGAGGACCGCGCGGTCGTGCGCGTCGAGCACGGTCAGTCCGGCCAGCAGCTCCGGCCGGCGGGCGGCCGTGCGGCGCAGCGCCTCGTCGCGCCGCCAGCGCGCGATGCGGGCGTGGTCGCCGGACTGCAGGACGGCGGGGACCTCGCGACCCCGCCAGACCGGCGGACGGGTGTAGACCGGCCCCTCGAGCAGCGACTCCATCCCGCCCGGGGCGAAGGAGTCGTCCCGGTGCGACTCGGCGTTGCCGAGCACCCCCGGCAGCAGTCTGGCCACCGCCTCGACGACCACCAGCGCGGCGACCTCACCACCGGCGAGGACGTAGTCGCCCAGCGACACCTCGAGCACCCGGAAGCGCTCACCGGCGTCCTCGAGCACGCGTGCGTCGATGCCCTCGTAGCGCCCGCAGGCGAAGACCAGCCAGGGCTCGTCGGAGAGCTCCTGCGCCAGCGCCTGCGTGAAGCGACGTCCGCTCGGGGTGGGCACGAGCAGCACCGGCGCGTCGCCCGGTCCGCCGGCGCCGCGCACGGCGTCCAGGGCGGCGCCCCACGGCTCGGGACGCATGACCATCCCGGGCCCTCCGCCGTACGGGCTGTCGTCGACGGTGCGGTGGACGTCGGCGGTCCACGTGCGCAGGTCGTGCACGCGCACGGTGAGCAGACCCCGCTCCTGCGCCTTGCCGAGCAGCGAGACGCCGAGCGGGGCGAGGTAGTCGGGGAAGATCGTGACGACGTCGACGATCACGGCCGGGCCGGCGCCTCCGCACCGCCGTCCGGGTCCGCACCGAGGTCGAGCAGCCCCTCGGGCGGGTCCACCTGCACCCGGCGCGCCGCCACGTCGACGACCGGCACCATGGCCTTGACGAACGGCACGAGCACCTCGGTGCCGGTGTCGTCGCGGCGGAGCACCAGCACGTCGCCGTGCGGCAGGTGCAGCACGTCCACGACCGCACCGAGGCGCGTCCCGTCGAGCAGCTCGGCCGCCATCCCGCGCAGGACGTGGTCGTGGAACTCGTCCTCGTCCTCGGGCGGCGGCAGGGTCCGCGCGTCGACCTGCAGCAGCGTCTCGCGCAGGAGCTCGGCGGCGTTGCGGTCCGGCACGCCCTCGAAGGCCACGACCAGCCGACCGTTCTGCCAGCGGGAGGCGGCGACGGTGAGCGGTCCGCGCTCCGGCGGCTCGGTGAGCAGGCGGGAGCCGGCGGCGAAGCGGGCGTCCGGGTCGTCGGTGCGGACCTGGACCGTGACCTCGCCCTTGATCCCCTGCGGCTTGCCCACCCGGCCGACGACGAGCAGGTCCGGCTGGTCGTCCGCCGCGACCGGCTCCGGACGCGCCGACGCCCCGGCTCCCGGGTCGGGAGCCGGGGCGGCGGGACGGTCGGGGCGTCGACGGTGCCCGGCGACGCGCGCCACGGACTAGCGGACCTCGTCGGTGTCGACGACGTCCACGCGCACGCCCTTGCCGCCGAGGGCGGCCATCACGGTGCGCAGGGCCTTGGCGGTGCGGCCGTTGCGACCGATCACCTTGCCGAGGTCCTCCGGGTTGACCCGGACCTCGAGCGTGCGGCCGCGGCGGCCCGAGACCATCTCGACGTCGACGTCGTCGGGGTGGTCGACGATGCCCTTGACGAGGTGCTCGAGGGCGTTCTCGAGCACGGACTAGGCCCGGTCGGAGGAGGCGGCGTCGGCGGCCAGTGCGGCGGCCGAGGCGTCGGCGGCGCCACCGGCCTCCTGCGCGCTGCCCGTACCGGCCTCGGCTGCGCTCGGCGCGGAGCCGGCCGGGGACGACTGCTGAGGTCCGTCGGTCGCCACGTGCGCGGTGCCGTCGGCAGCGTCCGGGGTCGCGGTCGTGCCCGGGGTCGCGGTCGAGGGCTGGTCGGCCGGCGGAGCGGCGTGGCCGGCCGGCGCGGTGCTGTCGTCGACCTCCGTCGAGGACGCCGTCGCCTTGGGAGCGGCCTTCTTCTTCGGCGTGGTGGCGGCGCCACCCCCGCCCGAGATGCCCTCACGGGCCGCGGCCTCGAAGGCCACCTTCTTGTCGACCTTGGGCTCGGCGACGAGCATCGGCGCCGGTGCGGGCAGCCCCTTGAACTTCTGCCAGTCGCCGGTGACCTTGAGGATCGCGGCCACGGGCTCGGTCGGCTGCGCGCCGACGCCCAGCCAGTAGGCCGCGCGGTCGCCGTCGACCTCGATGAAGGAGGGGTTCTCCTTGGGGTGGTACTTGCCGATCGTCTCGATGACGCGACCCTCGCGCTTGGTGCGCGCGTCGGCGACGACGATGCGGTAGTAGGGGGCGC
>CADCUE010000292.1 GCA_902805805.1 uncultured Frankineae bacterium | reverse complement strand
GGCGCCGTACTTCACCGCCAGCACGCGGGCCCGCGACACCGGGACGGTCAGCAGGTAGCGCAGCGTCCCGGCCTGCGCCTCGCCGGCGACCGCGTCACCGGACACCACCCCGATCGTGAGGGGCAGGAAGAACGGGACCACCGTCGCGAGGCCGGTGAACGACAGGAACAGCCCGTTGCCGCTGACGCGGTCGAGGAACGGCGGGCCCTCGCCGGGCTCCGCCTCGCCGGTCGAGACGCGGATCGCGACACCGACCAGCACCGGCACCAGGGCGAGGACCAGCAGCAGGATCTGGTTGCGGCGCCGGCCGAAGACCAGGCGCAGCTCGGAGCGCAGCAGCCGCGTCGACGGCGTCCGCCGGACGGCGGGCATCCGCTCGAGCGTGTCAGCCGACGACATCGAAGCCCTCCCCGGTCAGGTCGACGAACAGCTCCTCGAGCGAGCGCCCGCTGCGTCCGATGCCGCGCACCGCGACGTCGGCGCGCACGAGCGCGCGCGTGACGTCCTCGACCGGCACGTCCGGCAGCTCGGCCCGCACGCGCAGGCCGTCGGCGTCCGGCCCCGCCGAGCTCGCGCCCATGCGGCGCAGGACCGACACGGCCTGCTCGAGGTCGGGCGTCTCGACGACGACCGACGGGCGGGCCAGCAGTGCCAGCTCCTGCAGCGTCCCGGCGGCGACGACGCGGCCGGCGCGCATGACCGTGACGCGGTCGCACATCTGCTCGATCTCGGCGAGCAGGTGGGACGACACCAGCACCGTGCAGCCCTCGGCCGCGAGCTCGCGCACCAACGTGCGGACCTCGCGGGTGCCCTGCGGGTCGAGGCCGTTCGTCGGCTCGTCGAGCACGAACAGCTCACGCGGCCGCAGCAGCGCGGCGGCGAGGCCGAGGCGCTGCTTCATGCCGAGCGAGTAGGTGCGGAACCGCTTGGAGGCGGCGGCGCCGAGGCCGACGCGGTCGAGCGCGGCCTCGATGCGGGCGGTGCTCGTGCGGCGGTCGACGGTCAGGTCGGCGGCGTCGAGGCGCACGAGGTTGGCGCGCCCCGACAGGTACGGGTGGAACGCCGGGCCCTCGACGAGCGCCCCGACGCGGGGCAGGACCCGCGCGCTGGCCTGCGGGATCGGCTCGCCGAGCAGCTCGACCTGGCCGCTGGTCGGCGTGACCAGGCCGAGCAGCATGCGGATCGTCGTGGTCTTGCCGCTGCCGTTGGGTCCGAGGAAGCCCATGACGCTGCCGCGCGGCACGAGCAGCTCGAGGTCGTCGACGGCGACCTGCCCGCTGCGGAACCGCTTGGTGAGGCCGGTGGTGCGGACGGCGGCGTCGGGCTGCGGCGGCGCACCGACCCGGTGCGCCGCCTCGACGGCTGCCGTCACTGCGAGGCCAGCGTGACGAGCCGGTCCGTCGGGACGGAGCCGACGAGCATGCGGCCGTCGTCGGTGAACAGCACCGACACCAGCGCGCTGGTGATCGCGCGGCCGCCGGCGACCTGCTTCGTGAGCTGGCCGAGCAGGCCCTGCGCGTCCTCGGGGAGCTCGACGCCGCTCACCTCGACGACGGTGGACCAGCCGCTGCCGTGCACCTGCGGCAGGACAGGCGGCGCGGCCGGCGCGCTCGCGTCGGGTGCGGCCTCGGGCGCCGCCTTCGGCGCTCCCGCTCCGGCGAGGTCCTCGAGCGAGCGCTCGGTGACGGTCGAGCCGGCGGGCGGGGTGAAGGCGAAGACGGAGTCGTCCGGCACCGCGAAGCGGACGGAGGTGAAGGCCACCTCGACGGCCGGCTCGGTCTGGCCGACGCCGAACGCCTGCACGCGCAGCGGCACCTTGGTCTCGCCGTCGACCGCCAGGCGCACCTCGTCGACGAGCGTGCCCTTGTCCTTGGGCTCGAGGACGAGCTCGTAGGCGGCGCGCCCGGCGACCTCCTCGGCCCGCCCGACCGTGACGGTCGTGGTCGGCTCGACGTACGACAGCAGCCGCTCGGCGACGTCCTGCGGGGTCGCGGTGCCCGACGGCTCGGGCGCGGTCGGCTGCTCGGTGCCCTCGGGCAGCACGAGGTGGGTGACGTCGGACGAGGCGCTGTCGAAGGTCCAGACGTCGGTGCGGTCGCGCACGACGTCGTACTCGGCGAACGGCGCGTCGACCGCCACGCGGGACCGGTCGTCGCCGGCCTTCCAGACGCGGGCCGTGGTGGAGCCCGACAGCAGACCGGTGAGCGAGACGGCGCTGCCGCCGCCGCCGTCCGACGGCAGCTCGGGGAGGCCGAGGCGGCTGGTCGCGACGACGGTGCCGGACAGGCCCTCGACGTCGGCCTGCGACACGTCCTCGAGCAGCTGCGCGGCGGTGCGCGGGGGCAGGGCGGCCGAGGCGTCGGCGGCGTCGGCGAGGCGCGGCACGGTGACGCCCGCGGCGACCACGCCGACGGCGAGGACGGGGGCGGCGAGCTTCAGGCGGCGGGACAGGGCGGTGGAGACCACGGCGGTCACCTCTCGGGTCGGGAGTGCCCGCCCAGTGTGCGACGCGGTCCCTGAGAGCCGCCTGAGGACGACCGGCCCCCGCGACGCGGCTCGGGCATGCTGCCTGACGTGCGCATCCTGGTGGTCGAGGACGAGCGGTCGCTCGCGGCGGCGCTGCAGCGCGGGCTGCGCGCGGAGGGCTTCGCCGTCGACCTGAGCGAGGACGGTCACGACGGCCTGGCGCTGGCGCGCACCGGCGACTACGACGCGGTCGTGCTCGACGTGATGCTGCCCGGCCAGTCGGGCTACCGCGTGGTGCAGGCGCTGCGCGCCGAGGGCAGCTGGGTGCCGGTCCTGATGCTGACGGCGAAGGACGGCGAGCACGACGAGGCCGACGCCCTCGACGTCGGCGCCGACGACTACCTCACCAAGCCGTTCTCGTTCGTGGTGCTCGTCGCGCGGCTGCGCGCCCTGCTGCGACGCGGTGCCCCGCAGCGCCCGGCGGTGCTGACGGCCGGCGACCTCTCGCTCGACCCGGCGACCCGCCGGGTGGCCCGCGGCGACGTGGAGGTCGAGCTGACGGCCCGGGAGTTCTCCCTGCTCGAGTACCTCCTGCGTCGCCAGGGCGAGGTCGTCTCGAAGTCCGAGCTGCTCGCCCACGTCTGGGACGCCCACCTCGACACCGATCTCAACCTCGTCGAGGTCTACGTCGGCTACCTGCGCCGCAAGGTCGACGCGCCCTTCGGCCGCAGCTCGATCACGACCGTCCGCGGCGCCGGCTACCGCCTCGAGGCCTAGACCGGTGCTGACCGGCCTGCGCCGCCGGTGGTCGCGCACGGGCCTGCAGTCGCGCGTGACCGTGCTGGCCGGGGCGGCGGTGGCCGTCGCGCTCGCCGCCGGCGCGGTGCTGCTCGTGACGGTCCTGCGCGCCGGGCTGACCGACGCCGGCGACGAGCGGGCCCGGGCACGGGTCGACGAGGTCGAGCGGCTCGTCGGGGAGGGGCGGCTGCCGTCGCTGCTGCCGTCGGTCGACCCGACGGTGCTCGTGCAGGTCCTCGAGCCGGACGGCGCCGTGCTCGCCGCGTCGACGGGCGCGAGCCGCGCCGTGCCGCTGCTGAGCCCGGCGGAGGTCGAGCGCGCCGTGCAGGGCGACGAGGCCGTCGTCGTCGAGGGCGACCGGGTCGGCTACGGCGACCGCCTGCGCGTGCTCGTGCGCCGCACCGACCGGGGTCCGGTGGTGCTGGCGGCGATCCCCGTCACGGCGGTCGACGACCCGCTGCGCCTCGTCCGGGGTGCGCTGCTCGTCGGGCTGCCGCTGCTGCTGCTCGCCTCCGCGGCCGGAGTCTGGCTCACCGTCGGCCGGACGCTGCGGCCCGTCGAGCAGCTGCGCGCGGGCGCTGAGGCGGTGACCGCCGCCGACCCGTCGCGGCGCCTGCCGGTGCCCGCCGCGGAGGACGAGGTGCGCCGCCTCGCCGAGACGCTCAACGGCATGCTGGACCGGCTCGAGGCCGGCGGCGCCCGGCAGCGCGCCTTCGTCGCCGACGCCGCCCACGAGCTGCGCAGCCCGCTCGCCGTCCTGCGCACCGTGCTCGAGGTCGCCCTGGTGCACCCGGACCCGGCGGGTCCCGAGGCGACGCTGGCCACGGCGCACGAGGAGGTGCTGCGCATGGCGCGCCTCGTCGACGACCTGCTCCTGCTGGCCCGGCTCGACGCCGGGGCGCCGCCGACCCGAGGGGGCCGGGTGCGGGAGGTCGACCTCGCCCAGGTGGTCCGCGAGCTGGCGCCCGACGGGGTCGTGCTCGACCTGGCGGACGCACGCGTCGTCGCCGACCCCGACGCGCTGGTGCGGGTGGTGCGCAACCTCGTCGACAACGCCCTGCGCCACGCGACGGGCACCGTCGCGCTGACGGTGCGTCCGGGCGACCCGGTCGAGCTGCTCGTCGACGACGACGGCCCGGGCATCCCCGAGGGCGAGCGCGAGCGGGTGTTCGACCGCTTCCACCGGCTCGACACCCCGCGGACGAGGGACGCCGGCGGCACCGGCCTCGGGCTGGCGATCGTGCGGGAGCTGGTCGTGGCGGCCGGGGGGACGGTCGCGGCGGAGGCGTCCCCGGCCGGTGGCGCGCGCCTGCGGGTGCGCCTGCCGGCGGTGCGGTCCTAGGCGGCCCGTTGCGAACGTCGGCGCCGCAGCGCCCGGCGCAGGCCGAGCAGCAGGGACACGACGATGGCGACGTAGACCGCCGTGTTGAGCCAGCCGCTGTAGCGCTCGACCTGCTCGAACTGCGCGCCCAGCGCGTAGCCGGTGCCGACGAAGACGGCGTTCCAGGCACCGCTGCCGATCGCCGTCAGGACCAGGAAGCGCCAGCGCGGCATCTCCTCGACCCCGGCCGGCACGGAGATCAGGCTGCGGACGACCGGGATGCACCGGCCGAGCAGCACCGACGCCTGGCCGTGTCGGGCGAACCACGACTCGGCCTTGTCGAGGTCCTCGCCCTCGAGCAGCGGCATCCAGTCCACGAAGCGGCGCAGCCGGCGCCGGCCGACCCGCGCCCCGGCCTCGTAGAGCAGCAGCGCGCCGAGCACCGAGCCGACGGTGGCCGCGACGATGACCAGCGTGAGGTCCATGCGCCCACGGGAGGCGAGGTAGCCCGCGAGCGGCAGCACCACCTCGCTGGGGATGGGCGGGAAGACGTTCTCGGCGAGCACCAGCACGCCGACGCCGATCTCCCCCAGCGCGTCCATGACGTCGGTGGCGACGCCCGCGAGACCGGTCAGCTCTGCCTCTGCCACCAGGGCATGCTGCCCCACGGGCGGGCGGTCAGTCGGTGACGTCCCACTCCCAGCGGGTGAACTGCTCCACGACCCGCATGCCGGCCTTCTCGTACAGCGCCAGCGCCCCCGTCGGGTTGCCCGCGTCGACGCCGAGCACCGTGGCGGGCAGCCCCCGCTCCCGGTGCCGGCGGAACGACTCGTGCAGCAGCGCCAGCGCCAGCCCGCGGCCGCGGTGGGCCGGGTCGACGGCGAGCTGGCGGACGAAGCCGTAGTCGGGGTTCTCCTGGCCGAGCGCGGCCCCGACGACCTGCCCGCCGGCGGTGGCGACGAGGCACAGCGCGGGGTCGAAGCGCTCGGCGTCGAGCAGGTAGGACGCCCACTGCTCGAAGGGCCGCTCGTGCTCGCCGCCGATCTCGCTGAAGCAGCGCTGCACGAGCGCGTGCACGGGACGCTCGTCGTCGGGCCGCCGCAGGTCGTGCACCTGCACCCCCGCCGGCCAGGCGGGCTCCGGGCTCGGCGCGTCGAGCTCGCGCCGCATCCGCCAGAAGCGCCGGGCCGCGGTCCAGCCGCGCCGGGCGAACAGCGCGTCCAGGGGCGGGTCGGCGTCGGGGCAGTAGTGCTGCAGCGGTGGGCCGAACTCCTCGAGCCAGGCGAGCAGGCGCTCCTCGAGCCCGGCGTCGCGCCGGCTGAGGTCGGCGACCGAGTCGGCGTCGCGGCCGCTGCGGACCGCGTAGCCGACGACCCGGCCGTCCTCCTCCAGGACCAGGGTGCCGGTCGCGAGGTCGAAGCCCGGCTCGTCCCAGTCGCGCAGGACGTCGTCCGGCTCGGTGTCGACGAAGCCGCGCACCGCGGCGTCGTAGGCGCAGTAGAGGCCGGTCACCGCGTCGAGGTCGTCGCGGCGAGCCGGCCGGGTCGTGAGCGTCGTCCCGGTCATGGCGGACGAGCCTGCCAGCGCTCAGGGGGCCGGCGCCACCGACTTCCCGTCGAGGCGCGCGCGGGCGTCCTTGAGGTGGGGGCCGGCCCGCAGCGCGTCCGGCACGACGAGCAGGCCGGTGCGCAGGGCCAGCCCTGCTGCGGTCGCCGCGACGTCGGTGGTCGGCAGGCCGGGCAGCGAGTACATGCGCCGGGCCCAGCGCGGCAGCATGGCGAAGGCGGCCGTCGCGACCGCGACCCAGGCCGGACGGGCCGGCGTCCCGAGCTGGACGAGGGCCGGCATCGGCGGCCACAGCACGAACCGCGCGGCCTCGCGCGCGCCCGCGGTCACGCGCAGCTGCGGCTGCACGTCGCGGAAGTACGTCGCCATCTGGCCGACCGTCGACGGCACGGTCGCGGTGTCGAGGCCGACGAGCTCGGCGCTGCGCAGCTGCTCGGTGTAGTAGCGGTCGCGCTCGGCGTCCGACAGCCGCAGCCCGGAGCGCACCGCCGTGGACAGGAACGACTCGACCTCGACGCAGTGCACCCAGCGCAGCAGCGCGGGATCGTCCACCCGGTAGGCCGTGCCGCTCTCGGGCTCGATCCCGCCGAGGCGGCGCTGGATGCCGCGCACGCGGGCGCCGGCCCG
>CADCUE010000291.1 GCA_902805805.1 uncultured Frankineae bacterium | reverse complement strand
GCAGCAGCCTCGCGGAGGCGCGCGAGCGCTTCCTCACCGTCGACGCCCTCGAGCCGGAGGGGGTCCGTCAGGCCATCCTGGCCTCGTGGTGGCGGTCGCGCCAGTCGAACGTGCACGCCGACCGGCTCGACCTGCAGTACGTCCGCGATCCCGACCTCGACACCCCGCTGACCCGCAGCGCCGAGCCGGTGCTCCGGCACCTGCGCGAGTCGCTCGACGGGCAGCCGGTGAGCATCGTCCTGACCGACCCGGCGGGGATGGTGCTCAGCCGGCTGACCGGTGACGCCGACCTCGAGCGGCACCTCGACCGCGTGCACCTGGCCCCGGGGTTCAGCTACGCCGAGTCGGTCGTGGGGACCAACGGCATCGGCACCGCGCTCGAGGCCGGGCGGGCCATGCACGTGTTCGGCCACGAGCACTACGCCGAGAACCTCGAGGACCTGGCCTGCGCCGGGGTGCCGATCCGGCACCCGGTCTCCGGCAAGACGGTCGGCGCCCTGGACCTCACGTGCTGGCGCAAGGACGCCGGTCCCCTGCTGGTCACCCTGGCCAAGACGACGGCCGACCAGATCAAGCACGCCCTGCTCACGGAGACCGGCCTGCGCGAGATCGAGCTGCTGCACGCCTACCTGCGGGCCTGCCGGCGCAGCGCGGGCATGGTGTTCGCCCTGAACAACGACGTCGTCATGATGAACGAGACGGCCCGCAGCACGCTGGGGGCCGGAGACCAGTCCTCCCTGCTGCGGCACGCGGCCGAGGCCCTGTCGTCACGGCAGGAGTCCGCCACGGTCGACCTCCCGTCGGGGACCCGCGTGCGCCTGCACACGCGGGTGGTGCAGGGACAGGACCGCGTCGCCGGAGGGGTCGTCGACGTCCGGGTCGTGGAGCCCGACGCCGCGCTGAGCACGAGCAGGACGCCGGCGCAGCGCATGCTCCTGCCCGGTCTGATCGGCACGGGCACGCTGTGGCGGCGCGCCTGCGTCGAGGTCGAGAACGCCCACCGCGCCGGCGGCTGGCTGGTCCTGGAGGGCGAGCGCGGTGTCGGCAAGCTCGCGCTGCTGCGCGCCCTGCACCAGCGCGTGGACCCCGACCGCCGGTTCTGCGTCCTGGACGCCGCCGAGACGGACGGCCCGGTCGATCCCAAGTGGGTCACCGAGGCGCGCCGGGCGCTGGCGGAGGAGGACGGCACCGTCGTCCTGCGCCACCTCGACCGGCTGCACGACGTCTCGCTGCGCGTCATCACCGCCGCGCTCCAGGACGCCCAGCGCCGCCAGCTCGGCTGGGTGGTGGTCACCCGGGACGACAGCCCGCCGAGCCCCGAGATGGCCCGCCTGCTGCGCCTGTTCCCCAGCACGGTGGACGTCCCGCCCCTGCGCCACCACGTCGAGGACGTGGAGCAGCTCGTCCCGTTCCTGCTGCGCCGGCTCGGCTGCGGAGGTCAGCTCACCTGCTCGCCCGAGGCGATGCAGCAGCTGCTGCTGTCGAGCTGGCCGGGCAACGTCTCGCAGGTCCTCGAGGTGCTCCGGCACGTGGTGCGGCACCGCCGCACGGGCGTCATCGTCCCGGCCGACCTGCCGCCGGACACGTCCGCCCGCAGCCGCCGGCGGCTGAGCACGCTCGAGTCCATGGAGCGCGACGCCATCGTGCTGGCCCTCAAGGACGCGAGCGGCAACAAGGCCCAGGCGGCACGCGCTCTGGGCATGTCCCGGGCGACGATCTACCGCAAGATCCGCGAGTACGGGATCCTGTCCGTCGGCTAGTCCTCGCGCACGGCCGCCCTACGCTGCTGCCGTGAGCACCGACACCCGTGCGCTGCGGGAGGTCGTGGCCGCGCCCGACTTCCGCCGCCTGCTCGGGGTGCGCCTGTCGGGTCAGCTCGCGGACGGCCTGTTCCAGGCCGCGCTGTTCTCCGCGGTCTTCTTCAACCCCGAGCGGGCGACCTCCGCAGGGCAGGCGGCCGCGGCCTTCGCCACCCTGCTGCTGCCGTACAGCGTCGTCGGGCCCTTCGCCGGAGTGTTCCTGGACCGGTGGCGCCGGCAACGGGTGCTGCTGCACGGCAACCTCGTCCGGGCCGCGGTGATCGTCGTGTTCGCCGTCCTGCTGGCGGTCCTGGGCCCGACCAGCCCCCCGGTCGTGGCCCTCGCGCTGGTCGCCGTGTCGGTCAACCGCTTCATCCTGTCGGGGCTGTCGGCCGCCCTCCCGCACGTGGTCGACAGCCGGCTGCTCGTGACCGCCAACAGCGTCAGCACGACCCTCGGGGCCGGTGCCGCCGCGGCCGGCGGCGGCGCGGCGGTGGCCCTGCGGCTGGTCTTCGGCGAGGACGACCTCGGCGCGAGCCGGACCGCGCTCGTCGCAGCCACCGTCTACGTCCTCGCCGCTGCCCTCGCGCACCGTCTCGGGCCGGACCTGCTCGGCCCGGACGAGCCGCCGGTGCACGAGCGGCTGCGCTCGGCGCTGGCCGCCGTGGCCCGGGGGGTGCTGCAGGGGGCCGCGCACGTGCGCGAGCGCGGACCGGCGGCGCGCGGTCTGGCGGCCATCAGCGCGCACCGCTTCTTCTACGGGTTGTCGTTCGTGGCGACCCTGCTGCTCTACACCGAGCAGGGGGCCATCGGCCGCGGCTTCGCCGGGCTGGGCGAGGTCGTCGTGGTGAGCGTGCTCGGCGGTCTGCTGGCGGCGCTCGTCACGCCGGCCGCCACGCGCAGGATCGGCACCCAGCGCTGGATCGTGGTGGTCTTCGCCGTGGCCGCCGTCGTGGAGGTCGTCTTCGGCGTCCCCTACACCCACGCGGCGTTCCTCGTCGCGGCCTTCTTCCTCGGCTTCGCGGCGCAGGCGTCCAAGATCTGCGTCGACACGCTGCTGCAGGAGTCGGTCGAGGACGACTTCCGCGGCCGCGTCTTCTCCTTCTACGACACGCTGTTCAACGTCAGCTTCGTGTCGGCCGCGGCAGCCTCGGCGGTGCTGCTGCCGCCGGACGGCAAGAGCTACCTCGTGATCGGCCTGGTCGCCAGCGGCTACGGGGTGACCGCGCTGGTGTACGGCGTCCTGACCGCACGCCGGGCGGCGCAGGAGCCGCCCGAGCCGGTCGTCGCGGCCGGCGCCGGCGACCGGCTACCGGGGTAGCGGGTCCGGGACGGCGAGACCCTGGGTGCGCGCCCACGCGTGGAGCTCGGCGACCGCCTCCTCGCGCGGCAGCGGCCCGCGCTCCATGCGCACCTCCAGCAGGTGCTTGTAGGCCTGCCCGACCAGCGGTCCCTGCGGCAGCTGCAGCAGCTCCATGATCGCTCGGCCGTCCAGGTCCGGCCGGATGCGGCCCAGCTCCTCCTGCTCGGCCAGGGCGGCGATGCGGGCCTCCAGGTCGTCGTAGGCGGCGGCCAGCGCAGCGGCGCGGCGGCGGTTGCGCGTCGTGCAGTCCGAGCGCACGAGCTTGTGCAGGCGCTCGAGCTGGTCGCCCGCGTCGGTCACGTAGCGGCGGACGGCGCTGTCGGTCCAGGCGCTGCCCTGCTGCCCGCCGCGCGGTCCGTCCACGCGGTAGCCGTGGAAGCGCAGGTGCAGCTCGGTCAGCAGCACCACCGCGGCCGTGACGTCCTTGGGGTAGCGCAGCGCTGACAGCCGCCGCCGGGCCATCGACGCGCCGACGACCTCGTGGTGGTGGAACGACACGCCACCCCCGGGCTCCTTGCGCCGGGTGCGGGGCTTGCCGATGTCGTGCAGCAGCGCCGCCAGGCGCAGCACCAGGTCGGGACCGTCGTGCTCCAGGGCGATCGCGCGCTCGAGCACCTGCAGCGTGTGGTCGTAGACGTCCTTGTGCTGGTGGTGCTCGTCGATCTCCAGGCGCAGCGCCGGCAGCTCCGGCAGCACGTGCGCGGCCAGCCCCGTGTCGACCAGCAGCTCCAGGCCCGCGCGGGGGTGCGCGCCGCACAGCAGCTTGCTCAGCTCGTCGGCGATGCGCTCGACGCTGATGATCTCCAGCCGGTCGGCCATGTCGCGCATCGCGTCGACCACCTCCGGGTCGACCCGGAAGCCGAGCTGCGAGGCGAAGCGGGCGGCGCGCAGCATGCGCAGCGGGTCGTCGCCGAACGACGACTGCGGCGTGCCCGGTGTCCGCAGGACCCCGGCGGCGAGGTCGTCGAGCCCGCCGTGCAGGTCGACGAAGGCGTCCGGTGACCGCCAGTCCGGCAGCGCGACGGCCATCGCGTTGACCGTGAAGTCGCGGCGGACGAGGTCGTCGGCGATGGCCTCGCCGTACGTCACCTCGGGCTTGCGCGAGGAGCGGTCGTACGCCTCCGCGCGGTAGGTGGTGATCTCGAGGCGGTAGCCGCCCCGCTGCACGCCGACCGTCCCGAACGCGATGCCGGTCCCCCACGTCGCGTCGGCCCAGCCGTCGACCAGCGCCAGCACCTGCTCGGGGCGGGCCCCCGTCGTGAAGTCGAGGTCGTCCCCGAGCCGGCCCAGCAGGGCGTCCCGCACCGAGCCGCCGACCAGGTGCAGCGCGTGCCCCGCCGCGGCGAAGCGCTCGCCCAGCTCGACCGCCACCGGCGACACCCGCAGCAGCTCGCGGACGGCGTTCGCCTGGACTTCGGACAGCGCGGGCACGACCGGTGAGCCTATCGGCCGGGCGAGTGGTTTCCTCTGCGCAGCGGACCGGAGGACCGTGCTGGGGTGACCGACCGTAGAGCGGGGAGGAGCACAGCGTGAAGGGCGCACTGGACGTCCACCGCGACCTGCTCGCGCAGGACGTGCCGCACGAGGTCGTGCGCCTGCCCGGACGCCTCCTCAACGCCGACGACCTGCCCCGCCTGCTGCAGCTCGAGCGGGGCTGCGTGGCCGTCCGCTGCTACGTCGTCGAGCGGGCGACCGGGACGTCCTTCGCCGCCGTCGTCGTCGCCGCCGGAGCAGTGCCCTCCCCGGCGCTGCTGCTGACGGCGCTCGACGCCCGGTCGGTGCGGGCCGCTCGGCCGGAGCAGGTCAACGCGGCCACCGACTACGCCGCGGGGCTGGTCTGCCCGGCCGGTCTTCCGCCGGAGGTCGAGGTCCTGCTCGACACGGCGCTCGAGCAGGACCCGACCTGCTACTGCGCGCTGGGCGAGGGCGGTGTCGCGCTCGGCATCCGGACGTCGGACCTGCTGGAGGTGACCGGGGCGAAGCGCGTCCCGCTGACCACCGGAGCCCCGCCTCGGGTCATCGACCTGGACCCCGCGACGGACGTGCGACGGGCGGCCGGGACGGTCCGCGCGCCGTCGCACCTGCGAGGCACGGTGAGGCCGCCCGACGTACTGTGAGGCGGTGACTCCCCCGCCCGCGCCGACCCCGGGGGGGCGCCGCCCGCTGCGTCGGGTGGACGAGACCAGCGCCGGCGGACTGGTGCTCGACCGGCTCGGGAGCGGCGCTCGAGGGGCCCTCATCGGACGCGTCGACCGCCGCGGCCGGCTGCTGTGGTCGCTGCCCAAGGGCCACGTCGAGCCCGGGGAGACCGAGGCCCAGACGGCGGTGCGGGAGGTCGCCGAGGAGACCGGCATCTCCGGCCAGGTCATCGGCAAGCTCGGGACGATCGACTTCTGGTTCGTCGCCGAGGGCCGGCGCGTGCACAAGACCGTGCACCACTACCTGCTGCTCGTCACCGATCCCGTCCACGGGCTGGAGCTCTCCGACGCCGACGTGGAGGTGAGCGAGGTGGCCTGGGTGCCGCTGGACGAGCTCGCCGGCCGGCTGGCGTACGCCGACGAGCGCCGCCTGCTCGACCGGGTCCCGGACCTGCTGGCCGACACGGCGTGAGCGCCTGAGTTGTGACCGCCGGAGCCGTGACCGTCTGAGCCGACGTCCGGCCGGCGACGGCACGTCCGTCCTGGCCGCTTCCCGCCCGTCCGACCTGCCCAGTGGGAGCCTGTCGCCCGTGCCGTCCGTCCCGCCCCGCCGCACGAGCGCGGTGCTGGCTCTCGCGGTGCTGGTGCTGCCGACGGTCCTGCTCACCGGACCGGCCGGCGCGCAGTCGGCCGCTCCCAGCGCTCCGCCGGCTCCCGCGGTCCTGGCGCCGTCGACCGACGCGCCGGTCGAGCAGGTGTGCGCGGGCGGCACCGCGGAGTCGCCGGTCGCCGTGGAGGTGCGCACCCTGCTGCCCCGCGCGCCCACGTCCCCGGACGAGCCGTTCACCGTGGCCGGCCGGCTCGTCAACTGCGGCGACGAGACGCTCGACGGGCTGCAGGTGCGTCTGGTGGTCGGCCGGCGCCTCGCCACGCGGTCCGAGCTGCGCCTGGCCACCCGGGAGCCGGTCCTCGGCGGTCGGCGGCTGCCCGGGCAGGCAGCGCAGTCGCCGCAGCTGGCGCCCGGAGCGAGCACCGGCTTCCAGATCCGCGTCCGCGTCGCCGACCTGCGGCTCGACGGGCGCAACGGCGTGCACCCCCTGGCGGTGCAGGCCAGGGCCCGCTCCGCCGGCCGGGCGCGCGGTCCGGTGGGGCTCGCCTCCACCTTCGTCCCGTGGTTCCCGGAGGGCCCGGTCGCCCCGACCCGCCTGTCGTGGGTCGTGCCGCTGGTCGACGAGCCGCACCACGGCCCGGGCGCGGTGATGGTCGACGACGGCCTGGCCCGGCTGCTGTCGGACGAGCCGGGCGCCGCGGGCCGGCTCGAGCGGGCGCTGCGCGGAGCGCGCGTCGGGGCACAGAGCGCCTGCGAGTCGCCGGCCGACGACGCCGAGGCCCCCGCGGACAGCCGGGACGCCGCCTGCCGCGGGGAGCGGGTGCCGGTCACGTACGCCGTGGACCCCGACCTGCTCTACAGCGTCGACGCGATGAGCCGCCCCTACGCCGTGTCGGGGACCGGCGGGCGCAGCGAGCGGCCCGCCTCGCCGGACGCGGTGCGGTGGCTCCGTGCGCTGCAGGCCGCCGTCGACGAGGGGGACCTGCTGGCGCTGCCGTACGGCGACCCCGACGTCGTCGCGCTCAGCCGCACCGACTCGCCGGTCAAGGACGACGTCGAGCTGCTGCACCGCCTGGGGCAGTCCGAGACCCGGCGGCTGCTCGACCGCACGCCGCTGGCCACGGTGGCCTGGCCGCCGGCCGGACCGGTCGCCGGCGTCGTCGACTCGCTCGCCGCCGGCGAGGGCACCGCACTGCTGCTCGACGAGTCGGTGGTCGTGTCCGACCCGTCCCAGGACCGGACGCCCAGCGCCCGCACGACGCTGCCCTCGACGCTCGAGCCGGTGACGGCGCTGATCCCCGACGGGGCCCTGTCGCGCCTGGTCGAGCCCGACCCGTCCGACGACGGGTGGCAGGGCGAGCGGCTGGCCGAGCAGCGCTGGATCGCCGAGACCGCCATCATCGCGGCCGAGCGACCCGGTGAGTCGCGGACGCTGGTGGTCACGCCCGAGCGCCGGGCCGACCTGCAGCCGGCCGTCCTCGCCGCCGCCGTCGCGGACACCGGACGGCTCCCCTGGCTGTGCGGCGTGCCGCTCGCCGACGTCGCGGCGGGGACCGAGCGCTGCGCCGGGCGGCCCGACCCGCAGGCACCGGCGCCCGCCGACGACGCGGCGGTCCTGCGCAGCACCGTCCCGCAGGACCGCGCGCTCTCGCCGGGCTTCGTGCGGGACGTCGCCGCGGTGCGCCGCCTGTCGGACCAGTTCACCGAGCAGGTCCTGCTCGCCGACAGCGACACGGCCAAGGGCACCAAGGCGCGGCTGCTGCGCGCCCGCGGCCGGGCGGCCAGCACCGCCTGGCGCGAGCAGCCGGCCGAGGGGCGGCGGATGCTGCGCCTGCTGCAGGACGACGTCGCCGCGCTGCGGGGCCGCATCGCGCTCGTCGCCGGTCCGGCGCTGCTGACCGGCCGGACGGGCACCGTGCGGCTCAACGTGGAGAACGGCCTCGACCAGCCGGTCAACGTCGGAGTCCGGCTCGACCCGACCAGCGCCGCGCGGCTGTCGTCGGAGGACACGGCGCTGCAGGTCGTGCCCGGCCGCTCCAGCCAGCAGGTGTCGGTCCGCGTGGAGGCGCGCACGTCGGGACGCTTCACCGCCCGGGCCGGCCTGGTCGACGCGAGCGGACAGCCCTTCGGCGGCACGGTGGAGCTCGAGGTGCGCTCCACGGAGTACGGCCGGGTCGCCCTCGCGGTCACCGGTGCCGCGGCGGCGGTCCTGCTCGTGGCCGCCGGCGTCCGGATCACCCGGCGGGCGCTGCGACGCCCGGCGCCGCAGGCACCGGCCGAGCCCCGCGAGCCCGCCCGCCCGGGCAGCGGCGTGTGACCTGCCCGCGGACACGCGGCCGGTGCGGATGAGCGAGGGCGGCCTCGGGAGGTCGGCCCGCACGATGGCGGTCGGCACGCTCGCCTCCCGGGCGACCGGCTTCCTGCGCACCGCCGTCGTGGCGGCGGTGCTCGGCGTCGCCGCGGTCGCCGACGCGTTCAACCTCGCCAACACCGCGCCCAACATCGTCTACGAGCTGCTGCTCGGCGGCGTCCTCACCAGCGTCGTCGTGCCCCTGCTGGTGCGGGCCGCGCGCGAGGACGGCGACCAGGGCGAGGCCTACGCCCAGCGGCTGCTCACCCTGGTCGTCCTGGTCCTCGGCGGCGCCTCGGTCCTGCTGGTGGTGGCCGCCCCGCTCGTGGTCGACCTGTACGGCGGTGACCTGTCGCCCGAGGCGCGCGACCTCGCCGTCGTCTTCGCGCGCTTCCTGCTGCCGCAGGTGCTGTTCTACGGCGCCGGCGCCGTCATGGGTGCCTACCTCAACACGCAGGGGCGCTTCGGGCCCCCCATGTGGGCGCCCGTCCTGAACAACCTCGTCGTCATCGCCACCGGTGTGGTCTTCGCCCTCATGCCGGGCCCGGACCGCCCCGAGCCGGGCACGGTCACGGACGCCCAGGTCACCGTGCTGGGCATCGGCGTGACGCTCGGCATCGTCGCGCAGACCGTCGCGCTGGTCCCGGCGCTGCGCGCCACCGGCTTCCGCTTGCGCCCGCGGCTCGACCTGCGCGGGGCCGGTCTCGGGCACGCGGCACGGCTGGCCCGCTGGGTCTTCGTCTACGTGCTCGCCAGCCAGGCGGCGTACCTCGTCGTGGTGAACCTCGCCATCAGCGCGGGCCGGCTGACACCCGGCCGCGGCCTGTCGGCCTACGCGTACGCCTTCGTGCTGTGGCAGCTGCCGCACGCCATCGTCGCGGTCAGCGTCATCACGGCGCTGCTGCCCCGCATGAGCCGGGCCGCCGCCGACGGTCGCACCGGCGACCTGCGCACCTCCCTCAACCGCGGGCTGCGGCTGACCGTGTCGGTGCTGCTGCCGGCCGCGGCGGTGTTCGTGGTGCTGGGCCGGGAGATGGCCACCGTGGTGTTCGCACGCGTCAACATCTCCGTCGACGAGGCCCGCTTCCTCGGCGTGCTCCTGGCCGTGTTCGCCGTGGGTCTGGTCCCGTTCAGCACCTACCAGCTGCAGCTGCGCGCCTTCTACGCGATGCAGGACACGCGCACGCCGACCCTGGTCAACCTCGGCGTCAACGCGACGATGGTCGTCGTCGACCTGGTGCTGTACGCGCTGCTGCCCGACGACCTCAAGGTCGTGGGCCTGGCGGCCGGGCACGCGACCTCCTTCTTCGCCGGTCTGGTCGTGTGCTCGCTGGTGCTGTCGCGGCGCGTCGGCGGGCTCGACGTCGGCCTCGTGCTGCGCACGGCGGTGCGCTGCCTGCTGGCTGCGGCCGTGCCGGCGGTGCCGGCCTTCCTGCTGGCGGGGCTGGTGACCGACGCGCTGGGACAGGGACCGCTCGGCGCGGCGGCGGCGCTGGCGGTGGGCGGGACGGTCCTGGCGGGCGGCTACGTCCTGCTCACCCGCCGGCTGCACGTGGACGAGGTGGAGGAGGTCGTCGGCCCGGTGCTGCGCCGCCTGCGCCGGTGACTGCGGCTGCCGGGTCTGCCCGTCCTCCGCACCTACTCTGGAGGGGCAGGCACGTGCCGCCCGGCCTGCGCCGCACCCAGGGAGGGCCCGTGGCACCGCCGCCCGGCACGCGCGGGGCAGCCGTCCTGCGCGACGGTGACCTGCTCGCCGCGCGCTACCGGCTCGTGCGGCCGATCGCCTCGTCGACCCCGGGCGTGCACCGGTCGGCGCAGCTGTGGCTCGCCTCCGACGAGGTGCTCGCCCGCCCGGTGGCCGCCAAGGTGCTGCACGCCGCCGGACCCGACGGGGCGACGGTCACCGCACCGTTCCTCGACGCTGCCGTGGCCGCCGGTGCCGTGTCCTTCCCGGTGCTCACGCGGGTGTACGACGCGGCCGTCGAGCAGCGCCCGGCCGACGGCGGTCCGCCGGTCGACGTGGCGTACGTCATCAGCGAGTGGGTCGACGGGACGGCGCTCACCACCGTGCTCGAGCGGGACGGGCCGTTCGGGCCGGCCGAGGCGGTGGCGCTGACCACGGCGCTGGCCGAGGCGGTGAGCGTCGCGCACGCGGGCGGTCTCGTCCACGGACGGCTGCACCCGGGCAACGTGCTGCTCTCGCGCGCGGGCTCGGTGCGGCTGACCGATCTCGCCGTCGCCGCAGCGCTGCCCGACGGCAGGGTGGCTGCCGACCGCGCGGACGACCCCGGCCCGGTCGAGGCCGACGTCCGCGACCTCGCTGCGCTGCTGTACGCGCTGCTCACCGCGCGCTGGCCGGCCGCGGCGACGCCGCAGCCCTCGGGCGGCGTGCCGGGTGCGCCGTCGCTGCGCGAGGGCCCCAACGGGCGCGGCAAGCTGGTCAGCCCGCGCCAGGTGCGCGCCGGCGTGCCGCGGGCGCTGGACCTGGTCGTGCACCGCGCGCTCGACCCCGTCGCCGCGCGCGACGCTCCTGCCCTGACCACGCCGGCCGCTCTGAGCGATGCCTGCGAGGCGGCGGTGCGCGCCGACACCCCGGGCCGCACCCCGCCGGTCCGGCGGGCCTCCACCGGACTGCCCGCCGCCGTGCGCCGGCGGCTGCCGCTGCTGGCGGTGCTGGCGCTGCTCACCGCGATCGGCGTCGCGTCGTTCTCCGTCGGCCGCACCGTCGGCACGGTGGTCACGCCGCCGGACTCGGCCGCGGCAGGAGCCGGCCCCGGACCGTCGAGCCCCGTGCCCGCCGCCGTGCCGCTCGACCTGACCGGCGTCCCGGTGCGCGACTTCGACCCGGACGGCGACGGCCGTGAGCGGCCCGGCTCGGTGCCGAACGCCCACGACGGCGACCTGTCCACGGCCTGGGTCACCGAGCGCTACGACAGCGCGGACCTGGGCGGGCTCAAGGACGGCGTCGGCCTGCTCGTCGACCTCGGCGCTCCCACCGCCGTGAGCCGCGCCGAGCTCGTCCTGTCGAGCCCCGGGGTGAGCGCCGAGCTGCGCGCCGCGCCGGAGCCGGCGGCGACCTCGGAGGCCTACCGCGTCCTCGCCCGCGCGACGGCGACCGGGGACCGGCTCGCGCTGGTCCCGCCGGCAGGCACCCGCGAGCGCTACGTCCTGGTGTGGCTCACCGGCCTGGCCGCGGACGACGGTCGCTTCACCGCCGGCATCGAGGAGCTGCTGTTCACCGGCTGACCGGCCGGCCGCCACTAGGGTGCGTCCGTGGGCGAGGGGGACGCGGGGCAGGACCCCGCGCTCGCGGCTGACCGGGAGGACCGGGCGCTGCTCGCCGCCCACGTCGCCGGCGACCGCGACGCCTTCGGCGCCCTGGTGGCGCGCCACCAGGGACGGCTCTGGGCGGTGGCGCTGCGGACGCTCGGCGACCGCGAGGAGGCCGCGGACGCCCTGCAGGACGCCCTGCTGTCGGCCTACCGCGCCGGCGCGTCCTACCGCGGCGACGCGCGGGTCACGACCTGGCTGCACCGCATCGTCGTCAACGCCTGCCTCGACCGCGTCCGGCGGCGCGCCGTGCGCGCGACCGTGCCGCTCGAGCAGCGCGACGGTGAGCGCGCCGACCCCCGTGACGCCCTCGGTGAGCGCGAGACCTCGCTGGAGGTCGAGGCGGCCCTGGCGGCGCTGCCGCTCGACCAGCGGACGGCGATCCTGCTCGTCGACGTGCAGGGCCTGCCGGTGGCCGAGGCCGCCGCGGTGCTCGGGGTCGCGACCGGCACGGTCAAGAGCCGTTGCTCGCGCGGCCGGGCCCGGCTGGCGCTGTCGCTCGGCCACCTGCGGAACCGGCCGGAGTCCGCACCCGTCCCACGGGGGACGACTCCAGCACCGGGCGACGAGACAGGAGAGGTGTCGTGAGCGAGCCGCAGGCGACCGGCCACCTCGACCTCGACGCCCTGGCCGACGCCCTGGCCGGGGAGCGCGACGACGACCCGCACCTGCGGACCTGCCCGTCGTGCGCCGACCGCCTCGCCGAGCTCGCCGCGGCGGAGGTCGCGGTCGTGGCCTCCCTCGCGACGCTGCCGGAGCCACCCCTGCCGGACGGCCTGGCCGAGCGGCTGGCCGCGGCGGTCAAGGCCGAGGGGGCCTCCTCGGCCCGGGTGGTGCCGCTGCGCCGCCGCAGCCCGCCGTCCTGGCTGCCGGCCGTCGCCGCGTCGCTCGTGGTGGTCCTGGGCGGCGGGGTGGGCCTGACCCTGCTGCGCGGGGCGACGACCGGCGGCGAGGACGCCGCGACGAGCGCGGCCGGGGGCGGTGTCGAGTCGGGGTCGACCTCGCCGGACAGCGCCGACACCGCCTCGCTCGTCCCCACCGCCAGCGGCGCCGACTACGCCGACCCGGCGCAGCGCTCGGCCGTCCTGCCGCGGGTGCTGGCCGGGACGGCGCCGCTCGCCGACCGCCCCGCACCGCAGGCGTCCCGGCCAGAGGCGTCCCGGTCCGAGGACCAGGACGCACCGGCCCTCCCGACGCCCGCCCTGACAGGGACCCGCCCGCTGTCCGGGGCGCTGGAGCGCCTGAGGGACCCGCAGGCGCTGGCGGACTGCGTCGCCGCGCTGACACCGGCGGACGCGACCGGGTCTGCGGTGCTCGCCCTCGACCACGGGTCCTACCGCGGCTCCCCCGCGCTCGCGGTCGTGCAGCCGGACCGCGATCCGGACCGGCTGCTGCTCACCGTCGTCGACCCCGGCTGCTCCGCGGCGGACCCGCGCACGCTGCTGCAGGTGCGGGTCGACCGGCCCTGACGACCGGCGAGGTGCCGACCCGTGCTGGGCGGGGAAGCCTGGCTGCCAGCGGGAGGTTGTGGCGAGCAGTCCAGTCCGGCGACGAGAGGTGCGGCAGTGAGCGAGCAGGTGCGCAACGCGATCGTGGTGGGGTCGGGGCCGTCCGGCTACACGGCCGCGATCTACCTGGCGAGGGCTGCGCTCGAACCGCTCGTCTTCGAGGGGTCCGTCACGGCCGGTGGGGCGCTGATGAACACCACCGACGTGGAGAACTACCCCGGCTTCCCCGACGGCGTCATGGGACCCGAGCTCATGGACAACCTGCGCAAGCAGGCCGAGCGCTTCGGGGCCGAGCTGGTCACCGACGACGTCACCGAGATGGACCTGACCGTCGACCCGAAGGTCGTCAAGGTCGGGCAGACCACCTACCTGGCCAGGACGGTCGTGCTGGCCATGGGCTCGGCCTACCGCGTGCTCGGCGTCCCCGGCGAGGCCGAGCTGTCCGGACGCGGCGTGTCCTGGTGCGCCACCTGCGACGGCTTCTTCTTCCGCGACCAGGACATCGTCGTCGTGGGCGGCGGCGACTCGGCCGTCGAGGAGGCGACCTTCCTCACCCGCTTCGCGCGCAGCGTGACGATGGTCCACCGGCGCGACGCGCTGCGCGCCAGCAAGATCATGCAGGAGCGGGCGTTCAGCAACGCCAAGATCCGCTTCGAGTGGGACAGCGAGGTCCTCGAGGCGCTGGGCACGGACCGGCTGACGGGGGTCCGGCTGCGCAACGTCCGCACCGGCGAGGAGAAGGTCCTCGACGCCACCGGCCTGTTCGTCGCCGTCGGCCACGACCCGCGCTCCGAGCTGGTCAAGGGGCAGGTCGAGCTGGACGACGGCGGCTACGTCGTCGTCCCCGCCGTGCACTCCACGGCCACCAACCTGCCGGGAGTGTTCGCGGCGGGCGACCTGGTCGACCACACCTACCGCCAGGCGATCACCGCAGCCGGCACCGGCTGCGCCGCGGCGCTCGACGCCGAGCGCTACCTGACGATGCTCGAGGACACCCCGCCGGCGCCGAGCGTCGGCTTCGACACCGGCGTGCCGTCCGACCCGCCGGACCGTCCGCAGGTGCACGGCGGCTCCGGCGGCCTGCCGCCGCAGTAGCGGCGGAACAGCAGGTCCGCCGGACCTGTTGAGCACGACGTCAGACCGACAGCGAGGAGCACACGATGGGCGCGACCAAGAAGACCACCGACGCCGACTTCACGACCGACGTCCTGCAGAGCGACAAGCCGGTGCTCGTCGACTTCTGGGCGGAGTGGTGCGGCCCGTGCAAGATGGTCGCCCCGGTGCTCGAGGAGATCGCCGCGGAGAACAGCGACAAGATCAGCGTCGTCAAGCTCAACATCGACGAGAACCCCGGTGCCGCCCGCGACTACCAGATCATGAGCATCCCGACGATGGCGGTGTTCTCCGGCGGCAAGATCGTCAAGCAGATCGTGGGTGCCAAGCCCAAGGCCGCGATCCTGCGTGACCTGGAGTCCTACCTCTAGCGCCACCCCGCTCGTCCGCAGGCCGGTCCCCTCTCTCGGGGGCCGGCCTGCGCGCTGTCCGGCAGACGCGTGGCACTGCGACCGGACCGTTCGGCGCGGCTACGCTCTGCTCTCGTCCTGACCCGTCGCGAACGAGAGGCCGTCCCGTGCAGCTGTACCGCCTCGGCGACCGCGGCCCGGCTGTGGCCGACGTGCAGGCCACCCTCGTCAGCCTCGGGCTGCTGGCCGCCCGCCCCGTGGACGACGTCTTCGACGAGGTCACCGACCAGGCGCTGCGCCACTTCCAGCAGCAGCGCGGCCTGTCGGTCGACGGCATCGTCGGACCCGAGAGCTACCGCGCGCTGGCGGCGGCCCGGTGGCGCCTCGGCGACCGGCTGCTGTCGCTGGCCACCCGACCGTTCGTGGGCGACGACGTCGCGGCGCTGCAGGAGCGCCTGCTGGAGCTCGGCTTCGACGCCGGTCGCGCCGACGGCGTCTTCGGCCCCCGCACCGAGCGCGCCCTGCGGGGGCTGCAGCGCGAGTACGGCCTCGTCCCGGACGGCACCTGCGGTCCGGCGACGCTGCGGGCGCTGCGCCAGCTCGGCCGCAAGGTCACCGGTGGCCGCCCGCAGGTGCTGCGCGAGGCCGAGGAGCTCCACCGCTCCGGTGCCGCCCTGCCCGGGAAGGTCGTCGTGCTCGACCCGGGCCACGGCGGTGGCGACCGCGGCGCGACCGGTCACGGCCTCGAGGAGGCCGCGATCGTCGAGGACCTCGCGCGCCGCCTCGAGGGTCGGCTGACAGCGGTCGGCGTGCGCGCCCTGCTGACCCGCGGCAGCGACAGCTGCCCCAGCGACGCTGCGCGCGCGGCCTTCGCCAACGACGCGGGCGCCGACCTGCTGCTGTCCCTGCACGTCGACCGCGCCGACTCGCCGCGCGCCCAGGGAGTGGCGGCCTACCACTTCGGCGCGGGTCGCGGCACGACCTCGACCGTCGGGGAGCAGCTCGCCTCGCTCGTCCAGCGCGAGGTCGTCGCCCGCACCGACCTGCTCGACTGCCGGGTGCACGAGAAGACCTGGGAGCTGCTGCGCCTCACGCGGATGCCGGCGGTGCGGCTCGAGCTGGGCCATCTGACGCACCCCTGCGACGCGGCCCGGCTGGCCGACCCGGCGTTCCGCGACACCATCGCCGAAGCGGTCCTCGTCGCCGTGCAGCGGCTCTACCTGCCGGCCGACCTCGACCCGCCGACCGGCGTCATGCGGCTGCCCGAGTTCGCCGAGGCGCTCACCGCCGGTCGCTGAGGGCGCCCGGGGCGGTCACCTCGAGGACGGTGCCGTGGGCTCAGCCCCGCGGGCGCCGGCAGGTGCGGCTGACCAGGCGGTCCAGCGCCCGGACGACGTCCGGGGCGACGGTGGCCCTCAGCACCTCGACGGCGTCCTGCCCGCTCCGGACCTGCAGCACGACCTCGCGTCGGGCGAGCGTCTCGACCGAGCAGTCCTCGACCGTCGCCGCCAGCGCGATGGTCGTGGTCTGGCGGGCGTTCGTCCGGCCGAAGCGGCCGAGCGGGATGGGCGTGCGCCGGTCGTCCGGCACGACGGCGAAGCCCCGGACCCCGACCGACACCAGGGACAGCTCGTCCCCCAGCAGACGGCCCCCGCTGTCGCCGCGGCCGTCGTACGCCTCCAGCACCACCGTGAGCGTCAGGCGCTGGACGGGGCTCCCGACGGTCCGCGCGGCGCCCAGGGACGCCGTCGCGGTCAGCCCCGCGTCGGGGCGGGACGCCGCGGTCGTCGGCACGGACGTCACCGGCGGCGCGACGGGACGGTCGTCGCGCGCGGCGACCACCCCGGCACCGATCAGCCCCGCACCCACCGCGACGACCGCCGCACCGGCGACCGCACGTGCCGCCCGGGACAGCGGAGGGCGGGGCGGCGGTCCGACCGCGAGCACCTCGGACGGCGCCCCGCTGCGGCTGGGTACGGTGACCTCGACGGGCGGCGGGACCCGCTCCACGTCCCTGCTCCTAGACGGGACGCAGCACGGGGTCAGGGCTCATCGAGCCCAGCAGCCGCTCGAGCGCCACCTCGACGTCCTCGCGCCAGGACACCGCCGACTTGAGCTCGAGCCGGAGCCGGGGGTAGCGGTGGTGCGGGCGCACCGTCTTGAACCCCACCGACCGCAGGTGCTCGGCCGGCAGCACGCACGCCGGCTTCTCCCAGCGCTCGTCGCCGAACGCCTCGATGGCGCGCACGCCACGACGCGTGAGGTCCTTGGCCACGCCCTGCAGCAGCATCCGGCCCAGACCGCCGCCGGCGAAGTCGGGGTGCACGTGACCCGTCATGAGCAGCACCGCGTCGGCGCTCACCGGGGACGTCGGGAAGGCCACCGAACGCGGCACGTAGACCGGTGGGGCGTACATCACGAAGCCGGCCGGCACACCGTCGACGTACGCGATCTTGCCGCAGCTGCCCCAGTCCAGCAGGGTCGCGGAGACCCAGGACTCCTTCTCGAAGGCCGTGTCGCCCGCCTCGACGGCGCGGTCCTGCGCCACCGGGTCGAGCTCCCAGAAGACGCAGGAGCGACAGCGACCGGGCAGGTCGTCGAGGTTGTCGAGGGTGATGTTGACGGTGCGCCGGCTCACGGCCGACGCACCCGGACCAGTCCGGCGACCCAGCCGACGGCAGCCCCCAGGAGCAGGCCCAGTGACGCCTCCGCGACGCTGCGCTTACCGCGGCCTGTGCGCGTCCGACTCCGGGACGGGCGCAGCGCGGCGAAGGACGGCACGCAGCCAGGGTAGGCAGTCGCCGGGGCGCGCGGCAACGACCCGGGAAATCACCACGGAGCGTGAGGCCTGCGCGGGTAGCCTCGGGCCATGCCTCCCCGGCCGGCACCGACGTCCGGCGTCACGCTCGACGCCTTCACCGACCGCTACGCCCAGCGGACGCACGGCATGACCGCGTCCGAGATCCGGGCGCTGTTCGCCGTCGCCTCCCGCCCCGAGGTCGTGAGCCTGGCCGGCGGCATGCCCAACCTGTCGGCTCTCCCGCTCGACGTCGTCGGCAAGCTCCTGGGCGAGCTCGTGCAGACGCGCGGCGCCCAGGCCCTGCAGTACGGCTCCGGCCAGGGCGACCCCCATCTGCGCGAGCTGATCTGCGACGTGATGGCGCTGGAGGGCGTACGCGCGTCCAGCGAGGACGTCGTCGTCACCGTCGGCTCGCAGCAGGCGCTCGACCTGGTGACGCGGGTCTTCATCGATCCGGGCGACGTCGTCCTGGCCGAGGCGCCGTCGTACGTCGGTGCGCTGGGGACCTTCGCGGCCTACCAGGCCGAGGTCGTGCACGTCGCGATGGACGAGCAGGGGCTGGTGCCGCAGGCGCTGCGCGAGGCGATCACGGCCGTGCAGGCCGCCGGCAAGCGCGCGAAGTTCCTCTACACGGTCCCGAACTTCCACAACCCGGCGGGCACGACGCTCGTCGAGCAGCGCCGCGACGAGGTCCTGGCCATCTGCCAGTCGGCCGGTCTGCTGGTGCTGGAGGACAACCCCTACGGCCTGCTCGGCTTCGACGGCCCGCCGACGCCGGCCATCCGGGCCCGTGGCGGCGAGGACGACGTGCTCTACCTCGGGTCGTTCAGCAAGACCTTCGCCCCCGGGCTGCGCGTCGGGTGGGTGCTCGCCCCGCACGCCGTGCGCGAGAAGCTCGTGCTGGCCGCGGAGGCCGCCGTGCTGTGCCCGCCGACGTTCAACCAGCTCGCGGTCGCGGAGTACCTCTCGACGCAGGACTGGCAGGGCCAGGTCAACGCGTTCACGGGCATGTACCGCGAGCGCCGCGACGCGATGCTCGACGCGCTGCAGCAGCAGATGCCGGCCGGCACGACCTGGACCCGTCCCACCGGCGGCTTCTACGTGTGGGTGACCCTGCCCGGCGAGCTGGACTCCAAGGTCCTGCTGCCCCGGGCGGTCACCGCCCGCGTCGCGTTCGTCCCGGGCACCGCCTTCTTCGCCGACGGCAGCGGCCGCAGCCACCTGCGGCTGTCGTACTGCTATCCCGAGCCCGAGCGCATCCGCGAGGGGGTGCGCCGCCTGGCCACCGTCCTGCAGGAGGAGGTCGAGCTGCGCAGCACCTTCGGCGCGACCGGCCCGCGCCGGTCCAGCCCGCCGCAGGCCGAGTCCCCCTCCCCGGACCTCGAGTGAGCCGCTACCTCGTCCTCGCCGGCGGGCTGTCCCACGAGCGCGACGTCTCCCTGCGCTCGGGCCGCCGCGTCCTCGACGCCCTCCGGCACGAGGGTGTGGAGGTCGAGCTGCGGGACGCCGACGCCTCGCTGCTGAGCGAGCTCGCCGAGGACGGTGGCGTCCGGCCGTACGACGCGGTGCTCGTCGCGCTGCACGGCGGAGCGGGGGAGGACGGCGCCCTGCGGGAGGTCCTCGACATCGCCGGCGTGCCGTACGTCGGCTCGGGTCCGGCCGCCTGCCGGATCGCCTGGGACAAGCCCACGGCCAAGGCGCTCATGGTGCGGGCCGGCCTGGCGACGCCGGCGTCGGTGGTGCTGCCGCACGCGGCGTTCCGCGAGCTGGGCGCCGGCTCGGTGCTCGACCGCCTCGTCGGCCACCTCGGGCTCCCGCTGATGGTCAAGCCGGCCCGGGGCGGCTCGGCGCTCGGCTGCTCGACGGTCGACAAGCCCGACGACCTGCCCGCGGCGATGGTGTCGTGCTTCTCCTACGGCGAGGCGGCCCTGGTCGAGCAGCTGGTCACCGGCACGGAGATCGCCGTCACGGTCGTCGACACGGGGAACGGCCCCCGGGCGCTGCCGGCCGTCGAGATCGTCCCGCTGTCGGGCGTCTACGACTACACCGCGCGCTACACCGCCGGGCACACCGAGTTCTTCGTGCCGGCGCGGCTGTCGCCGGACCAGGCGACCGCCGTCGCGGAGGCCGCCGTGGCCGCCCACACCGAGCTCGGGCTGCGCGACCTGTCACGCGTCGACGCCATCGTCGACGGGGACGTCGTGCAGCTGCTCGAGGTCAACACCTCCCCCGGCATGACCGAGACCTCGCTGCTGCCGATGGCCGTCGACGCCGCCGGGCTGTCCTTCGGGCAGCTGCTGAGCACCCTGCTGGAGCAGGCCGCCGCCCGCGGCTGAGGGGGCTCCGCTGCTCGACACACCCGGCGAGCCGCGCACCAGACCACCCCGGCGCCGCCCGGCACCCGGCGGCCGGCCCAGCCGCCACCGCCGAGGGTCACCCGCTGCTCGACACACCCGGCGAGCCGCGCACCAGACCACCCCGGCCCCCGGCTACTCCCCCGGCGGGCCCTCGATGACGGCCACGATCCGCTCGAGGTCGTCGACCGTGGCGAACTCGATGGTCACCTTGCCGCGCGACCTGCCCAGGTCGACCTTGACGCGCGTCTCGAAGCGGTCCGACAGGCGGTCCGCGACCTCGGACAGCCGGGCCGGCACCGGTCGCCGGGCGCGCGGCCGCGGCGGCGCCTCGTCCGGGGCCGGCTCCGACTGGGCGAGCTGCACCGCCTCCTCGACCCCGCGCACCGACAGCCCCTCGGCGACGACCCGCGTGGCCATGGCCTCCTGCGCCTCGGGCGTCGGCAGTCCGAGGATGGCTCGCGCGTGCCCCGCGCTCAGCACCCCGGCGGCGACCCGGCGCTGGACCGCCGGCGGCAGCTGGAGCAGCCGGATCGTGTTGGAGATCTGCGGACGCGAGCGGCCGAGGCGCGTGGCGAGCTCCTCGTGCGTCGTCCCGAACTCCTCGAGCAGCTGCGCGTACGCCGCAGCCTCCTCGAGCGGGTTGAGCGACTGGCGGTGCAGGTTCTCCAGGAGCGCGTCGCGCAGCATCGCGTCGTCACCGGTGTCGCGCACGATGGCCGGGATCGTGCCGGTGCCGGCCTCCTGCGAGGCGCGCCAGCGGCGCTCCCCCATGACCAGCTCGTAGCGCCCCGGCGAGACCTCGCGGACGACGACCGGCTGGAGCAGCCCCACCTCGCGGATGGACGTGACGAGCTCGGCCAGCGCCTCCTCGTCGAAGTGCGCACGTGGCTGCGAGGGGTTGGGCGTGATGGCGTCGAGCGGGAGCTCGGCGAAGCGCGCGCCCCCGACCGAACCCCCGACCAGACCCCCGGCCCGCGCGCCGTCTGCCGCCGGTCCCCGCAGACCGGCGCTCGGGTCCTGCGCGGCACCGCCGGTCGCCGACGGACCGACCGGGCTCGTGTCGGGCGTCGCGGGCGGCGGGCCGCTCGGGATGAGCGCCCCGAGCCCGCGCCCGAGTCCTCCGGTGCGCCGGGTCGGCGGAGTGGTCATCGAACGACCTCGTTCCCCGCTGGTCCGGGTCCGCGCTCGGTCATCTCCCGTGCCGCCTCCAGGTAGGCCAGCGCCCCGCGCGACGCCGGGTCGTACGTCACGACCGACTGCCCGTAGCCCGGCGCCTCGCTGACGCGGACGCTGCGCGGGATCGCGGTGCGCAGGACGATGCCGCCGAAGTGCGTCCGGACCTCGTCGGCGACCTGCTCGGCGAGCCGGGTCCGCGCGTCGTGCATCGTGAGCAGGATCGTCGACACGTGCAGCGCGGGGTTGAGGTGCGCCCGCACCAGCTCGACGTTCTTGAGCAGCTGGCCGAGCCCCTCCAGCGCGTAGTACTCGCACTGGATCGGGATGAGCAGCTCGGACGTGGCGACCATGGCGTTGACGGTGAGCAGGCCCAGCGACGGCGGGCAGTCGATCAGGACGTAGTCGACGTCCGAGCCCGGGCCCTCGCAGTAGGTGTCGATGGCCCGCCGCAGGCGCGACTCGCGCGCCACGACGCTGACCAGCTCGATCTCGGCACCCGCCAGGTCGATCGTGGCGGGTACGCAGGTCAGCCGGGGCACGCCGTCCGCGGGCTGCACGACCTCGGCGATCGGCACCTGGTCGATGAGCACCTCGTAGATGCTCGGCGTCCCGGAGGTGTGCGGCACGCCGAGCCCGGTCGAGGCGTTGCCCTGCGGGTCGAGGTCGACGACGAGCACGCGCAGGCCGTGCAGCGCGAGCGCGACCGCGAGGTTGACCGTCGTGGTGGTCTTGCCGACGCCGCCCTTCTGGTTGGCGACCGTGATGATCCGGCGGGCGGCCGGGCGTGCGAAGTCGTGCCGGCCGTCGGTGTTGAGGGCGCGTACGGCGGCCGCCGCCTGCCGGCCGATGGGCAGGTCGTCCGGGCCGTCGGGGACGGGGCCCGCCTCGTCGCGCAGCGCCGCCCGCAGGCGGTCCGCGGGCGCCAGCGCGTCCGCAGGGTCGTCGCCGCCGTCGC
>CADCUE010000290.1 GCA_902805805.1 uncultured Frankineae bacterium | reverse complement strand
GCGTCGCCGCCGAGCCCGCAGGCCTGCGGCATGAGCACGCAGCACGCGGCCTGCGCTGCGATCGCGGCGTCGACGGCGTTGCCCCCGGCGTCCAGCACGCGGACGGCGGCGGCGGCGGCGAGCGGGTGCCCGGCCGCCACGGCCCCACGCCGGCCCGAGGCCCGGCTCGCGGAGGGGACGGCGGTCCGGTGCTCCAGCGCTGGTCCTCCTGGGATCCACATCGTATGAAGTATACGGCACGGACCGGGGCGTCAGGCCGGTTCAGCGCTCCTGCGGCGGCAGGCAGCCTCCGCGGCCGTCCGGTCGCACCTCGACGCGCGACAGCTCGGACGGTGGCTGCCAGTCGTACGGGTCGGTCCCGGCGACCAGGACGACATCGCGGAAGTCGGTCATGCCGATGGTCACGCCGTCCTGGGGCACCCACGGCAGCAGGGACGAGGCGTTCATGTAGTGGTGGACGAGCGCGCGCCGCAGGCCGTGGCCGCCGCTGTTCGGCAGCGAGCGGTGCAGCAGGTAGCCGTTGAACACCACGACGTCCCCCGCGCGCACCTCGAGCGCCACCGCGTCCTGCTCGCGGTACGGGAAGCGGTGCGCCTCCATCGTGCAGTCGAAGCGCGCGTCCTGCTGCTCGCGCTGCGGGTACAGCACGCCTGGCCGGTGCGAGCCGGGCAGCGCCCACAGGCAGCCGTTGTGCACGGTCGCGTCGTCCAGCGCGATCCAGGCGGCGGTGAGCGACCGGTCCCTGGTCGGGATGAACTGCTCGTCCTGGTGCCAGGCCTGACCGGGCTTGCCCTCGGACTTGACGAACGCCATCGACTGCATGCACTTGACGTCGGGCGAGAGCAGTTGGACGAGCGCGTCGACCACGCGGGGGTGACGCATCGCCGTGGCGTACAGCGCCGAGAGCTTGTGCGGGAAGTGCACGCACAGCGTTGCCGCCAGCGCCTGCTCCTCGTCCGCGTCCGGCCCGACGGCGCTGCCGGCCACCGGTCCGAGCTCGCCTCGCACGAGCCGGACGAGCTCGTCGTTGAGCGCGGCGACCTCGCTGCCGGTGAAGGCCTGCTCGAGCACGAGGTACCCGTCGCGTTCGTACCGTGCGCAGTCGACCGCGGAGGTGGTCGGGGGGACGGCGGGGGCAGTCGTCAAGGTCACTCCTGGGCTCGCTGCGACGCCGGCTGCTGTCGCTGGTCCTCCCACGATCACCGCCGCCGGTGCGGGTGGCCATGGCACATGCGTGCGGACAGGATGTCTGATCGTGCTCCCCTCCCCCGAGCTCCTGGTCCCCACTGCGGTGCGGACGCCGGGCACCGCTCTGTACCCGGCCGGCTCGCGCATCGGGCCGCGGCTGCTGGAGGACTTCGAGCTGGTGCTGGTCCTGGCGGGCAGTGCCGAGCTGACCCTCCACGACCGGCAGGAAGCCCTGCACCCGGGCAGCTGGGTGCTGGCCCGCCCCGGCGACCGGGACACCTACGTCTGGGACCGCGCGCGCCTGTCGCGGCACCTGTACGTCCACTTCGACCTGACGCCCGCGCTCGACGTCTCGGGCTGGCCGCAGGTGCGTCACTGGCCGGCAGAGACCGTGCTGGCGGGGCAGTTCCGCCACCTGGTGCGGCTGGGCGCCGAGCGAGGCGTGGAGGAGCGGGACGCGCGGTCGGCGGCGGTGCGGCTCGGCCTCGGCGCTCTGCTCGCCGTCGTGGTCGGCGGCTGCGTCCAGCACCCGGAGCCGGCCCGACCGCAGGACGACCCGCTGCGGCGGGCGGTGTCGTACGTGCGCCGCCGGTGGGACGCCGACGGTCTCGTGCCGGTCACCCGCGAGGAGCTGGCGGCCGCGGCGAGCGTGTCCGTCGGGCACCTCGCCCGCCTGTTCCGCGCCGAGTACGGCTGCGGGCCCGCGCGCGGCCTGGAGCTGGTCCGCCTCGCGCGGGGCCTCGTCCTGCTGCGCAGCGGCGGCATGACGGTGCGGGAGGTCGGTGCCGCGGTCGGCTTCGCCGACCAGTACCACTTCTCGCACCGCTTCCGAGCCGCCTACGGCCTCTCGCCCACGGCGTACCGAGCGGCGGCGCCGGCCGAGCAACGGGCTGTCGGACTCGGCTCCGGCGTCGAGCGCCTGGGCCAGCTGCTGGCACAGGAGGCGGAGCCCATGACGGGCGGCCGGGACGAGCTCAGCCGATGAGGTGCCGCAGCGCGAGCTGGTGCAGCCGGACGAAGCCGTAGTCCCGCTCGGCCGCCTTGTCGGGGTCGAAGCCCTCGTCGTCGGCGAGCAGGTCGGCGACGGTCTCGCCCGGCGCGAGCGTCGGCTGGGCGAGGTCGAACACGCCGGAGGAGGCCATGGCCTCCTGCACCTCTGGATCGGCGCGGAAGCCCCTGGCCTTGTCGGCCAGGCAGAGGTAGGTCTCCATGCAGGCCTGAGCCGACGCCCAGACGCCCTCCAGGTGCTCGGTGCGCGAGGGCTTGTAGTCGAAGTGGCGAGGGCCGTCGTAGCGCGGACCGCCGCTGGGGAAGCCGTTCTCCAGCAGGTCCACGGTGAAGAAGGCCGACGCGAGGTCGCCGTGGCCGAAGACGAGGTCCTGGTCGTACTTCAGCCCACGCTGGCCGTTGAGGTCGATGTGGAAGAGCTTGCCGCTGAACAGTGCCTGTGCCAGCTGGTGGGTGTAGTTGAGGTTCGCCATCTGCTCGTGCCCGGTCTCGGGGTTCACCCCCACGACGTCGCCGTGCTCCAGCTCGGCGATGAAGGCGAGGGCGTGACCGAGGGTCGGCAGGAAGATGTCACCGCGCGGCTCGTTGGGCTTGGGCTCGAGGGCGATCCTGAGGTCGTAGCCCTGGCTCTTGATGTAGCCGGCGACGGTGTCGACCCCCTCCTTGTAGCGCTCGAGCGCGGCGTGCAGGTCCTTGCTGCCGTCGTACTCGGCGCCCTCTCGCCCGCCCCACATGACGAAGGTGCCGGCTCCCATCTGCGCCGCGAGGTCGACGTTGCGCAGCACCTTGCGCAGGCCGTACCGGCGCACGGACCGGTCGTTGCTGGTGAGACCGCCGTCCTTGAAGACGGGGTGGGTGAAGGTGTTGGTGGTGACCATCTCGATGACCAGGCCGGCGCCGTCGGCGGCGTCCTTGAGGCGCCGGAAGGCCGCCTCCCTGGTGGCGTCGTCGGCGCTGTAGGGCACGACGTCGTCGTCGTGGAACGTGATGCCCCAGGCGCCGAGCTCGGCCAGCCGGGTGGCGTACTCCTCGGGACGGAGCGCCGGACGGGTCGGGGCGCCGAAGGGGTCGGTGCCCGTCCAGCCCACGGTCCACAGTCCGAAGGAGAACTTGTCGTCGGGCTGGGGTGGACGGACCATGAGGGCTCCAGACAGTTCAATCGGTGAAGGGTTCGTCGAGTGACGGTACTCATGAAGCGCTTAGTTGTCACCAGTCACTTCGGCGACTGAAGGACGCTAGGCTCTGGACATGCCTCGCACCTTCGGCGAGGTCGCACGGCCCGGGAGCGGCTCCGCCCGCAGCGCTGTCCTCGTGTCCCTGCGCGACCGAGGACCGGCGACCCGCGCAGAGCTGGCCCGGCGGACCGGGCTGGCGCCACCGACGATCACTGCTGCGGTCCGGCGGTTGCTCGAAGCGGGAGTGGTGCTCGATGCCGGCCCGTCGCAGCGAGAGGTCGGGCGGGCGGGGCCCCCCGGCACCCGGGTGGCGTTGGACGGCGACCTCGCCTGGGTCCTCGGGGCCGAGGTCGGCTTCCGCACGCTGCGGGTGGTCGTCTGCGACGCGACCGGTCAGGTACGCGGGCAGGGCCTCGAGCGGCTCGGCCGCGACCACAGCGCTGACGACGGGCTGCCCGTCCTGCGCGGCCTGGCAGCGAGAGTCCTGGACCAGGCCGGAGGGAGCGCCGGTCGTGTGGTGTCCGCGGGAGTTGCCGTCCGCGGGCCCGTCAGCAGCGCTCGACAGCAGGTCTCGCAGTCGGGCGAGCTCGCCGGCTGGTCGGGCTTGACCGCGCAGGACGTGGCGGAGGTCCTCGGCGTCCCTGTGAGGCTGGAGAACGACGCCAACGTCGCGGCGCTCGGTGAGCACGTGTTCGGCGCCGCGCGCGGCGTCGACACCAGCCTGACCGTCAAGCTCCACAGCGGCATCGGCGCTGGTCTGATCGTCCACAGCAGGCTGTTCACCGGTGCCCGGGGCGGCGCAGGCGAGATCGGCCACACGCCGGTCGACCCGCGCGGGCCGCTCTGCCGGTGCGGCAAGCGAGGCTGCTTGGACACCGTCGCGGCGGTCCCGGCGTTGCTGGACGCGGCTCGCCCCCGCTACGGCGACATCTCGGTGTCAGAGCTGCTGCGCCGCGTGGAGGCGGGAGACGCCGGCGCCACTCGGCTGGTCCAGGATGCTGCGTCCGCCGTCGGCGACGTCGTCGCCAACGCGTGCCTGCTGTTCGCACCGGAGCTGGTGGTGCTGACCGGCGCGCTGAGCCGTGCCGGTCGAGTCGTGCTCGAACCGGTCGAGCGCGCGCTGCTGCGCGAGGCGCTGCCCGACAGCGACATGCGACCTCGCGTCGTGCTCGGGGAGCTCGAGGAGCGTGGCACGCCCCTCGGCGCTGCGGCGCTGGCGCTGATGCAGTCGGGCTGGCTGCCTCGCAGCTGAGCGCACCGGATGCTGCCGACGGCGCTGACGGAGACCAGCGCCGCACTCAGCCGAGGCAGTCGTGAGCAAAAAGGCCGCCGATGTCGCATCAGCGTCATCCCACGGCTCTCGCAAGCATGACCAGTTCGGCGTGAGGCGGGCTGAGCAGCAACGCACACATTCGTGCTGCATGTGCGTTGTCGTAGGGCGGCCGGGCGATCGTGATCGTGCGGGTGCCGCGCGACGTTCGGGCGGTGATGTGCAAGGGGCCGGGCGCGGCCCACGGGCTGGCGGTTGCCTGGGAGGGAGGCTGAGTGTCGGCGGTGCAGGGCACCTTCTGCTGCATGACGAGTTCGACTGTCGTCTGCGCCGGGAGCGGGACAGGGGCGAGAAGCAGGACGAAGCCCCCGGCGCTGGCTCGGGTCACAGTGACGTCCCGCGGGCCGTCGTTGTGGACGGGGACCCTCATGTCCAGGTCGATGGATCGGGGGGAAGGCGATTTCGCCGCCGCGAAGAGCTGCCAGGGCCCGTCGGGCGCGGACAGCTGCAGCAACCCTGCCAGCCGACGTTCCTCGGCTGTCACGTCGCGCCGATCCTGCACCTCCAGCCCTCCGGCGACAGCCGCGACCGCGACGATGATGACGACGCCGCCAAGCCGCAGTCGGCGTCGGGCCGCAGGCGTCGAACGTGGCTCGCGTTCGCTCCCGCTGACCAGGACGTCGGGTGCGCGGTCCTGCCCAGACCGGTCATCGAGCGACACGGGCGGACGGGACTCCACGTGGCCGAACCTACGCGCCTTGCGCGTCCCCAAGAAGGGGCGAGAACACAGGACGATCGACGTCGGCCAGCGAGCACCGCGGGTAACGGCGGCTCTCCCTGCTCAGATTTCCAGGGGTGCGAGTGCGGCGGCGATCCGTTCGGTGACGGCATCGAGTGCCTGCCCGTCGGCGACGGCGCGGATGGCATTGCGCAGCAGGTTCAGGATCGTCTGGGCCAGCAGCTCCGGGTCAGCATCGAGGCTCATGCTCGCCGGCTCGACCTCCAGCTTGAGCGCGACCGCGCCCTCACCGGCATTGGCGCGCGCCAGCCGCAGGATCTCCTCGCCCCAGGTCTGCGCCTTGAACAGCTTGCGGTGCACATCGGGCGCTTGCGCGAACTCGCGGTAGCTCTCGACGAACCGCAGGATGCCCTCCGCGCGGCGAGCCACCGTCTCGGTCGCGATCCGCGCATCGGCGAGCCCGGAGCCGGTCGCTTCCGCGGCGGCAACCATTTCCGCCCCGGACCGCGCCAGCGAAGTGACCGGCGTCAGCGAGTTCATGATCTCGTGCGTCAGCACGCGCACCAGGTCGGCCTGCGCGGCAACCTCCAGGATGCCGAGTTCGCTTTGCACCGGCAGGATCGACAAGATCGTGACCGGCTGGTCCAGCCGGGCGACCTGGGCCGAAGCGAACACCGCCCGCTGCGGCACGCCGTCGAACATCAGCCGGGTGATCTTGCGCGTCCCAGCGGGCAGCCGGACCGCCGCAACTAGTTCCGCTCCCAGCACTTCCAAGTCGGTGATCCGATTGACCGGGTGCCGCGCAAACAGCTGGCGCGCCGCCTTGTTAAGCATCTCAACCCGGCCGTCCGGATCGATCGACAGCAGGGCGCTCGGGCTATCGTCGACCACCGCCGACAGGAACCGGGCCTCGGCCGCCGCCTCGACGTGCCGTGAATGCAGCGCCTTCATCGCCTTGTCGAGCGCCTCGCCAAGGACGTCGAAGCCGCCGCCGCTCGGGTCGGAAAAGCGCTGCGAATAATCTTCGAAGCGCAGCGACTCGACGAACCGGGCGACGATGAAATTGGTGCGCTGGATGAAGCTCCACAGGCTGGCGAAGGCGGCCATCGCGATGATCAGCGCGACGATGCGGCCGGCGCGCACGCCTTCGGTGCCAAGCGCGATGTTGAACAGCCACAGCGCCGCGGCCAGGACCAAAGTGCGCCAGCCGAGCCCGAACTCGAACCGGCGCCTAAAGCCCATGCTTTTCCATGCGCCGGTAGAGCGCACCGCGGCTGAGCCCGAGCTCGCCGGCCGCCAGCGAGATGTTGAAGTGGTGCATGCGCAGCGCCCGCTCGATCATCTGCCGCTCGAGCTGATCGAGGTTCAGGCTATCGGCCATGTCCGGCACCATCGGCGACTGCGGTCGCGACGGCAGCGGGAAGTTCTCGAT
>CADCUE010000289.1 GCA_902805805.1 uncultured Frankineae bacterium | reverse complement strand
CGACGTCGTGGCCCACCACCACCCCGGGACGGCCGGCGACCGGAGCGGCCGGGCGCGGCTGCAGGCGCGCAACGCCCTGCTGTCGTCGTGGTTGCGCCGCCCGCTGCCGGTGACGCTCGGGCACACCGCCGGGTACGCCCGCCGCGCCCGCTCGCCGCTGTGGCGGGGAGCGCTGCTCGACGCCCTGCGCCGGCTGCCCGCGGTCGTGCCGGCACGGCGTGTGCTGCCGGCCCACGTCGAGGAGCAGGTGCGCCTGCTGGAGGTGCACGACGCGCCCGGACGGGCAGGGCTCGCGGCGTGACCCGCGCCGCGCTTCCCCCGCTCGACGGGGTGACCCACCGGTACGTCGACGTGGCCGGACTGCAGGTGCACGTCGCCGAGGTCGGGAGCGGCGAGCCGCTCGTGCTGCTCCACGGCTGGCCGCAGCACTGGTGGTGCTGGCACCGCGTGGCGCCGCTGCTGCAGGACCGCTACCGCCTGCTCATGCCGGACCTGCGCGGTCACGGCTGGACGGACGCCCCCGAGGACGGCTACGACAAGGAGCAGCTCGCCACCGACCTGCTGGGCCTGCTGGACGTGCTCGACCTCCCGCGGGTCGGGCTGGTCGGTCACGACTGGGGCGCCTGGACCGGCTTCCTCGCCGCGCTGCGGGCTCCCGAGCGCTTCTCGGCGTTCCTCGCGCTCGGCGTCGTGCACCCGTTCCAGCGGCCGACGGTGTCGCGCGCCCTGCAGTCCTGGCGCCTCGGCTACCAGGTCGCCCTGTCGACGCCGCTGCTCCCCTCGCTGGCCCTGCAGGCCTCGCCGCACCTCGTCGAGGCGGCGGTCCTGGCCGGCAGCACCCGGCGGTCGGCCTTCTCCGGGGGCGCCGCCCGGACCTACGGCGAGGTCCTGCAGGACCCGGCCCGGGCGCGGGCCAGCGTGCGGCTCTACCGCGAGGTCGTCCTGCGCGAGGGCCTGGCGGTGGCGCTGGGCCGCTACCGCAGCTCCCGGCTGACCGTGCCCACCCGTCTGGTGGTGGGGCAGGGCGACCCGATCGCGAGCCCGGCTCTGCTCGAGGGCTGGGAGGGCTGCGCGGACGACATGACGGTGGAGGTCCTGCCCGGCGCCGGCCACTTCCTGCCGGAGGAGGCGCCCGAGGAGGTCGCTGCCCGGGCCCGCGCGCTGTTCGGCTGACGGCATGGCGCAGGCGACGTGGCAGCGGGTGCGGCGGGCCAGCTCCCCGCTGAGCACCAGCGCGGTGCGCGCCATGGAGGAGCTGCCGTGGTTCGCGGCGCTGCCGGCCGAGGAGCGCTCGTACGTCGGGCTGGTCCTGCACACCGGCCTCGACGCCTTCGCCCAGTGGCTGCGGGAGCCCGCGCAGCCGCCGCCGGTCGGTCCGGAGCTGTTCGCCGCGGCTCCCAAGGAGCTCACCCGCGTGGTGACCCTCAAGCAGACGGTGCAGCTGATCCGCGTGGCGGTCGAGGTCGTCGAGCGGGCCGTCCCGCGGCTGGCCGCGCCCGGGGACGAGCCCGCGCTGCGCGAGGCCGTGCTGCGCTACTCCCGCGAGATCGCCTTCGCCGCCGCCGACGTCTACGCCGCCGCTGCGGAGGCGCGCGGAGCATGGGACGCCCGGGTCGAGGCCGGCGTCGTCGACGCGCTCGTGCGCGGCCACGCCGGCGAGCTCACCCTCTCGCGGGCCAGTGCCCTCGGGTGGAACCGCGTCGACTGGGTGGTCGCCCTCGCGGCGCCGGCGCCGGAGCAGGTCGACGCCGGCGCGCTGCGGGCAGCGGCGCGCTACCGCGGGCTGAGCCTGCTGACCGGGGAGGCGGCGCCCGCTCTGGTGCTCGTGCTGGGCGGGACGGGCGACACCGCGCAGGCCGTCGCGCACCTGGTCGCCGCCCTGCCGCCCGGTCCCGTCGTGGTCGGACCCGTGGTGGCCGAGCTGGCCATGGCGGCCCCCTCGGTGCAGGAGGCGCTCGCCGGGCTGGCGGCCGTGGCGGCCTGGCCGGAGGCTCCCCGGCCCGTCGAGGCGCGCGAGCTGCTCGCCGAGCGCGCGGTGCTCGGCGAGCTCGCAGCGAGGCGGCGCCTGCTGGAGGAGGTCTACAGACCGCTGGCCGCGGCCGGCGGCGACCTGCTGGCCACCGCAGCGGCCTACCTGGAGGGCGGCGGCTCGGTGGAGGGCACCGGTCGGGCGCTGTTCCTGCACCCCAACACCGTGCGGTACCGGCTCAAGAAGCTCTCGGACGTCATCGGCTACGACCTCACCTCGCCGCGGGAGGCCCTGGTCGTACGGCTGGCGCTGCTGCTGGGACGCACCTCGACCACCTAGGGTCGAGCGTTGTAGGACTCCCACAACACCGGACCCACTTCCATGTTCGCTGCCGAGGCGAAAGCACGGGACCGGCCGGGCACCCTGGAGGACGTGCCTCTCCTCCTGTCTCCCGGTCAGGGCTCCCAGTCCGCCGGCATGCTCACGCCCTGGCTCGACCTCCCCGACGCGCGTCCGACGGTGGAGCGGTGGTCCGACCGCACCGGCCTCGACCTGATCGGCCTCGGCACCTCGGCCTCCGCCGACGAGGTCCGCGCCACCGAGGTGGCCCAACCGCTGCTGACCGTGGTGGCCCTGCTGTCCGGCCGCGCGCTGCTCGGCGGCGCGGCACCGGACGCCGTGTGCGGCCACAGCATCGGGGAGCTGTCCGCACTGGCCCTGGCCGGCGTGATGACCGACGACGACGCCGTCGCCCTGGCCGCCGGCCGTGGCGCGCTGATGGCCGAGGCGGCCGCCGTGCGCCCGACCACGATGGCCGCGGTCCTGGGCGGGACCGTCGACGAGGACGACCTCGCGGCCGCCGGCCTCGAGGTCGCCACGGTGAACGTCCCGGGTCAGGTCGTCGTCGGCGGACCGGTCGAGGCGCTGGACGCCTGGACGCCGCCGGCCGGCGCGCGCGTGCGCCGCCTGGACGTCGCCGGCGCGTTCCACACCTCCGCGATGGCGCCGGCCGTCGACGGCTTCACGGCGCTGGTCGAGCAGACCGCCGCGACGGACGCGGTCTGCGACGTCGTGGCCAACGGCGACGGGGCTGTGCTGCGCGACGGGCGCGAGCTGATGCGCCGCCTCGTCGGCCAGCTCACCCGGCCGGTGCGCTTCGACCTGTGCCTGCAGTCCCTGTCCGCTTCCGAGCACGGGTCCGGCGCGACCGAGGCGGTCGAGCTCGCTCCCGCCGGCGTGCTCGCCGGGATGGCCAAGAGAGCCCTGCCCGGCGTGCCGGTCACCGCCCTGCGCACCCCCGCCGACCTGCCGGTGCACGCATGAGGCGCGCGGCGATCCTCGGGATGGGGGCGCACCGCCCGGCCCACCGCGAGGACAACCACGCCGTCGCCGCCCGTACCGACTCCTCCGACGAGTGGATCCGCGAGCGCAGCGGCATCGTGACGCGCGGGGTCGCCGGGGACGGCGAGTCCGTCGTCGAGATGGCCGTGTCCGCCGGCGGCAAGGCGCTGGCCGCAGCCGGCATCGACCCCCGGGACATCGACCTCGTGCTCGTCGCCACCTGCACCCTGACCCACGCCGTCCCCGGCGCCGGCGCGTCGGTGGCCGCGGCCCTCGGCACCGGCGGCTCGGGCGCTCTCGACCTGGTCGCTGCGTGCGCCGGCTTCACCTACGGCGTGGCGCTCGCCGCCGACACCGTCCGCGGCGGCAGCGCTCAGAACGTCCTCGTCATCGGCTCCGAGCGCTTCACCGACGTGCTGGACCCGTACGACCGCGGCACGGCGTTCCTGTTCGGCGACGGGGCGGGTGCCGCGGTGGTCGGCCTGGCCGACGAGGACGGCATCGGTCCGGTCGTGTGGTCCAGCGACGGCGACCAGGCCCAGGTGCTGCGGACCGAGAGCTACCCGCCGGTGCTGCGGATGGAGGGCCGGGCGGTCTACCGCTGGGCGACCACCTCCGTGCCCGACATGGCCCGCCGGGCCGTCGCCGCCGCCGGTCTCGAGCTGTCCGACCTGGCCGCGTTCGTGCCGCACCAGGCCAACCTGCGCATCACCGCCGCTCTGACTCGGAGCCTCGATCTCCCGCCGTCGGTCGTCGTCGCCCGTGACGTCGTCGACAGCGGCAACACCAGTGCGGCGTCCGTACCGCTCGCACTGTGCCGGCTGCTCGAAGAGGGGCAGGTACGCCGGGGTGACCCGGTGCTCCTGCTCGGCTTCGGCGCCGGGCTCACCGCCGCCGGACAGGTCGTCCGGTGCCCCTGACTGCCGTTCCCACCACTGAGGAGAACCCATGACCGTTCCCGCCACCCGTGAAGAGCTCATCGCCGGCCTGTCCGAGGTCCTCGAGGAGGTCGCCGGCACACCGGCCGACAGCGTCAAGCCCGAGGCGGCCTTCGACAAGGACCTCGACATCGACAGCCTGACCATGGTCGAGGTCGTCGTGGCCTGCGAGGAGCGCTTCGGCGTCCGCATCCCCGACGAGGCGCTCGAGAGCCTGCGCACCGTCGGCGACGCGGTGGACTACATCGCCAAGGCTGGCCAGTGACGACGGCCACGAAGGCGGGACCGCCCGTCGTCATCTCCGGGCTCGGCGCGGTCACCCCGCTCGGTCCCGACGTCGCCGCCCTCGAGGAGGGCCTGCTCGGCGGTCGCTCCGGCGCGCGGCTGCTCGACGAGCCGGAGTTCGCCGACCTGCCCGCCCGCATCGCCGCCACGGTCGACCTGACCGGCCGCCTGGAGCGCGTCGAGGCCCGCACGCTGGACCGGGTGCAGCAGGTCGCGCTCGTCGCGGCGCGCGAGGCCTGGGCCGACGCCGGTGCGCCGGAGGTCGAGCCCACGCGGCTCGCCGTCGTCCTCGGCTCGGGCATCGGCGGCGCCCTGACGCTGCTCGGCCAGAACGAGGTCCTGCGGGAGAAGGGACCGCGGCGCGTCAGCCCGCACCTGATCCCGATGCTCATGCCCAACGGCCCGGCCGCCACGGTCGGTCTCGAGATCGGCGCCCGCGGTGGCGTGCACTGCCCGGTGAGCGCCTGCGCGTCCGGTGCCGAGGCGCTCGCCCTCGCGCTGGACATGCTGCGCTCCGGCCGCGTCGACGTCGTCGTCGCCGGTGGCGCCGAGGCGTGCGTGCATCCGCTGCCCCTCGCGGGCTTCGCGCAGATGCGGGCGCTGTCGACGCGGCACGACGACCCGGCGGCGGCGAGCCGCCCGTACGACAAGGGCCGTGACGGGTTCGTGCTCGGCGAGGGCTCCGGCGTCATGGTCCTGGAGACCGAGGAGCACGCGGCGGCCCGCGGTGCGCAGGTCCACGGCCGGCTCGCCGGTGCGGGGCTCGCGAGCGACGCCCACCACGTCACCGCTCCCGACCCGGCAGGTACGGGCGCCGCACGCAGCATCGAGGCCGCGCTGCGCGACGCCGGTGTCTCGCCGTCCGAGGTCGGTCACGTCGACGCGCACGCCACGTCGACGCCGCTCGGCGACCTGGCCGAGGCGCGCGCGCTCAACCTGGCGCTCGGCAGCCACCGACCGCCGGTGACGGCGCCGAAGTCCTGCACCGGTCACCTGCTCGGCGCCGCCGGCGCGGTCGAGGCGATCGCCGCCGTCCTGGCGCTCAAGAGCGGTGTCGTCCCGGCGATCCGCAACCTGGAGGACCAGGACGACGACGCCGACGTCGACGCCGTGCGGACGGTCAACCGCGAGCACGCGCACGACGTGGCCCTGAGCACGTCCTTCGGCTTCGGCGGGCACGACGTCTCGCTGGTCCTCACGAAGTGAGCCGGCGCCTGGTCGCCGGCAGTGGGAGGACCTGACGTGACCGCGTTGACCGACGGGCTCGTGCAGGGAGTCGAGTACACCGTCCTCGGCTCCGGTGGGCCCGTGACGCTGTTCGCCCACGGGCTGGGTGGAGGGCGCTCGGAGACCCGCCCGCTCGCCTCCAAGGTGGCGGGCACGCGGGTGCTGCTCAGCTTCCGCGGACACGGCGGCAGCGACGCCCTGGACGGCGGCTGGGACTACGACGTGCTGGCCCACGACATCCGCGCCGTCGCGGACCACGTCGGGGCGACGTCCTGCGTCGGGCTGTCGCTCGGTGGCGGCGCGCTGCTGCGGGTGCTGCGCGACGACCCCGAGCGCTTCGACCGGCTGGCCTTCGTGCTGCCGGCCGCGCTCGACTCCACCCGGGCCGACGGCGCGACCCTGCGCCTGCGCTCGCTCGGGCACGCGATCGACCGCGGCGACGCCGAAGCGGCGACCGCCCTGCTGCTCGCGGAGGTCCCCGAGCAGCTGCGCGACCGGCGGGGGGTGTCGCTGCTGCTCGGGCGTCGCGCGCAGGACCTCGTCACCCGACCTGCGCCGGTGCCGCGGGGGGAGGACCGGCCGCTGGCCGACCGGTCCGTCCTGAGCCGCATCACCGCACCGACGCTGGTCGTCGGCCAGGTGGCCGATCCGCTGCACCCGCTCGCGCTCGCCGAGGAGCTCGCCGGTCTCCTGCCCAACGCCTCGCTGCTCTCCCTGCCCGAGGGGGGCGTCTTCTGGACCGACGCCGCCCGCGTGCAGGCCGCCCTCGCCGACCACCTGGAGGCCTCGTGACCGACCTGCTCAAGGGCAAGACCGTGCTCATCACGGGAGTGCTGACCGACCGGTCCATCGCGTTCTCGGTCGCCCGCCTGGCCGCCGAGGAGGGTGCGAAGGTCGTGCTGTCGGCCTTCGGCCGTACGAGCTCCCTCACCGGGCGCATCGCCAAGCGGCTGCCCGGCGAGCCGCCGGTCGTCGAGCTCGACGTCACCAGCGAGGCCGACCTCACGGCCCTGCCCGAGCGGGTCGGCGAGCACGCCGACGTCCTGGACGGCGTGCTGCACGCGATCGGCTTCGCGCCTCCGTCGTGCCTCGGCCAAGGGGTGCTCGACACCCCGTGGAGCGACGTCGCGACAGCGCTGCAGGTCTCCACCTGGTCCTACCCCGCGCTGGCCCGCGCCTGCCTGCCGATGATGCCGGCCGGGTCCTCGTACGTCGGCCTGGACTTCGACGCCTCGGTGGCGTGGCCGGCCTACGACTGGATGGGCGTGGCCAAGGCCGGGCTGGAGTCCGCCAACCGCTACCTCGCCCGCGACCTGGGTGAGCACGGGGTGCGCAGCAACCTCGTCGCGGCCGGGCCGATCAAGACGATGGCGGCCAAGAGCATCCCCGGCTTCTCGACGTTCGAGGACGTCTGGTCGGAGAAGGCGCCCCTGGGCTGGGACGTCATGGACGCCGAGCCGACGGCCCGCGCGTGCGTCGCCCTGATGTCGGACTGGTTCCCCAAGACGACCGGGAGCATCGTCCACGTGGACGGCGGCTTCCACGCCGTCGGGGCCTGAGCGCCGCTCCTGCGCAAGCCGGTGGAGCCAGGTCGTACCGTGCTCCGGTGACCTCTTCCTACTGCGCTCCCTGCATCGCCGATCTGGCCCTCGTCCGCGAGGCCGTGACGGCGGTGTCCGGCACGGCGACGTGCATGGCGCACGCCGTCCTGCTCACCCACAGCACCGACGACCCCGGTCGCCGCCGGCAGCGGCTCGACGCCCTGCGCGACCTCGCCACCGGCAAGGCCGAGACCGCGGAGCCGTCCGAGCAGGTCAAGCTGGAGCTGCTGGTGCAGGAGTACGGCCTGGCGGGCGCGATGGACATGGGTGGCCCCTCCCGGCGTCCGGGCGGGCAGCCCCGCGGGGGTCAGCACGCGGGCGGACCCGGCGGGCACGCAGGCCCGCAGCACGGCGGCCCGGCAGGTCCTGGCGAGGAGCGCCGGCCCAAGTCGCGGCGCGGGCGGGGGCGCGGCGAGGGTGGCGCGCCCGTACCGGCCGGTGCGGGCGCTGGGCAGGCCGGTGCTGGGCAGGCCGGTGCTGGGGAGTCCCGGCGCGACCGCCGTGGTCCGGGAGCAGGCGAGACGGCTCCCGTGACGCCCGCTCCGGGTCCGGCTGGTGAGGCGAGCGAGACCGTGCTGGTCCCGGCCAACATCCCGCTGGCCGCCGGGCCGGTGCCGGCGGCGGACGTCCCGGCCCCGGCTGCGGATCCGTCGGACGCCTCCGCACTGGCGCCGACTCCGGCTCCCGTTCCGGTGACGGGCTCGGGCGAGTCCGCCCCGGCCACCGCGGTGCCGGCTCCGGCGGCTCCCGCCTCGGGCGAGGGCTCGTACGACGAGAGCGGCGCCTCCTCGGGCGGGCAGGGGTCTGCACCTGCTGCCCCCGAGCTGCCGGTGCCGCCGACGACGGCGCCGGACGCGTAGTCCGCGCCCTGACTCACCCGGTCGGGGGAACACGATCCGAGAGCATGCTGTTTCATGGTGGTGCCGACCCGATACATGGCCCCCGGTCCCAAAAATGTCGCTACGAGCGACGCACCGCCGTGAGGCGACCTGACGGGAAGGCACGCGACAGCCGCTCCGGGCGACCGGGGCGGCTGTCGTGGTTCTGCCCGCCGAGAGGAGACGAGTGACCGCCGAACGACCTCCGCGCTGCCGCCCGCTGCCCTCGCACGTCGTCGAGGCGGTGGCGGCCGACGAGCCCGAGCTGTCCCACCCCGAGCTGCTCGACCGCCTCGACCGGGCGCTGGCGGCGCTGCCGGCCCCCGAGCGGGCGGCCGTCGTCGCGGCGCACGGCTACGCCGAGGGACCGGTGGGTGCCGCGATGGAGCTGGACGCCGAGGTGGCCGATGCCGACGCGCTCGCGCGCAAGGGCCTGCAGCTGCTGCGCGCGGCCCTGGCCGACCTCGACGCCTGAGCCGTGGCTGACTCCCGGCCCGCCTCGGAGGCGGCGAGCGTCACCTGCGCCGTGTGCCACCTGTCCGTCGCGGCGCCCGCGCCGCTGACCTGGTCGACGTCGCAGGGTCCGCGCGGGGCAGCCAGCGTGTGCGAGGCCTGCACGCGGCGGCACGTCCGGTCGATGGAGGCTCAGCTCGACGAGGAGCACTGGTGAGCCTGCCCGACGTGCCGGCGGGGGTCTGGCGCCACTGGAAGGGCCGGGACTACCTCGTCCTGGGCCTGGGCCACGACGCCGACCACGAGGGCCGCACGGTGGTCGTCTACGTCCCGCTGTACGACGTGGCCGGTCCGCGCCTGGCGGTCCGCACGGCCGACGACTTCCTCGGGGAGGCCGCGCCGGGCGTGCCGCGGTTCTCCTACCGAGGACCGGGCTGAACGACGTTCGGCGCTAGGCGGAGGTGGCGAAGCCGGGCTGCCAGCGCTCGAGCTCGGAGCGGTAGTCCGCCTGGCCGTTGAGCTGGCACAGCACGCCGATGGTCCCCATCGTGACGCGGTGGATGAGCAGGTACGACGGCGGCAGGTTGAGCTGGCGGCCGAGCTGCGCCGCCGGCGACCGGGGGTCGCCGATGCGGATGGCCTGCTCGCGCAGCCACGCCCGGCTGAAGCGGAACGTCGGCTGGTCGACCGGCTCCAGCAGGGGCAGCAGGTAGCGGAGCACCTCGTCGGCGTCCACGTCGATCGACCCCTTGACGAAGCCCTCCGCACGCAGGCCGGCCAGGACCTCGTCGGCCCTGCCGGCGAGGGCGAGCCGCGCCAGCCGGCCGATCGGCTCGGGGGAGCCGTCGGGGAGGCGGTTGACGGCACCGAAGTCGATGACGCCCAGCCGCCCGTCGGGCAGCAGGCGGAAGTTGCCGGGGTGCGGGTCGGCGTGGAGCAGACCCGCGAGCACGGGGCCGGACAGCAGGAACCGGGCGAGCAGCAGCGAGGCTCGGTCCCGCTCCTCCGGGGTGCCCTCGCGGATGGTGTGCGACAGCGGGACGCCCTCCATCCACTCCGTCACGAGGACCCGCTCGGTCCCGGTCACGACGTCGGGGACGCGGATCTCCTGGTCGCCGTCGTACGCCGCGGCGAAGGTCTCCTGCGCCTCCGCCTCCAGCCGGTAGTCGAGCTCCTCGGTCACCCGCGCCTCGAGCTCCTCGATGAGCGGCTTGACGTCGAGCCCGGGGGTGAAGACGGAGAACAGGCGGGCCACCCGGCTGAGCTGCCGGAGGTCGGACAGCAGCGCCGGCCCGGCACCGGGGTACTGGATCTTGACGGCCACCTCCCGGCCGTCGGCCCACACGGCCCTGTGCACCTGGCCGATGCTGGCCGCGGCGGCCGGCCGGTCGTCGAAGTGCGCGAACAGCTCGCGCCAGCGGGGGCCCAGCTCCAGCGCCAGCACGCCGTGCACCGTCGCCGCGGGCAGCGGTGGCGCGGCCTCCTGCAGCTTGGTCAGAGCGGCCCGGTACGGAGCGGCCAGGTCCTCGGGCAGCGCCGCCTCGAAGACCGACAGCGCCTGACCGAGCTTCATGGCGCCGCCCTTGAGCTGCCCCAGCACCTGGAACAGCTGCTCGGCCGTGCGCGCCTGCAGCTCGGCGGTGACCGCCTCGGCCGGCCGGCCACCGAGGCGCTTGCCCAGACCGATGGTCGCCCGTCCCGCGACGCCCAGCGGCAGGCCGGCCAGCTTGGCCGACCGTGTCACGGCGCGCCGTGGGATGTCGCTCACTCCAACAGTGTCGCCCTCCGGAGGGGCCGGCGCCGCACGAGGCTCGCGTGTCACACCCTTTCGTGTGGGCAGCGGGCCGCTCTGCGGGCTGGCGGGTCGGGTCTACACCCGTCCCGGACCGCACGCACCGCCACCGCACGTCGAACTGCACACCGACCTGCCGCCACTGCGACCACCACCGACGGTCGAGCCCTGCCCCGACGCCGAGCTGCTGAGCCGCACCGACCTCCCGGACGACGAGGATGATCGGCGCGCGTCCGGTGGACCTGCAAGGGACGACAGGGGCGCGCTCCGCGGCAGACTCTCCGGCGACACGTCCCGGGGTGACGACGCCGTAGACGCCAGGACCGACCGGGCGGACGACCAGGACGACGGCGATGACCCACCGCCGTTCTGAGTTCTCGGTCCGTCACTCGAGCTCGGCGGCGCACCCGCAGTCGGGGTGCAGCGGCCAGCTGCGCCGGCGCCACCGCCAGTCGGGCACGGCCATCTCCACCGTGCCGCCGAGCGTGGCCGGATCCGTCGTGCCGTCCACCATGGCGAGCACCTGCATCGCGCCCTGGGCAGCCACCGCGAGCGCGAGAGGTCCGTCGCAGGCCGCCGAGCCCGTGCTCGATGCGGCGAGCTGTGCCGCCAGCGCGGGCCAGGCCGGATCGAGGTCGCACCGGGTGAGATCGAGACAGCGCAGGCAGGGGGTGCGCCCCGGCAGCACCAGCGGGCCCACGACCCCGGTGCTGTCCCGCACCTCGACCCGCAGATGGGGGGTGCCGTCCAGCACCAGGTCGCGACCGTGCGCCGGCGGCTCGCCGTGGGCGTCCGCCAGCACGACGAGGTCGGGCCGGTCGACCGGCGTCTGCGGCATGGACGGAGCGGTGCGGCGGAGGAGGTCGCGCGCCGCGTGTCCTCGCGGCCGTCCCACGACCTCCAGTGGCAGACCTCCGACTCCCGTGTCCTCCGGTCGGGCGAGCCCGTCGTCCAGCACGTCCACGGCCCCGATCCCGGCTGCGGCGAGGGCGAGCGCCAGCGGCACGCCGACCCGTCCGGCGCCGACGACGACCACGGACGCCGCAGAGCGCAGCTCGATCGCCGGTTGGCCACCGTCCCCGCGCACCAGCGCCAGGGACGCGGTGTCGGCGGACAGCCGGGCCCGCTCCAACGGGGTCAGCCCCTGAGTGCAGGCGCGGTCCTGGCCCGCGTCGTCGAGCAGTCCGGTGTGGTCGAGCAGGTCCAGCAGCGCCCCCATGTGCTCGGGCCGACAGCCCTGCGTCCCGGCGGTCCGGATCAACGAGGCACGGTCGAGCGTGCCGTCGAGCAGCCGCAGACTCGCCCTGAGCGAGGCGTCGAGGCCTCGCACGACCGCCGACCGGCCGCTGCCGCGGCCGAGCTGCAGGGTCCGGGAGTCCCGCCAGAGGGGTGACACGGCGGGAGTCAGGACGGGCCGCACGTGGACCTCCAGGAGCTCGGGGAGGTCGAGGCTGACACCGCGAGCCGCCGGCCGCGCCGGGCGTCCACAGGGAGCGCCGGCCGTCCACAGCGTCAGCCATCGCCGCCGCTGGCCGGCCCAGGACCGTCGGTGGCCCCGCGTACCGTCCGGCACGTCGAGGACGGGAGTGGCCGATGAGCGCAACGACGGGTCTGGTGCTGCTGCACGGCAGCGAGCTCGGCGGGTGGATCTGGCAGCGCCTCCTTCCGTTGCTGCGACATCCCGCACTGGTGGTCGACCTCCCCGGCCGGGACTCGTCCGCCGCGGATCTGCGGGCGCTGAGGTTGCAGGGCCACGTCGACCACGTGGTGCGCGAGGTGGAGGGGTGGACCGCGGCGGACCGGATCGTGCTGGTCGTCCACTCGGCGAGCGGGGTCCTGGCCCCAGCCGTCGCCGGCGCGCTCGCGACGCGGATCGCGGCCGTCGTGTTCGTCGCCGCCACGGTGCCCGAGCCGGGTCGGTCGTTCATCGACCTGCAGCCCCTGCCGGCGCGGCTCCTGCTGCAGGTGCTCTACCGGCTGCGGCCGGCGGGGACGCTGTCACCTCGCGGCGAGACGCTGCGCGTGATGTGCGCCGACCTCGACGAGCAGGCGACGGCGCTCGTCCTCGACCGGCGTGTGCCCGAGCCGCGTGGCCTGCTGGCCGACCGGGTCCCGACGGCGGAGCTCACCGTCCCCGTGCACGTGGTGACGGCGGCCGACGACCGCGCGATGTCCCAGCAGTCGCAGGCACGCGGTCTCGCTCGCCTGAGCGCCCCGGTCCTGCACGAGGTCCCGGGTGGCCACCTCGCGATGCTCGCCGCACCGTCGCCGCTCGCCGCACTGCTCGACCAGATCGCCGAGGACCCAGGAGCGGACGGGAGCTCTTCCACGCCCGCGGGATGACGGGCAGGACGACGAACGGCGCGGCCCCGGAGGGCCGCGCCGCAGGTCGTGCCAGAGCAGTGCTCAGGCCTTGCCGAGGATCCGGTTCATCTTGGTGCCGCAGACCGGGCACGGGCCCTGCGCCATCCGGCGACCGGACTCGCTCACCTTCACCTCGCCATCGAAGTCGCGCTTCTCCTTGCACTTCACGCAGTAACCGTTGTAGCTCTCGGCCACGCGGTCCTCCACTCGGGTCGACGGGGCCGTGCCCCAGCAGGTCCGCGGCCTGGTTGGCGCGCGGGCGTTCCGTCGGCAGCGTAGCCCCGGGAGCCCGGATGGCGATCGATCCGGGCTGCGACCGCGCGCCGCGTCGCGAGCCCGGGCGTGGCCGTAGCCTCAGGCGCCCCCGAGAGGTCGATGTGCCTCTCCATCTCGACGACCGGAGGAGCGAGCCGTGGCCGCAGCCCTGACCGTGGACCGGCACGACGACGGAGTCGTGCTGCTGACGCTGGCGTTGCCGGACAAGCGCAACGCCATGACGACCGAGCTCACCGCCGAGTGGGCCGACGCGGTCGCCGCGCTCAAGGGCGACCGGAGCGTGCGCTGCGTCGTCGTGACAGGGGCGGGCAAGGCCTTCTGCGCCGGCGGAGACGTGAGCTGGCTGGCCGCCGAGCCGGACGCGACGCCTGCGGACCTGCGCGACCGGATGCTGCCCTTCTACACGACCTGGCTGTCACTGCGGGCGCTCGACGTGCCGTCCATCGCGGCCGTCAACGGGGCGGCCGTCGGTGCCGGCGGCGCCCTCGCCCTGTCCTGCGACATCCGCTACGCCGGCGCGGCCGCGAAGTTCACCGTCCCGTTCGCCCAGCTGGGCATGGCCGCCGGCATGGCCACGACCTACCTGCTGCCGGAGGTGGTCGGCCTCGCCGCCGCCCGTGAGCTGCTGCTCACCGGTCGGGTCGTCGACGCCCCGGAGATGCTCCGGCTCGGCCTGGCCAGCGCGGTGTACGACGACGACGTGCTGCTCGACAAGGCGCTGGAGCACGCCGGGCAGGTGGCGGCGGGCGCTCCGGTGCCGCAGCGGTTCCACAAGATCGCTCTGGCGGACGGCGGTCATGCGAGCTTCGAGGACGCCCTGCGGTGGGAGGCGCTGGCACAGCCGGTCACCCTCGCGACGGCGGACCTGCAGGAAGGGCTGCGCGCCCGTGCCGAGAAGCGACCCGCTGTCTTCTCGGGCCGCTAGGCCTCAGCCACCAGCACAGGTCACCGCTGCCCCACGAGACCACTGCCCTACGACACCACCAAGCCCACGACACCACGGAGCCCCCCGGCATCCGGGCCCGTTCGCCTTCCCCTTGCGAACGGGACCGGAGCGCCGGGGGGCTCCGTCGTCCAGACGCTACGAGCCCGTCCGGACCATCGTCAACGTGCTCACCCACAGCATGTGGACAGGGGTGTGGACAGGGTGGGGAACGGTGCGCGTGTCCCTGTGGACGTCCTCTGTCCAGCCGCTCGACCACGGGCGGGCGGGGTCCCGACCAAGCCCGTGACCTGCGGTGACGGGTGCCCACGGTTGTGGACAGCAAGAAGTCCGGTCGCGTCTCCGGCGCGGGGGAGCCGCGGCGCTACGACTCGGAGGGACCACCCGAGGCGTCGTCGTCCAGCGTCCCGTCCAGGTCCTTGTCGAGGTCGCGCAGACCGGCGTCCCAGTCGGTCTCGGAGGCGGTCCCGGGGGCCGTCCGCGCCACGAAGCCGGCCGGATCGTCGAGGTCCTGCGCGGACGGCAGCAGATCGGGGTGCGCCCACAGCGCATCCCGTGCCTGTGCGCCGCCGTTCTCGGCCACTGCCGCCCACAGCGCCGCCGCCTCCCGCAGCCGCCGGGGACGCAGCTGCAGGCCGACGAGCGTGGCGAAGGTCTGCTCCGCCGGACCCCCGGAGGCCCGCCGCCGCCGGACGGTCTCCCGCAGCGCGGCCGCCGAGGGCAGCGTCGCGGAGCAGGCCGCGTCGACCACCGCGTCGACCCAGCCCTCCACCAGCGCCAGCGCCGTCTCCAGCCGTGCCAGCGCCGCCTGCTGCGCCGGGGTCGGCTCGATCTCGAACAGCCCCTCACCCATCGCCCGCTGCATCGACTCGGGGTCGGAGGGGTCGATGGAGCCGACGGCCCGCTCGATGGCGCCCGGATCGACCTCGATGCCGCGCGCGTACGCGTCCACCGCGTCGAACAGGTGCGCCTGCAGCCACGGGACCGACGCGAACAGCCGCTGGTGCGCCAGCTCGCGCAGAGCGACGTAGAGGCGGACCTGGTCGGCGGGGACCTCGAGCCCTGCGCTGAAGGCCGCGAGGTTGGCCGGCAGCAGCGCCGGCTTGCCGGGCGTGGACAGCGGCAGTCCGATCTCCGTCGCCGACAGCACCTCCTTGGCCAGCGCACCCAGCGCCTGGCCGACCTGGGCGCCGAACACGAAGCCCCCGACCTGGTCCATGACCCCGCGCAGGGGGCCGAGCCCGGCGCCACCGCCCAGACCGCCGAGCAGCCCGGCGACCTCCGGCGGCAGGCCCTCGGGCAGCCCCCCGCCGCCCAGCGCTCCGCCGAGTCCCTGCTCCAGGGCGTTGCCCATGGCACCGACGACCCGGCCGGCGACCGGGTCGACCAGTGCCTTCCACGCGGGCGTGGTGGCCGCCACCCACCCGGTGCGCGTCCAGGCCTGGGGGTCCGCGCCGCTGGCCGGCAACGTCGTCGCGGCGTCGAGCCACAGGTCCGCCAGCCGGCAGGCATCGGCGACCTCTCTGCTCTGCTCCGCCGTGACGGGGACGTCGTCGGACCGCGTCGCGCCGGTGGCCACCTCGTCGGCGAGGTCCCAGTTGACCGGACCGCCCGTCCAGCTCATGAGCTTCTGCATCTGCGCGAACACGCTGCCCATGTCTCCGCCGAACGGCCCGCCGGCACCGCCGAACATCGCCGACAGGCCGAACGGGTCGTCCCCGTCCCCGGGCTCGTCGGGCCGGTCGGGGGGGCCGAAGCCGAAGGGTGGCCGGGTCATGCGCGCACGCTCGTCATGGCCGTCACGCTACGCCGGGACGGTCCTGCTCCGACGACCTCGCGGGCGCTGCCGGGTCAGCCGTGCGCGAACGCCGCGACCGTCCTCGTCGCCGCGCGGCACGGCGTCGTACCGTCCTCGCATGACGACGTCGCCGACCGTTCTGCGGCTGCTCGCGCTGCGTGACACGCCGCTCGACGTGGCGGAGGTCCTGGCCGCGGTGGAGGACCCGGCCGCCGGCGGGGTCGTGTCCTTCACCGGACTGGTCCGCGACCACGACGGCGGGCGCGGGGTGCGTGAGCTGGAGTACGTCGCGCACCCGGACGCGGTGCGGGCGCTGCACGCGGTGGCCGAGGCGGTGGCCGCGGACCTGCCGGTCCACGGGCTGGCTGCCGTGCACCGGACCGGGCTGCTGGCGGTGGGGGACGTCGCCGTGGTCGTCGCGGCCTCGGCGGCGCACCGGGGCCAGGCCTTCGAGGCGGCGCGACGGCTCATCGACGACCTCAAGGCGCAGGTGCCCGTCTGGAAGCGCCAGGTGTTCGACGACGGCGAGCAGGAGTGGGTCGGCACGCCCTGACGGGTCCCTCTCCCGTGTGGGTCGGCGCCGTACGCTCGTCCGGTGCCTCCCGACTGGTTGCTGTGGCTGCTGCCGGTGCCGCTCGCGACCATGACGGCCATCGCCTGGTCGACGTGGACGTCCCGCCGGCGCGGACCGCAGGACACGGCCGACTCCGTGCAGGAGTACGAGCGCTTCCGCGCGGCGCTGGGCGGGTCGGTCCGGCCGCCGGATCCAGCCGACGGCGAGCCCCCGGCCTGAGACCTACGCTGGAACGGTGACCCGGCGCACCCTGACCCTGCTGCTGGCGAGCGTGCTCGTCGTGCTGCTGAGCGCCGGGGCGGTGCAGGCCCGGGTGCCCTACGTCGCCCTCGGTCCGGGTCCCACGTACAACACGCTGGGCGAGTTCGACGGCACGCCGCTGCTCGAGATCGAAGGCCGGCGGACCTTCCCCACCGAGGGGCGCCTGGACCTGACGACGGTGGGCGTGCAGTCCAAGCTGACGCTGGTGCAGGCGCTGGGCGGGTGGTTGGACCGCAACCGCGCCGTGGTCCCGCGCGAGGTCGTGTACCCGCCCGGGAAGACCAAGAAGGACGTGGACCGCGAGACCTCGCAGCAGATGGAGGTGTCCCAGAACAGCGCGGTCTCGGCGGCGGCGCGCGAGCTGGGCCTGCGCACCGCGGAGGTCAGCGTGCAGGAGGTGCCGCCCGGGACCCCGTCGGCGGGGCTGCTGCGCGAGGGGGACGTCCTGCGCAGCGTGGACGGACGGCCCCTGCGCGACGCCGCCGACCTGCGCGCCGCGGTCGCCGGCGGCGAGGTGGGCGACGTGGTGCGCATCGGCTTCGAGCGCGCCGGCCGCCCCGGGACCGTCGACATCCGCACCCGCACGTCCGAGGACGACGGCGAGCCGCGGCCGGTCATCGGCGTCGTGACGCAGGAGGAGCCGGTCGACGCGCCGTTCGACGTGAAGATCACCCTCGAGGACGTCGGCGGGCCCAGCGCCGGGCTCATGTTCGCGCTCGGCATCCTCGACAAGCTCGGCAAGCCGTCCCTCACCGGCGGCAAGTTCATCGCCGGGACGGGCGAGATCACCACGCACGGCACGGTCGGACCGATCGGCGGCATCTCGCAGAAGCTCGTCGCGGCGCACGCCAAGGGCGCCGACGCCTTCCTCGTGCCCGCCGGCAACTGCGCCGAGGCGGTGCTCACCGCTCCGGACGGGCTGCCGCTGGTGGAAGTGGGGTCGTTGAGCCAGGCGCTGGCCGGGCTCGAGGCGCTGCGGAAGGGCGAGCAGCCGGAGCTCTGCCCCAGCGCCTGATCATGCCTCGTCGAGGGTGGCGAGCAGCGCGGCGGCGAGGGCTGGTGCGAGGTCGGGCCCGGTCACCCGCTCGTCCTGCTCCGGGGTCAGTCCGCGCAGCCGCAGGACGCACGCCTGCCCGCCGCCACGGGTGACGCCCACGACCATGCGCACGTCCCGACGGTCGGGGTGCTCGGCCGCCGCGCTCGCCGGGTCCTCGGCGTCGACGAGCGACGCCTCGGCCGCGGGGGGGAGGACGACCACCTCGTGCGCGAGCACGACCCCGAGCACCTCCTCGCCGAAGACCAGCCGGGCGAGCTGCTCGTCGAGCGGGCCGTCGGCCAGTGCCTCCTGGGCGATCGGCGTGAGCGAGGCCGGATCGCCCGCCACGAGGCCCATCGTCGAGGCGAGCTGCGGCTCGGCGCGCAGCAGCTCCTCGGTCTGCACGAGCGCGAACAGCTGGGGCGGCTGGTCCCAGCCCGCCTCGGCCACGTGTCCCTCGACCTCGCCGACGACGGACTGCAGGGGGGAGCTGAGGGGGTCCCCGGGGAGGCTCATGACACCAGTCTCGCCGGTCGTCACGCGCAGGAGGAACCACACGGCCTGTGCAAGGGTTGAGTCGTACGTAACCCCGGAGAGAGTTGAGGTGGCTGTGGCCGTCCGCACCCCCGGGGCGGGCCTGCCAGCCCGCCCCCGACTGCTCGGTCCCGTCCTCGTGGTGCTGGCCGTCGTGCTCATGCTCGGCGGCGTGGTGGTGTCGCTGATCACCGACCTGCTGTGGTTCCGCAGCATCGACTACACCGGCGTCTTCACGACCGTCCTGACGACGCGGCTGCTGCTGTTCGTCGGCTTCGGGCTGCTCATGGCGCTGGTGATCGGCGCGAACGTCGCCATCGCCTACCGGGTGCGCCCGCCGTTCCGCCCGATGTCGCTCGAGCAGCAGAACCTCGAGCGCTACCGCGTCGCCGTCGAGCCGTTCCTGCGCAGCATCCTGTTCATCGGGAGCGGGGTGTTCGGCATGTTCGCCGGGCTGTCGGCTGCCGCCCGTTGGGAGACCTGGCTGCTGTGGCGCAACGGCACGTCGTTCGGCGTGGAGGACGCGCAGTTCGGGCGCGACGTGTCCTACTTCGCCTTCACCTACCCCTTCCAGCGCTTCGTCCTGGGCTTCCTGCTCACCGCCGTCGTGCTGTCCCTGATCGCCGCGGCCGTCGTGCACTACCTGTTCGGCGGCGTGCGGCTGCAGACGGTCGGCGAGAAGGTCAGCCCCGCTGCCCGGGCCCACCTGTCCGTGCTCGTGGGGCTGATCGTGCTGCTCAAGGCCTTCGCCTACTACCTCGACCGCTACGGCTTGGCGTTCTCCGAGCGCGGCTACGTCAACGGACCGGGCTTCACCGACGTCAACGCCGTGCTGCCGGCCAAGAACATCCTCATGGGCGTCGCGGTCATCTGCGCGCTGCTGTTCTTCGCCAACATCGTCGTGCGCAACATCCTGCTGCCGGCCGGTGCGCTCGCGCTGCTGGTCGTGAGCGCGGTCGTCATCGGCGGCGTCTACCCGGCCTACACCCAGCAGTTCCGGGTCAAGCCCAACGAGGACCAGCGCGAGCAGCCCTTCATCCAGCGCAACATCGAGGCGACCCGGGCGGCGTACGGCATCGCCGACACGGAGGTGACGCCCTACCAGGCGTCGCAGGAGGCCACGCCGGAGCAGCTGCGCAGGGAGGCCTCGCGGGTCGACAGCGCGCGGTTGCTCGACCCGAACGAGCTGGCGCCGACCTTCGAGCAGCTGCAGCGCCGCACCTTCTACTTCGGGGTGAACAACGCGCTCGACATCGACCGCTACGAGGTCGACGGCGAGCAGCAGGACTTCGTCGTGGCTGCCCGCGAGGTCGACATCCGCAACCTGGCGAGCAACCAGCGCAGCTGGATCAACGAGCGCCTGGCCTACACGCACGGCAACGGCCTGATCGCGGCGCCCGCCGACGTGGTGGACGAGGAGGGGCGACCGCGCTTCGTCAACCCCGACTCCGCCGACAGCCCCGTCCGCCTGGAGCAGCCGCGCGTCTACTACGGCGAGCTGTCGCCGAGCTACTCCATCGTCAACAGCGAGCAGCCGGAGATCGACGGTCCGATCGGCGGCGTCGACGGGGCGGAGGTCCCGGAGGGCGGAGCGGCCGAGGAGGACGCGGACCGGCAGGCGACCTTCAACTACGACGGCGACGGCGGCGTGCAGCTGTCCAGCATCGGCCACAAGCTGCTGTACGCGCTGAAGTACCGCGAGCCGAACCTGCTGCTCTCCGATGCCATCAAGGACGAGAGCCGGCTGATGTACATCCGGGAGCCGCGCGAGCGGGTGCAGAAGGTCGCGCCCTTCCTCGAGCTCGACACCGACCCGTACCCGGCGGCCGTCGACGGCAGGGTCGTCTGGATCGTCGACGGCTACACGACCAGCAGCGGCTACCCGTACTCCCAGAAGACGAACTTCGGGCGGGCGACCGCGGACAGCCAGGGCAGCGGAGTGGCCCTGCGCGCGCAGGTCAACTACGTGCGCAACTCGGTCAAGGCCACCGTCGACGCCTACGACGGGACCGTCACGCTGTACGAGTTCGGCGACCCCGACCCGGTCCTGCGGTCGTGGAACAAGGCCTTCGGCGGGGACCTGGTCCGCCCGGAGAGCGAGATCAGCGACGAGCTGCGCGCCCACCTGCGCTACCCGGAGGACCTGTTCAAGGTGCAGCGCGAGCTGCTCACGCGCTACCACGTGACGGCGGCCGACGAGTTCTACACCCGGGAGGACTTCTGGGAGGTCCCGGCCGACCCGGCCGACGCGCTCAACGACGCCAACGCCGCCGCAGTCGGCAACGCCCAGCCGCAGGCGGCTCAGGGGCAGTCGGTCGTGGACGCCGTCGCCGACGGGCCGTCCCAGCCGCCGTTCTACTCGCTGCTGCAGTTCCCCGGCCAGGACGCGCGCAGCTTCCGCCTGTCGACCTCGTTCAACGGCCTGAACCGGCCGAACCTGGCCGCCTTCGCATCGGTCTCCTCCGATCCCGAGGACTACGGCACGATCCGCGTGCTGCAGTTCCCGCGGCAGGACCCGCCGAACGGTCCGGGCCAGGTAGCGAACCAGTTCGTGTCCGAGCAGGTCGTCGCGGAGTCGCTGTTCCCGTTCCGGCAGAACCGCGCGGAGGTGACCTTCGGCAACTTGCTCACCCTGCCTGCGGGGCAGGGGCTGCTCTACGTGCAGCCGGTGTACGTGCGGGCCCAGGGCGGCGAGAGCTTCCCCACGCTGCAGCGCGTGCTCGTGAGCTACGGCAACGAGGTGGCCGCCGACACGACGCTCGCCCGCTCGCTGGCCGACCTGTTCGGCGCCCAGGCGCCGGCCGAGCCGGACACCACACCGCCCCCGCCCCCGGACGAGCCGGGCGGCACCGCTACGCCGACGCCCGGGCCGACGGGTGCGCCGCCGGCCGGTGACGTCGCGTCGCTGATCGCCGAGGCCACGGCTGCGTTCGAGGCAGGGCAGGCCGCGCTGCGGAACAACGACTTCGCGGCGTACGGGCAGGCGCAGGAGCGTCTGCGGGTGGCCCTCGACCGGCTGGCGGCCACGGGCGGTGCGACGCCCGCACCGTCCCCCGCCGGCTGACCGGCCCGTCCTCGTGCGGGACGGTCAGGGAGCGAGGTGGCCGCGGCGCTCGAGGCGCCGCAGCTGCGCTCCGAGGTAGGGCCGGGCCCGGCGCTGGCCGCCGCGCTGCTCGATGGCGTCGGCCAGCGCGCTCAGGGCAGCCGACAGCCGCGGCCCGTCCGGCTGCCAGCCCCGGCGGGCGCACTCCTCGTACCAGTCGACCGGTCCGAGGTGCCCGCGCTGGGAATTGCACCGGCGGCAGGCGGCCACTTCGTTCTCCGCCCAGGACGGGCCCCCCTTGACCCGGGGCACCACGTGCTCGGTCGTCGCCGGCACTCGGGTGCTGAGCTGCCGGCCGCACCAGATGCAGGTCGCGCCGTCCCGGTCGAGGGCCGCCTGCAGGCGGGCGGCGCGTCCGGGCTGGCGGGGCATCGACATCGCTGTCCATGCTCGCTGGCGCCGCGGGGGCCGGCAAGCCGGGAGACCGCTCGCGGCGTTTGCACCGGGCACCGTGGGTCATCTAGTCTTGGCGACACAGCAACGCGGGGTGGAGCAGCTCGGTAGCTCGCTGGGCTCATAACCCAGAGGTCGCAGGTTCAAATCCTGCCCCCGCTACCACGAAGTACCAGGTCAGAGGGCCCGTCACCGAGGTGGCGGGTCCTTTGCGTTGCCCGGATGTGCACAGGCTGCTCACGGAACCGTGA
>CADCUE010000288.1 GCA_902805805.1 uncultured Frankineae bacterium | reverse complement strand
CGCCCTGAGCGGGTGGTCCCCGCCGGACGGCCCGGCAGGGGTGGTCCGGTGCGAGACACGCCGGGTGTGTCGAGCAGCAGGTCGCCCTGAGCGGGTGGGTCCCCGCCGGACGCCCGGCCCGGGGTGGTCCGCTGCGGGACACGCCGGGTGTGTCGAGCAGCGGGTCACCGCAGGCGGGCGGCCCCGCCGGCCGGCCCGGCCCGGGGGTCGTCCGCTGCGGGACACGCCCGGCGTGTCGAGCAGCCGGACCCCCTGAGCCGCCTCCGGCGCGGCGGCACGGACGGCGACGCCCGCCTGTCACGCGGTCGCGGAGGCCCTGCCCCGGTAGCGTGCTGCTACCGCCCGACGTCGTCCAAGGAGAACCTCCGTGCAGCGCACCCTCGTCCTCGTCAAGCCCGACGGCGTACGCCGCGGCCTCGCCGGCGAGGTCATCTCGCGGCTGGAGAAGAAGGGGCTGACGCTCGTCGCGATGGAGCTGCGCACCCTCGACCGAGCCACGGCCGAGGAGCACTACGGCGAGCACCGCGAGCGCCCGTTCTTCGGCGAGCTGGTCGACTTCATCACCGGCGGCCCGCTCGTCGCGATGGTCGTCGAAGGGCCGAACGCCGTCGCCGGCACACGCCGCCTCATGGGCGTCACCAACCCGACGGAGGCCACCCCCGGCTCCCTGCGCGGCGACTACGCGCTGGAGATCGGCCAGAACCTCGTGCACGGCTCGGACTCCGAGCAGTCGGCCACCCGCGAGATCGGCATCTTCTTCCCCGACCTCTAGCCCCCCGACCTCCGCGCAGCACGAGCGGCGCCCGCCGGCCCCCGGGTCCGCCGCGGCGCCCGCACGACCCCTCGTACGACCGGAAGGTCTCCTCGCGCATGACGAGCAGCACGTCGTCGCTGTCGTTCCTCGGCCGGGACATGGCCGTCGACCTCGGGACCGCCAACACGCTGGTCTACGTCCGCGGCCGGGGCGTCGTGCTGAACGAGCCGTCGGTCGTCGCCCTCAACACGACGACCGGCGGCATCGTGGCGGTCGGCACCGATGCCAAGCGGATGATCGGCCGCACGCCGGCGAACATCACTGCCATCCGGCCGCTGCGCGACGGTGTGATCGCCGACTTCGAGACGACCGAGCGCATGCTGCGCTACTTCATCCAGAAGGTGCACAAGCGACGGCACTTCGCCAAGCCCCGCATCGTCGTGTGCGTGCCGAGCGGCATCACCGGCGTCGAGCAGCGGGCCGTCAAGGACGCCGGCTACCAGGCCGGCGCGCGCAAGGTCTACATCATCGAGGAGCCGATGGCCGCGGCGATCGGCGCCGGACTGCCGGTGCACGAGCCGACCGGCAACATGGTGGTCGACATCGGCGGCGGCACCACCGAGGTCGCCGTGATCTCCCTCGGCGGGATCGTCACCAGCCAGTCGATCCGCACCGGCGGTGACCGGATCGACGCGGCGATCATCAACTACGTCAAGAAGGAGTACTCGCTGATGCTCGGCGAGCGCACCGCCGAGGACATCAAGATCGCCGTCGGGTCGGCGTTCCCGATGCCCGACGAGCCGCACGCCGAGATCCGCGGCCGTGACCTCGTGTCGGGACTGCCCAAGACGATCGTCGTGAGCGCCGAGGAGGTCCGCAAGGCGATCGAGGAGCCGGTCAACGCCATCATCGACTCGGTCAAGACGACGCTCGACAAGTGCCCGCCCGAGCTGTCGAGCGACATCATGGACCGCGGGATCGTCCTCACCGGCGGAGGTGCGCTGCTCAAGGGCCTGGACGAGCGGCTGCGGCACGAGACCGCCATGCCGATCCACATCGCCGACAACCCGCTGGACTCGGTCGCGATCGGGGCCGGCAGGTGCGTGGAGGAGTTCGAGGCCCTGCGGCAGGTCCTCATCTCCGAAGCGCGCCACTAGCGCGTGCGCGGCCCGCGGCTGCTGCTCGTCCTGCTGCTGCTCACGGCCTTCACCCTCACCGCCCTGGACGCCCGCAGCGGGAACGGCTCGCCGTTCGACGCTCTCCGGCGCGGCGCGGACGCCGCCCTCGGACCGGCGCAGCGGGCGCTCGGCGGCGTCGCCCGGCGCGCCGGAGCGGTGCTCGGCGGCGACTCCGACGAGCAGGCCCGGCTGCGGGCGGACAACGACCGGCTGCGCGCCGAGCTGCGCCGCACCGAGGACCTCCGGCGCAGGGTCGCGCAGCTCGACGCGCTGCTCAGGCTCAAGGACTACGGCACCTACCCGATGGTCCCGGCGCGGGTGACCGCGGTCGGCTCGACCTTCGGCTTCGAGTCGACCGTGACGATCGACGCCGGCAGCCAGGACGGTGTCGAGCCCGGCCAGACCGTCGTCACCGGTGAGGGACTGCTGGGCCGGACGCTGCGGGTCGGACCCTTCACCTCCACCGTCCTGCTGCTGACCGACCCGGGGTTCACCGTCGGCGCCCGCCTCACCCGGGAGGGCACGGTCGGGCTCGCCACCGGCTCCGGCGACGGGCTCGAGCTCGCGCTGGTCGAGGGGGGCGAGGTCCGCACAGGCGACGCGCTGCTCACCACGGGCTCCGACACGTTCGTCCCCGGCGTCCCGGTCGGGCGGGTGACCTCCGTCGAGCCGGGCGCCGGCAGCCCCGTCACGACCGCCCGCGTCAGGCCGTACGTCGACGTGACGTCGGTGGACCTCGTCGGGGTGGTGACCGAGCCGCCGCGCGGCACTCCCCGGGTGCCGCTGCAGCCCTCGCCGCGGCCATGACCGCGGCCCGCCGCCCGCTCGGGACCGTCCCGTGACGGTCCGCCGCCTGCTGCTCTCGGTGGCGACGGTGCTGTCGGCGGTGCTGCTGCAGTCGACGGTCCTCGCCCGGCTGCCGCTGCCCGGGGGAGCGCCCGACCTGCTGCTCGTGCTCGTCGTCGCCTTCGCCCTCGCCGAGGGGCCGCGGTCCGGCACGCTCACCGGCTTCGCGGCGGGACTGCTGGCCGACCTCGGCGCCGACCACGAGCTGGGCCGTACCGCCCTGGTCCTGGCGCTGGTGGGCTATCTCGCGGGGCTCGTGCACGACGACCCGTCCTACGGCGCGACCGGGGACCGGTCGACGCTCGTGCCCTTCGGGGTGGTCGCGCTGAGCGCCGCCGGGGCCGTGACGGTCTACGCCGTCGAGGGCCTGCTGCTCGGTGACGCGCGCATCGACGGACACGCCTGGTTGACCGCTCTTCTCGGCACGGTCCCCTACTGTGTGCTCCTGACCCCGTTCGTCGTGCCGGTGGTCGGTGCCCTGGTGCGACGCCTCGGTCAGGACCCGCTCCGCCGCTGGTGAACACACGATGGGTGCCCGTGACCGACCGCTCTCGTCCGCGCCTGTTCGTCCTGCGGGTCTTCGTCCTCACACTGCTGGTCACCCTGTTCGGCCGGCTCGTCGCCCTGCAGGTGACGGGCGGGCAGGACTACGCCCAGGCGGCCAGCGCCAACCGGGTGCGACCCGTCGTCGAGGCGGCTCCTCGCGGTGAGGTCCTCGACGTCCGCGGCGCTCCGCTGGTGCGCAACCGCAGCGCCCTGGTGGTCTCCGTCAGCCGGTCGACCCTCCTGCGCCAGCCGGACGACGGTCGGGCAGTGCTCGACCGGCTGGCCGCGGTGATCGGCACGCCGGCCGACGAGCTCGCCCGGTCGATCACGCCCTGCGGCGGCGAGGTCGTCGCGCCGTGCTGGCGCGGCTCGCCGTACCAGCCGGTCCCCGTGGCGGAGTACGACGCGAGCGACGCGGCGGGGCTGCGTCGGGTGCTGCGGATCGAGGAGCGCCGTGAGGAGTTCCCGGGCGTGCGGGCCGAGTTCGCCGCGGTGCGGGACTACCCGCGCGGCACGCTCGCGGCCCACCTGCTCGGCTACCTCGGCCCGATCAGCCCCGCCGAGACGAAGGAGCCGGCGTACGAGGGGGTGTCCTCGACCGCGCTCGTCGGCCGCGCCGGCGTGGAGGCGACCTACGAGTCGGCGCTGCGCGGCAGGGACGGCGTCACCGAGCTGCTGGTCGACCGTCTCGGCGGGGTGGCCGGCACCTCGGGCTCGACCCCGCCGGTGCCCGGCGACACGCTCGTGCTCTCCCTCGACGCCGGCGTCCAGGCGGTGGCGGAGAAGGCGCTGCAGGGCGCCATCGACCGGGCGCGGACCCTGCGCGCCCGCGGGTCGGGCAAGCGGCTCGAGGCCGACTCCGGCTCGGTGGTGGTCCTGGAGGCCAAGACCGGACGGGTCGTGGCCATGGCCAGCTACCCGTCCTACGACCCGTCGGTCTTCGTCGGCGGCGCGTCGCCGGCGGAGTACGCCGAGCTCGTCGACGAGGACAAGGGCGCGCCGCTGGTCTTCCGGGCGATCCAGGGCGCGTACGCCCCAGCGTCGACCTTCAAGGTCGTCTCGACGGTGGGAGCGGTCGAGAGCGGTGACTACCCGCTGCACGGCCGCTTCCCGTGCCCGGGGGTCTACGGCCCCACCGGCCAGAGCAACTTCGACTCGGCGCCGCTCGGGACGGTCGACCTGCGGCAGGCGCTCGTGAAGTCGTGCGACACGGTCTTCTACAAGTTCGCCTACGAGCAGTGGCAGCGCGACGGGGGCAACCGGCCGGTCGACGACCCGAAGGACCCGATGGTGCGGATGGCCCAGGCCTTCGGGCTCGGCCAGCGCACCGGCGTCGACCTGCCGAGCGAGCGGCGCGGCACCATCGCCGACCGCGCCTACAAGCAGGCGCTGTGGGAGCAGACGCGCGACAACCGGTGCAAGGGCGCCGTCAACCCCGAGCTGTCCCCGGAGCGACGTCGGGCCAACGAGGAGTACTGCGAGGACGGTCACCGCTTCCGGGGAGGCGACGCCACCAACTTCGCCATCGGGCAGGGCGACACGCTGGTGACCCCGCTGCAGCTGGCGACCGTCTACGCCGCGATCGCCAACGGCGGGCGGCTGCTCGAGCCGCACGTCGCCCGGGCGCTGGTGTCGCCGTCCGGCGCCGTGCGGGAGATCGAGCCCGTGGTGCGGTCCACCGTGCCCGCCTCGGCGGAGGTCCTCGGCTACGTCCGCGAGGCCCTCGCCGGCGTGACGCAGCCGGGGGGCACGGCGGCGGGCGCGTTCGCCGGCTCGCCCGTGGCCGTCGCCGGCAAGACCGGCACGGGGGAGGTCGCGGGCAAGCAGGACACGTCGTGGTTCGCGTCGTTCGCTCCGGCCGACGCTCCCGAGCTCGTCGTGGTCGGGATGGTGTCGCAGGGCGGCACCGGTGGCACGGTCGCGGCGCCGATGGTGCGCGAGGTCTACGACGGCATCTACGGACCGGGCGGGCTGCCGGGCGGTCGCCTCCCCACGACGGTGCCGACCGGGCGCCCGGGCGCGTCGGCGGCGGCACCGTGACCGTGCTCGCACCCGTCCGCCTCGGGCGCCGGGACGCCGGACTGCGCGAGCGGGCGACAGGCCGCGACTCCCCGCTGCGGCGCCTCGACTGGGTGCTCGGCCTCGCGGTGCTCGCCCTCATCGGCCTGGGCTCGTTGCTGGTCTGGTCGGCCACCCGGCAGCGGATGCTCGACGCCGACCTCGACCCCCAGGCCTTCCTCAAGCGCCACCTCATCAACGCCGTCATCGGGATGACGCTGGCGAGCGTCGCGATGCTCGTCGACTACCGGTCGCTGCAGGCGTACGCCCCCGTCGTCTACGGCGCGTCGTGCCTGGGGCTGGTCGCCGTCCTCACGCCGCTCGGCTCCACGATCAACGGCGCCCACTCGTGGATCGTGGTCGGTGGCGGCTTCCAGGTGCAGCCGGCCGAGCTGGCGAAGGTCGCCCTGGTCGTCGGTCTGGCGATGCTGCTCGCCGACGTCCGCGACGCCGAGCGCGGCCCGCGCGACGGCGACGTCGTGCTGGTGCTCGCGCTGGCGGCGGTCCCGATGGCGCTGATCATGCTGCAGCCGGACCTCGGCACCGTGCTGGTGCTCGTCTTCATCGTCCTCGGCGTGCTGGCCGTGTCCGGCGCGCCGGCCCGGTGGCTGTGCGGGCTGCTCGTCGCCGGCGTGCTGGTGTGCGTCACCGCGGTGCAGGTGGGGGTCCTCGACCAGTACCAGGTCGACCGCTTCGCCGCCTTCGCCAATCCCGAGCTCGACCCGCGCGGCGTCGGCTACAACACCAACCAGGCGCGCATCGCGATCGGGTCCGGCGGGCTGCTGGGCAAGGGCCTGTTCGACGGGTCGCAGACGGCGGGGCGCTTCATCCCCGAGCAGCAGACCGACTTCATCTTCACCGTGGCGGGGGAGGAGCTCGGCCTGCTCGGCGCCTCTGTCCTGCTCGGGCTGCTCGGGGTCGTGCTCTGGCGCGGACTGCGGATCGCCTCCCGCTCGCCGGACCCGTTCGGCCGGCTCGTCGCGGCCGGGGTCGTGTGCTGGTTCGCCTTCCAGAGCTTCGTCAACATCGGCATGACGCTCGGGATCATGCCGGTGACGGGGCTCCCGCTGCCGTTCGTCTCCTACGGCGGCTCGGCGATGTTCGCCAACCTCGTCGCCGTGGGACTGCTGCAGAACGTCCACCTCAGCTCCCGGGAGCTGTAGACCCGAGCGGCTTGCCCCGCGTGACAACCGACCGGCGGCCCGGCCCGTCTTGTCCGTGTGACCACGACGACGCTGGACCAGACGGAGGCAGGGGTGGCGCTCGACGACCGCCGGCGCACCGCGGCCGGACGGGGAGGTCCCGGGACGGCGCTCGACGCCGGCGCGGACTCCTTCGACCAGCGCTTCCCGGAGCTGCTCGCCCTCGCCTACCGGGTGGCCTACCGCGTGCTCGGCGACCGCGACGAGGCCGCCGACATCGCGGCGGAGACGCTCGCCCGGGCGTACGCCCGC
>CADCUE010000287.1 GCA_902805805.1 uncultured Frankineae bacterium | reverse complement strand
CAGCGCGTCCAGACGGCGCTTGCCGGCCGAGCGCTCATCACCGGCGCCGAACGGCCGGGCGGCTCGCCGGATCCGGCACAGCACCGCCTGCAGCAACGGCGCCGGCACCGCGGTCGCGAACAGGTCCCCCAACCCGTCCGGACGACGGCGGTAGCTCACCTCGCCCTGCGCCTCGGCCCGCCGACGACGGGCCTGCGCCCCGGCCGGGTCCGCCGCGACCACCCAGCCGGACAGCAACGACGCCAACCGGGCCGGCGTCAGCACCGCCCCGCCGTCCAGCGCGGCGAGCAGCCGGGCCTGCAGACGCCGCCACACCACCAACCGCACCGGCACAGCCAGCCCGCCCACGGCGCGCAGGAACACCGCCGACTGCCCCACCGTCAGCAGCCCGCAGTCCAACGCCTCCAGAGCGCCGGGCAACGCGCTCAGCAGCTGCGCCTCCGCCAGCAGCGCCTGCGCCGCGCCCTCCGAGCGCTGCAGCAGCAACGCGATCTGCGGCACCGTCGACAACCCGCAGTCCACCGCGGTGTGCACGCCGTGCAGCTCCAGCACCGTGCGCAGCAGCCGGGCATGCGCACAGCACGCCTCGACCGCCAGCACCTCCAACCGCGTCTCCACCGCGTCCAACGCAGCCACGTCCCACCCCGGACGCAACGCCCCCTGCCCCACCGCCATGCCACGACCCTACGACCCACCACCGACAGAACCCGAGGCGAGAAGCGCTGTGGTGGAGCACTTGTGGCGGCTCGGCAACGTGCTCGGCCGGCTCACGGCAAGGACCGGCGCGCACCTTGACGGTGCGGCCGGCCGACGCTCGACCACCGACCCGGCGAGCAGCGCACGCGGCGACCGGGTTCCCGTCTGCCTACGCCACAGCCGATCTCGTCGGACTAGCGCTCGTCCCTGAACCGCACCGAGACAGCCTCCCCGTGCGCCGGCAGGTCCTCGGCCTGCGACAGCGCGACGACGTGGTGCGCCACCTCGCGCAGCGCCTCCCGGTCGTACTCGACCAGGTGCACACCGCGCAGGAAGGTCTGCACCGACAGGCCGCTGGAGTGGCAGGCGCAGCCACCGGTCGGCAGGACGTGGTTGGAGCCGGCGCAGTAGTCGCCGAGGGACACCGGTGCGTACGGGCCGACGAAGACCGCACCGGCGTTGCGCACGCGACGCGCCACGGCCGCCGCGTCGCGGGTGTGGATCTCGAGGTGCTCTGCCGCGTAGGCGTTCACGACGACGAGGCCGGCCTCGAGGTCGTCGACGAGGACGACCGCCGACTGCGTCCCGCCGAGCGCCTCGCGGATGCGCTCGGAGTGCTTCGTCGCCGGCACCTGCTCCTCGAGGGCCGCGACCACGTCACGCGCCAGCTGCTCGCTGTCGGTGACGAGCACGGAAGCGGCGATGACGTCGTGCTCGGCCTGGCTGATGAGATCCGAGGCGACGAAGTCCGCATCCGCCGAGTCGTCGGCCAGGACGGCGATCTCCGTCGGACCCGCCTCGGAGTCGATGCCGATGAGGCCCTTGAGCAGGCGCTTGGCCGCGGTCACCCAGATGTTGCCGGGGCCCGTCACGAGATCGGCCTTGCGGCAGACCAGGACGCCCTCCGCATCGCGGGCGCCGTGCGCGAACATCGCCACGGCCTGCGCACCGCCGACGGCGTAGACCTCGTCGACGCCGAGAAGCGCTGCGGCAGCGAGGATCGTCGGGTGCGGCAGGCCGTCGAAGTCCTTCTGGGGCGGCGACGCGATGGCCAACGAGCCGACGCCCGCCTCCTGCGCCGGCACGACGTTCATGACGACCGAGCTCGGGTAGACGGCCCGGCCGCCCGGGACGTACAGCCCGACGCGGTCCACCGGCAGCCAGCGCGCGGTCACCGTGCCGCCGTCCGACAGCCGGGTGGTGTGCTCCTCGCGGCGCTGGTCGGCGTGCACGAGGCGGGCCCGGCGGATCGACTCGTCGAGCGCGGCGCGGACCGCCGGGTCGAGCTCGTCGAGGGCCCGCTGCAACGCCTCGGGCGGTACGCGCAGCGACGGCGGGCGCACGCCGTCGAAGCGCTCGCCGAGCTCGAGCAGCGCCTCGACGCCGCCGTCGCGCACCTGGGCGACGATCGGCCGGATGCGGTCGAGCGCCGCCTCCACGTCGAGGGCGGCGCGGGGCAGCACGACGCCCTCCGCCGGGTCCGAGCCGCGGAGGTCGAGGAGCGAGATCATGCTGCCAGGGTACGAGGCGCCGTCCAGCGCCCCTCCGACCGCGCGGCGCTGCTCCGGGTCGGGGCCCGCTCGCACATCCCCCGGGCAGGGCGCCCTGCTTGACTCCACTCCCGACAGCCCCGATCCGTCCGGACACCAGGAGCGGCACGTGCGCGCGATCCACATCACCCGCCTCGACGGCCCGACGGCGGTCGAGCTCGTCGACGTCCCGGAGCCCACCGCCGCCCCCGACCAGGTCCTGGTGGACGTCGAGGTCGCCGGAGTCAGCTTCCCCGAGGTGCTGCAGACCCGGGGGGCCTACCAGCTCAAGCCGGAGCTGCCGTTCGTGCCCGGCTCGGAGGTCGCCGGCACGGTGCGGTCGGCACCGGAGGGCTCCGGTCTGCGCGCCGGCCAGCGGGTCGCGGCGTTCCCGGGCCTCGGCGGCTACGCCGAGGTCGTCGCCGTGCCGACGGCGATGGTCTTCCCGCTGCCGGACCGGGTGTCCGCCGCCGCAGGCGCGGCGCTGCCGATGAACTACCTCACCGTGCACTTCGCGCTGACCAAGCGCGGCCGACTGGTCAGCGGCGAGACCGTGCTGGTCCACGGCGCCGCCGGCGGCGTGGGCACCGCGGCCGTCCAGCTCGCTGCGGCGCTGGGCGCCCACGTCATCGCCGTCACGTCCTCGCCGGACAAGGCCGAGGTGGCCCGCTCCGCCGGGGCGCACGAGACCGTGGCGGCCGACGGCTTCCGCGACGCGGTCAAGGAGCTCACGGCGGGGCGCGGTGTCGACCTCGTGGTCGACCCGGTCGGCGGCGACCGCTTCACCGACTCGCTGCGCAGCCTGGCGACCGAGGGGCGGCTGCTCGTCATCGGCTTCACCGGTGGCGACATCCCCACCGTCAAGGTGAACCGCCTTCTGCTGAACAACATCTCGGTGGTCGGTGTCGGCTGGGGCGCGTACTGGACGTCGCGCGTCGGCTACCTGCAGGAGCAGTGGGCCGAGCTGCTGCCGCTGCTCGAGGACGGGCGCCTCGACCCCGTGCTCGGGACGTCGTACGCCCTGGCGGACGCCGCTCAGGCACTGCGTGAGCTCGACGAGCGCCGGGCCGCCGGCAAGGTGCTCCTCACCACACGCTGACCGTCGGGGGAAGGCTGCCCGGCAGGACGCTGTTCTGCGGAGGGTGACCGCCCCGACCGTGACCTCCGCGCCCTCGGTGGTCCCCCGCCGCGCGTGGGTCGTCTGGGGCGTCGGCCTGCTGGCGTACGTCGTGGCCGTCTTCTCGCGGGCCTCGCTGGGCGTCGCGGGAGTCGAGGCGCAGGAGCGGTTCGGCGCGAGCGCGTCCGCGGTCTCGCTGTTCGTGGTGCTCCAGCTGGTCGTCTACGCCGGGCTGCAGATCCCGGTCGGCGTCGCGCTGGACCGGCTCGGCTCGCGTCGCATGGTGCTGCTCGGCGCGCTCACCATGGCGGTCGGCCAGCTCGTCCTCGCCACTGCCGACGACGTGCCGACCGCCGTGCTGGCCCGGGTGCTCGTCGGCGCAGGCGACGCCATGACCTTCATCAGCGTGCTGCGCATCGTCTCGCTGTGGTTCCCCGGCCGACGCGTCCCCGTGCTGACGCAGCTCACCGGCATCCTCGGGCAGACCGGTCAGCTGCTCGCCGCCTATCCGCTCGTGCGGGTGCTCGACCGCTACACGTGGGAGGCGACCTTCGCCGGCGCCGCCGCGGTCGGCGTGCTCGTGGCAGTGCTCGTCGGCGTGGCGCTGCGCGACGCACCCGCCACGACCGTGCTGACGCCGCCGGTCGGGATGGCCCAGGTCCGCGACGACCTGGGGGCGACCTGGCGCGAGCCGGGCACGCGGATCGGCTTGTGGACGCACACCGTCACGCAGTTCTCCGGGACCGTGTTCATGCTCCTGTGGGGCTATCCGTTCCTGGTCGTCGGTCAGGGCGTGACCCCGGGGACGGCAGCCGGTCTGCTGACGCTGATGGTGGTCGTCGGCATGGCCTTCGGGCCGCTGCTCGGACTCGTCATCGGCAGCTGGCCGCTGCGTCGGTCCTCGGTGGTCTTCGCCGTCGTGGCAGCGACCGTGCTCAGCTGGACGGCCGTGCTCGCCTGGCCCGGCCGCGCGCCGCTGGTCCTGCTCGTCGTGCTCGCCCTGGTCCTCGGGACCAACGGCCCCACGTCGATGATCGGCTTCGACTACGCGCGCACGGAGAACCCCGCCGCCCGCCTGGGCAGCGCCAGCGGCGTCGTGAACGTCGGCGGCTTCGTCGCCTCCCTGCTCCTCATGCTCGCCATCGGCGTGGTGCTGGACGTGCTCACCCCCGGGCGTTCGACGGACTACTCGCTGAGCGCCTTCAAGGCAGCCTTCGCCGTCCAGTACCTCGTGTGGGCTCTCGGTGCGCTGCAGGTGCTGCGCTACCGGCGCCGGATGCGGGCGCGCCTCGCGACCGAGGGCGTCGTGCTGGCCCCCCTCCACCTGGCTGTCGTGGCGCGCCTGCGGGGGACCTCCGCCTACCGCTGACCGGTCCGGGCGCTCGGCCGGGCCACCTCGATCTGGTCACGACACGCGCCCGGAACGCCCCTGCGGGGCCATGTCGCTCGGGTCGTGCGGGGCCTACGGTGCAGGGCGAGCCCCTGACCCGGAAGGCACTGCCATGAGCGCACCCCTTGCCGTCCTGGTGGTCGACGACAGCGCCGTGCTGCGCACCCTCGTGTCGCACTACCTCGACGACGAGCTGGACCTGCACGTGATCGCCTCTGTCGGGACCGCGCAGGAGGCCCTGGACCAGGCGGGGCTGGTCACGTTCGACGCGATCCTGCTCGACCAGCACCTGCCCGGCACCACCGGGCTCGACGTCCTGCCGCAGCTGCGGACGCTGTCGCCGTCGGCCCGCATCGTCGTCTTCTCGTCGTCCACCGACCTGCGGGCCGACGCGCTGCGCACCGGCGCTGACGAGTTCGTGGGCAAGCACTCGCCCTTCCACGAGGTCGCGGAGGTCCTGCGCGGCGGGTGACCACCCGGCTCAGCGGCGGGCCACCTGCTGAGCGACGGTGTCGGCGAACGCCTGGGCGATGCGCGCGTGGCCGGCCGTGCTGGGGTGCAGGCAGTCCAGCCCCCCGACGAAGTCGCCCGGCGCTGTCAGCCGGTCGGCGGTCTCCACCACGAGCGCGCCGTGCTCAGCGGCACGCACGCGCAGGACGTCGTTGAGCCCCGGCTCAGCGTCCGTGCCCTCGAGCACCTGCTCCGCCAGCGGCCGCAGCGAAGACAGCCGGCAGGCGGGCAGCGGGTCGTAGTACGTCATCACCGCGACCGGAGTGGCAGGACCGACCGCGGACGTCAGCTGCCGCAGCAGCTCGTCGACCCCGGCGTCGACCCGTCGCAGGGAGTCGCGGACGGCTCGCGGGCAGGCAGGGTCCTCGACCGACCGGGAGCACGAGCGCAGGATCGGCGCGAACACGTCGTTGCCGCCGACCGTCACCGTCACCAGGCGCACGTCCGGAGCCGTCTCGATCAGGGTCAGCGCCCGCGGCAGCTGGTCGCGCAGCAGGCTGCCCGTCGTGGCGCCCGCGACGGCGAGGTTGCGCTCGCGGACCGGGCAGCCGGGCGGGCGACCGCCGTCGCAGCCGAGGCGGTCGTCGAGCAGCCCGGCCAGGACCGGGACGTAGCCGCGGGTCTCCGGATCGCTCGCGCCCACCCCCGCGGCGACCGAGTCGCCGAGCGCGAGGTAGGTCGAGGGAGCGTCCGACCGCGACGGCGTTGCCTCGGGCGACGGACCGGCCGGAGCGCGGTCGGGAGCCGACGACGACGTGCACGCAGCCAGCAGGGCAGCGGCGGCCAGCACCGCCACCGGGCGAGCCAGCCGCATCACGCCCTGCCCGTCACGATCACGTCGCAGGACATGGGACTCCTCCGCTGGCGCCGCAGACTGCAGGCTAGGTGACCGCAGTGGTCCTTCCCGGTCGGGCGTCCCGCTTGACGACACCGGACGAGAACGCAAGGCTGTTGCGCCAGGACTTCCGCGTTGTGCAGGGCGCAACCGCCGATCGCCACTCGACCGCAGGGAGCAGCCCCGATGACCCCCGTGTGTCGCCGGGAGGACCTGTGCGCCCTGTGGCCGAGCGGGCCGCCGTGATCGGCAGCGTCACCGTGGTCGGTGCGTCACTCGCCGGCCTGTCGACGGTCCGGGCCCTGCGCACCGCCGGCTTCGACGGCCGCATCACGGTCGTGGGCGACGAGCCGCACCCGCCGTACGACCGTCCTCCGCTGTCGAAGGCCTTCCTCGTCGGAACGGCGGACGAGCAGGACATCTCGCTGCTCGGCGACGACGACGCGTCCCTCGACGTCGAGTGGCTGCTCGGCACTCCCGCCGTGCACCTGGACCCGGCGGCTCGGGCGGTGGAGCTCGGCGACGGCCGCGTCCTGTCCGCGGACGCCGTCGTGCTCGCCACGGGCTCGCGGGCGCGGACCCTCCCGGGCACGACCGGCCTGGCCGGGGTGCACGTCCTGCGCACGCTCGACGACGCCGTGCGGCTGCGCGCCGACCTGACCCGCGCCGGGTCGCTCGTCGTCGTCGGCGCCGGCTTCGTCGGCGCGGAGGTGGCCAGCAGCGCCCGCGCGATGGGCCTCGAGGTGACGGTCGTCGAGGCGCTGCCCACACCGCTGTCCGGTCCGCTGGGACCGCAGATGGGCGCGGTCTGCGCGCGGCTGCACAGCGACCACGGCGTGCACCTGCGCACCGGCGTCGGCGTCGCCCGGCTCGTCGGGGGTGACCGCGTCGAGGCCGTCGACCTGGCCGACGGCACCCGGCTGCCCGCCGACGTCGTGGTCGTCGGGATCGGCGCCGCGCCCAACGTCGAGTGGCTCGAGCGCAGCGGCCTCGACGTCGCCGGTGGCGTCCGCACCGACGCCTCCTGCGCGACGGCCGCGCCCGGGGTCGTCGCGGTCGGCGACTGCGCGATGTCCCACGACGTCCACCTGGGCCGAGCGGTCCGGTCCGAGCACTGGACGCACGCGCTGCAGCAGCCGACGACGGCCGCGGCGACGCTGCTCGGCGCACCGGCTCCCTTCACCGCCGTCCCGTACTTCTGGTCCGAGCAGTACGGCCGTCAGCTGCAGCTCGCGGGGACGACGTCGCCGGACGACACCGTGACCGTCGTCGAGGGCAGTGTCGAGGAGCGCTCCTTCGTCGCGACCTACGAGCGCTCCGGTCAGCTCGTGGCCGTCCTGGGTCTGGCTGCACCTCGTCCCTTCACGGCCTGGCGCCGCCGGCTGCGGACGGCTGCCGCCGCCCGGCTGGCCGCCGAGCCGACCGCCTCACGGGCCGGCTGACCACATCAGCCCCGGCGCGAGGAGCAGAACGTGAGCCGTGCGACGTACGACTTCATCGTCGTGGGAGGCGGTTCGGCGGGCTGCGTCATGGCCAACCGCCTGTCGGCGGACGCCGAGCACCGGGTCCTGCTGCTCGAGGCGGGTCGCTGGGACAGCCGCTGGGACGTGCTCATCCACATGCCGGCAGCGCTCACCATGCCGATCGGGAGCCGCTTCTACGACTGGAGGTACGAGTCCGAGCCCGAGCCGCACATGGGCGGTCGGCGCGTCTACCACGCGCGCGGCAAGGTGCTGGGGGGGTCCAGCAGCATCAACGGGATGATCTTCCAGCGCGGCAACCCCCTCGACTACGAGCGCTGGGCGGCGGAGCCCGGCATGTCCGGCTGGGACTACGCGCACGTCCTGCCGTACTTCAAGCGCATGGAGACCTGCCTCGCCGGCACGGACGACTACCGCGGCGGCGAGGGACCTCTCGTGCTCGAGCGCGGTCCTGCGACCAACCCGCTGTTCGGGGCCTTCCTCGAGGCGGCGGCGCAGGCCGGTCACGCGCGCACCGACGACCTGAACGGCTACCGCCAGGAGGGCTTCGGCCGGTTCGACCGCAACCTGCACCGCGGGCGGCGGCTGTCGGCGGCGAGGGCGTACGTGCATCCTGTCCTGTCGCGCCCGAACCTCGTGGTCACGACGCGCACCCTGGTGACGCGCGTCCTGTTCGAGGGCTCGCGCGCCGTCGGGGTGGAGTTCCGCCGCGGACGCGGGCCGGTGCAGCGCGTCTACGCCGGCGAGGTCGTGCTGTGCGGTGGCGCCGTCAACTCGCCGCAGCTGCTGCAGCTCTCGGGGATCGGCGACGCCGAGCACCTGCGGGGCCTGGGGATCGACGTGGTCACCGACCTGCCCGGTGTCGGACAGCACCTGCAGGACCACCTGGAGGTCTACGTCCAGCACGCCTGCACCCAGCCGGTGTCCATCGCACCGGGCCGGGCCCTGTGGCGGGCGCCGCTGATCGGTGCGCAGTGGCTGTTCCTGCGCTCGGGTATCGGCGCCACGAACCACTTCGAGGCAGGCGGTTTCGCGCGCAGCAACGACGACGTCGACTACCCGAACCTGATGTTCCACTTCCTGCCCATCGCGGTGCGCTACGACGGCAGCGCTCCGCTCGGGCTGCCGGTCCGGGGGCACGGCTACCAGGTGCACGTCGGCCCGATGTACTCCGACGCCCGGGGCACGCTGAGGATCCGCAGCGCGGACCCGCGTGACAAGCCGGCGATGGTCTTCAACTACCTGTCGACCTCGCAGGACCGGCGCGAGTGGGTCGAGTGCGTCCGTGTCGCGCGCGAGATCCTCGGCCAACCCGCCTTGTCCGCGTTCGACGGCGGCGAGGTCAGTCCGGGGCCGCACGTCGAGACGGACGAGCAGATCCTCGACTGGGTGCGCAAGGACGCCGAGACGGCGCTGCACCCGTCGTGCTCGGCGAGGATGGGGACCGACGCCCTGTCGGTGCTCGACCCCGACACGATGGGCGTGCACGGCGTGCAGGGGCTGCGGGTCGTCGACGCGAGCTCTCTGCCGACCATCCCGAACGGCAACATCTACGCCCCGGTCATGATGGTGGCCGAGCGCGGCGCCGACCTGGTCCTCGGCCGCACGCCGCTGGCGCCGGAGCACGTGCCGTTCTACCGGCACCGGGACGCCCGGGCCGCGCCGGCGTCGGACGCCGTCGTCGCCTGACGGCGGGCCGGCAGCGGCGCCCGCGGTCAGCCCGAGAACCAGCCGGCTCGGGCCGGAGCGGTGTTGTGCCAGACGTGCTTGGTCTCCTGGTACTCCGCCAGGCCCGACGGTCCGAGCTCGCGCCCGTTGCCGGACCGCTTGAAGCCGCCCCACTCGGCCTGCGGGACGTAGGGCGAGTAGTCGTTGATCCACACGGTGCCGTGGCGCAGCGCGGACGCCACCCGGTGCGCGCGCCCCGCGTCGGAGGTCCAGACGGCGCCGGCCAGGCCGTACTCGGTGTCGTTGCCCAGCTCGACCGCTTCGGCCTCCGTCGTGAAGCGCTCCACCGTCAGGACCGGCCCGAAGACCTCCTCCCGCACGACCCGCATCTCCCGGGTGCAGTCGGCGAAGACGGTCGGCCGGTAGAAGAAGCCGTGCTGCAGCTCCGGCTCGTCGGGGCGGCGGCCGCCGGCCACGAGGCGGGCGCCCTCGGCGAGAGCCGACGCGACGTACGACTCCGTCTTGGCGCGGTGCGCCGCGGACACCATCGGACCCGACTCGGACGAGGCCTCGAGGCCGTTGCCGAGGCGGATGCGCTCGGCGCCGGCGGCGACCCCGGCGACCACCTCGTCGTAGACCTCGTCCTGCACGATCAGCCGCGCGCCGGCCGAGCAGACCTGACCGGCGTGCAGGAAGGCCCCGGTGAGCGCGTGATCGACGACCACGTCGAGGTCGGTGTCGGCGAAGACCACGTTGGGGTTCTTGCCGCCGAGCTCGAGCGAGACCCGCTTCACCGTGCCGGCGGCGGCGCGCAGGATCGCCTGGCCGGTGGCCAGACCGCCGGTGAAGCTCACCAGGTCGACGTCGGCGTGCTCGACGAGGGCGGCCCCGACCGACCCCCCGCCGAGGACGAGGTTGACCACGCCGGCCGGCACGCCCGCCTCCTCCAGCAGCCCGACGAGGCACACGGTGGACAGCGGCGTGACCTCGCTGGGCTTGACCACCGCCGTGCAGCCGGCCGCCAGCGCCGGGGCGATCTTCCACGAGATCTGCAGCAGCGGGTAGTTCCAGGGCGCGATGAGCGCGCACACCCCGATCGGCTCGCGCACGACCCGGCTCACGACCTCGGGCCGGCCGACGTCGACCAGCCGACCGGCGTCCTGCCCCGCCAGCCCGGCGTAGTAGCGGAAGACCGCTGCGACGTCGTCGATGTCGAGACGGCTCTCGGCCAGCGTCTTGCCGGTGTCGAGCGTCTCGGTGCGCGCGAGAGCCTCCTTGTCACGCAGGAGCAGGTCGGCGACCCGACCCAGCAGCGCGCCCCGCTCGGTCGGCGGCGTGCGCGGCCAGGACCCGTCGTCGAACGCCGTCCGGGCGGCCCGCACGGCGCGGTCCACGTCGTCGGGGTCGGCCAGGTCGACCTCCGAGACGACGCTGGCGTCGTACGGGTTGACCACCTCGTCGGTGCGCCCGCGACTGCCGGGACTCCAGGTGCCGCCGACGAACAGCGTGCCGCCCGGTCGAGGGCGCCGGCTCAGGGCAGCCACGCCTCGACCTTGTCCGGGTTGTCGGCGATCCACTTCTTCGCCGCCTCCTCGGGCGACAGCTTGTCCTCCGCGATGTACTTCGCGACCACGTTCTGGTCGTCGTTGGTCCAGGAGAACTTCTCCACGAGCGTGGCGGCCGGACTGCCCGAGTCCGCGAACTCCTTGCTCATGATCTTGTCCAGCTCGTACTCCGGGTAGTCGCAGGCGACCTTCTCGGGGTCGGCGTCGCACCCCTCGGTGTAGGGCGGCAGGTCCACCTTGACGAGGGGCACCTCCGACATGAACCACTGCGGCGCGTAGAAGTAGCCCAGCAGGGGCTTCTTCTCGGCCTCGGCCTTGCGGAAGGCGGTGATCAGAGCCGCCTCGCTGCCGGCGTACACCACCTTGTAGTCCAGGTCGAGGTTCTTCACGAGGGCCTCGTCGTTCGTGACGAAGGACGGGTCACCGTCGAGCAGCTGGCCCTTGCCGCCGGACTCGGAGGTCTCGAACATGGGCGCGTACCGGTTGAGGTTCTCCCAGTCGACGATGTCCGGGTACTTCTGGGCCATCCACGGCGGCACCCACCAGCCGATGATCCCGGTCCCTCCGGTGGGTCCGGCCTCGACGGCGGTCTTCTGCTCGGTGATGAACTTCTGCTTGAGGTCCTCGTGCGACCAGTTCTCCACGATGGCGTCGACCTCTCCGGTGCCGAAGCCCTGCCAGGCGACCTCCTCCTTGAGGTCCTTCTTGGTGACCGTGCACCCGAGCTCGCTGGTCGCGACTTCTGCGATGACCGCGGCGTTCGCCTCGTAGCCGACCCAGGGGTTCACCGCCAGGTCGAACTGGCCGCACTCGCTCTCCCCGCCGGACGCGTCGTCGCCCGTGCTCTCGATCTTCGCGCCGCCGCACGCCGCGAGGCCGAGGGCGAGCGCGGTCGCGAGGACCCCGCTCCGCAGGGCGGCGGAGGGACGGGGGGCAGGACGGCCGGGGCGGAAGGGGGTCACAGCGGTGCCTCTCAGATCTCGGCCGCACCTGCGGCCGTCCGGTCCGCCGGCCGGCTGGCCGACGGTCACGATGGTCATGCGGAGCGGGCCTCGGGCCCGGCGCGCCGGGCGGCGGCCTGCGTCACGCGGTCCAGGACGGTGCCGAGCAGCACGATGGCGAGCCCGGCGGCCAGTCCCTTGCCGTACAGCTGGCCCTGGCTGAAGCCGGCGACCACGTCGTACCCGAGGGCCCCGGCACCGACCAGGCCACCGACCACGACCATGGACAGGACGTGGATGACGCCCTGGTTGGCGGCCAGCGCCAGCGAGCGCCGCGCCATCGGCAGCTGGACGCCGAGGACGGTCTGCCAGCGGGTCGACCCGAGCGCCTGCGCCGCCTCGACGGTCGTGACCGGGACCGCCCGGATGCCGTCGGCCACGATCTTGATCGCCACGGGCGCCGCGAAGACCACGGCAGCCAGAACGGCCGTGAAGCGGCTGGCGCCGAACAGCGCGAGGAACGGCACGAGGTAGACGAAGGCCGGCATGGTCTGGCCGGCGTCGAGCACCGGCCGCAGCGCCGCGTCCGCGCGCCGGCTCCGTCCCATCCAGACGCCCACGGCGACGCCGAGCAGCAGCACGACGATCGTGGCGAGGACGGTCGAGGCGAGCGTCGTCATGGCGTCGAACCACAGCCCGGTGGCCAGGAGCAGGCCGAGGCCGACGGCTGTGGTCACCGCAGCGGTGCGGCCGCCGGCCAGACCCGCCAGGACCACGAGCGCGGTGACGACCAGCCACCACGGCGAGCCGTTCAGCAGCTGCTCGAAGGGGTTGAGCAGGTAGACCGTGACGGTGTCCTTGAGCCCGCCGGTCACCGCCGACAGGTTGCTCTGCACCTCCGCCGTGGCGGTGTCGGCGGCGCGCGCGATGGCGTCGCCGACGTCGAGCTGGGTCGGGAACTGCGCCGCCCACAGGTAGGTGCGCGACAGCACGACGGTCCCGAGCGCCACGACCGCCCCGACCAGCAGCGCCGGTCGGCGCAGCCGCGCGTGCCGGTCGCCGGAGCGACGGCGGCTCTCGGTGCGCGTGCTCGCGGCGGTGGTGACCCGGTCGAGGACGATGGCGAGCACGACGATCGCGAGTCCCGCGTTGAAGGCGACGCCGACGTCGAGGGTCTCGAGCGCCTTGAGAACGGTCTTGCCGAGGCCGGGTGCGTCGATGAGGGCCGCGATCGTCACCATCGCGAGCGCCGCCATGATGGTCTGGTTGATGCCCAGCGCGATGGTGCGCCGGGCCATGGGCAGCAGCACGGTGCGCAGCCGCTGGACACCGGTCGCGCCCAGCGAGGTGGTGGCCTCGACCACCGGCACCGGCACCTCGCGCACCCCGTGCGCCGTCAGGCGGACGACGGGCGGCAGCGCGTAGATCACCGTCGCGATCGTCGCCGAGGCCGGACCGATGAGGAAGAACAGCGTGAGGGGTGCCAGGTAGACGAAGGTCGGCATCGTCTGCATGAAGTCGAGGACCGGCGTGAGCGCGCGGGAGACCCGGTCCGAGACGCCGGCCCACAGCCCCAGCGGGATGCCGATCAGCAGGCACAGCGCCACGGCCGAGAGCGTGAGGGCCAGCGTGTCCATGCTCTCGACCCACAGCCCCTGCAGGCCGAGCAGGACCAGGCCGGCGCACGTCAGCGCACCGACCCGGAGGTTGCCCAGGGCGCAGGCGGTCCACGTGGCGATCCCGACGACGCCGAGCCACCCCACCACCGGGACGGGACGGCCGCCCGACGGGCGTGCGATGAGGTCCTGGACGCCGCCGACGACGCCGTCGATGGCCAGGCGCACCGCGTCGAAGCCGTACAGGAACAGCGGACTGCTGCCGCGGCTCGCGCCGACCGCGTCCGCGCCCTCGTCGATCCGGCGGTGCAGCGGCGTCAGCTCCGCTGGCGACAGGAACAGCGTGTCGCGTCCGCGCAGGACGCTCCAGAGCAGCACCCAGAGCACGACGGTGCCCACGGCCAGCAGCCGTCGCGACGGGCGCCAGGTCAGGCCCACCGTCCGCGCCGGCGGGGCGAAGGCGGTCGCCACGTCAGCTCGACCCGTCGACGCCGGCGATGACCGAGAGGATCTCGTCGTGCCCGACGATGCCGAGGAGCTCGCCGTCCCGGACGACCTTCACGGGACGGTCGGCGGCGAGGACCGCGCGCGTCGCCTCGAGCACGACCACGTCGGGTCCCATCTCCGGTCCGTCGAGCCGGTCGTCCTCCCGGACCGGCCGCATGATCCAGCGCAGCGTCAGCACACCGGCGCGCGGGACCTCGCGCACGAAGTCGCGGACGTAGTCGTCGGCGGGCGCGCCGAGCAGCTCGTCGCCCGTGCCCAGCTGCACCGGCTTGCCGTCCCGCATGATCAGGATGCGGTCGCCGAGGCGCAGCGCCTCCCTCAGGTCGTGGGTGACGAAGACCATCGTCTTGCCGACCTCGTGGTGCAGGCGCACGACCTCGTTCTGCATGTCGCGCCGGATCAGGGGGTCGAGCGCCGAGAACGGCTCGTCGAAGAACAGCACGTCCGGGTCGCCGGCGAGCGCGCGGGCCAGTCCCACCCGCTGCTGCATGCCACCGGACAGCTGGTCGGGGTAGGACTGCTCGTAGCCGGTGAGGCCGACCAGGTCGACGACCTCCTGCGCGCGCCGCAGTCGTTGCGCCTTGCCGGTGCCGGCGACCTCCAGCCCGTAGGCGACGTTGTCCAGCACCCGACGGTGCGGCAGCAGCCCGAAGTGCTGGAACACCATGGAGAACTTGTGGCGGCGCAGCTCGCGCAGACGCCGGTCGTCGGCCCGCAGCAGGTCCTCGCCCTCGAACAGGACCTGACCCGACGTCGGCTCGACCAGGCGGGTGAGGCAGCGCACGAGGGTCGACTTGCCGGAGCCGGACAGTCCCATGACGACGAAGACCTCACCGGGCGCGACGTCGAAGCTCACGTCGCGCACGGCGGCCGTGCAGCCGCGCTGCTCCAGCAGCTGGCTGCGGGTCAGCCCGCGCAGCGCCGGGTCACCCGGCACGGAGTCCGCACGCGGACCGAAGACCTTCCACAGGTCGCGCACCGTGATGACCGCCGAGGCGTCGGACGACCGGCGGGTGAGCCGTGGTGAGGTCGGCGCCGGGCTCGGTGTCCGGGGCATGACGGCCTCTCCTCGAGCGGTCGGCGTTCCCGCGTACCGTCTCGTCGGCCGTTCTCCCCCCGGGGCGGGGGACGACGGGGACCGGACGGGACGACCCGGCCACGATAGCCAGCGCCGGCCAGGACTCCCACCTCGTCGCGGTGACAGCCGCCGCGAGGCCCCGGTGCGCTGCTGCGCGCGAGCAGAGGGTAGGACTGGCGCATGCCCGGCGCCACCGAGACGACCCTTGCCAAGGCCTCGGCTGCCGGCGCCCACCCCACGGAGCTGGCCGCGCTGCGCCGCCGTCTCGAGCAGCTGACAGCGTCCGACGCCGGTCAGCTGCCCGGCAGCGAGCTCGAGCCGCTGCCCGACCTGCCACGGCTCGAGGACCTGCCGGAGCCCTCGGAGACCGAGGCGCGGTCGGTGCTCGACCGCCTCGTCGTGGTCAAGCTGAACGGCGGCCTCGGCACGAGCATGGGCCTGTCCGGGCCCAAGTCGCTGCTCCAGGTCAAGCCGGGCAGGAGCTTCCTCGACATCTTCACCACGCAGGTGCTGTCCCTGCGCGGGCGGTACGCCGCGCGGCTGCCGCTGATGCTCATGAACTCCCCGTCGACCCGCGGTCCCTCGCTCTCGGCGCTGGACGCGCACCCCGGCACGCGCGAGAACGGGCCGGTCCCACTGGACTTCCTGCAGGGACGGGAGCCCAAGCTGCGCGCCAGCGACTTCCAGCCCGTGGAGTGGCCGCAGAACCCGGAGCTGGAGTGGTGCCCACCGGGGCACGGTGATCTCTACACGGCTCTGGCCGCGTCGGGCACCCTCGACGCGCTGCTGGCGGCCGACGTCCGCTGGTGCTTCGTGTCCAACGCCGACAACCTCGGGGCGATCCCCGACCCGCGGCTGGCGTCCTGGGTGGCAGCGGAGGGCGTGCCGTTCGCGATGGAGGCGGTCCGCGGCACCGCCGCCGACCGCAAGGGCGGCCATCTCGCCCACCACCGCGGCCGCACCGTCCTGCGGGAGACCGCGCAGGTGCCGCCGGGCGACGAGTCGTTCACCGACGTGGACCGCTGGCGCTACTACAACACCAACAACCTGTGGATCGACCTGCAGGCGCTGCGCGAGCTGCAGGCGGCCGATCCGGGCGGGCCGGCCCTGCCCCTCATCGTCAACCGCAAGACCGTCGACCCGTCGGACCCCAGCAGCACCCCGGTCCTGCAGCTCGAGACGGCGATGGGGGCCGCCATCGGGTCCGTCGAGGGCGCCCGTGCCGTGCACGTCCCGCGTCGGCGCTTCGCCCCCGTGAAGACGACCGACGACCTGCTGGTGGTGCGCTCGGACGCCTACGAGCTGACGGCGGAGGGCGCGCTGGAGGCGACGTTCGACGGGCCACCGCCGGTCGTGGCGCTCGACAAGGAGCTGTTCCGGTTCCTGCCGGGCTTCGAGCGCCGCTTCGCCGGTGGCGCGCCGTCGCTGCGACGGTGCGACCGCCTGACCGTGACGGGCGACGTCACCTTCGGCGCGGGGGTGGTGGTCGAGGGCTCGGTCGACGTCGTCGGCCCGCGCCACGTCGAGGACGGCGAGATCCTGCGCGGCTGACGCCGTGCCGCTGCTCGGCCCTGACGACGCGCTGCCCGGCCGGCCGCGGCGTGTCCTCGTGGCAGGCACGTCGGGAGCCGGCAAGACGAGGCTGGCCGCGGTCGTGAGCGCGCGGCTGGGCGTGCCGCACGTCGAGCTCGACGCCCTGCACCACGGACCCGCCTGGACGCCCCGGCCGTCCTTCGGGACCGACGTCCGGCGCCTGGCCGCCACGCCGGGCTGGGTCACCGAGTGGCAGTACGACGAGGTCCGCGACCTGCTGGCCGGACGGGCCGAGCTGCTCGTGTGGCTCGACCTGAGCCGGGCCTCGGTCATGCGCGGCGTCGTCGGCCGCACCGTCCGTCGGCGCCTTCGCCGGGAGGTGCTGTGGAACGGCAACGTCGAGCCTGCGCTGTGGCGCGTCCTCACCGACCCCGAGCACGTCGTGCGCTGGGCGTGGTCCTCCCACGCCAGGACCGGGCCGCGGGTGCGGGCGCTGGGCGAGCAGCGCCCGGAGCTCGCGGTCGTCCGGCTGACGGACCGCCGCGCCGTCCGTCGCTGGGCCGAGGGACCCCTGCGGGACGCGGCACGCCGGCACCCGGACGAGCCGACGGACCTCAGCGGCTAGAGCCGGCCGTGGTGCTCGAACAGCCGGTGCAGCGCGGTGATGCCGAGGGCACGGGCGTCGGGGGCGTCTGCCCCGTCAGCCGGCGCCGAGCACCGCCTCCAGGTCGTCGCCGCCCTGCGTGTCGGCGCGCACCACCTTGGCCGGGTAGCTCCCGAGCACCTTGAGCGCCAGCGCCGCCTCGCGCAGGCGGTCGACGACCTCGGCGGTCCCCGGATCGGCCAGGTTGCCCTCGAAGTCGAGGAAGAACAGGTACTCGAACGGGCTCCCCGGCCGCGGTCGTGACTCGAGCTTGGTCATCGAGTGACCGCTGCGCGACAGGATCTCGAGGCACCGCAGCAGCGCGCCCTCCTCGTGCCGGGTGACGAGCACCAGGCTCGTCTTGCTCGGCACCCGCTCGGGCACCCGGGCCGGGGTGCGGGACAGCAGGAGGAACCGGGTCCAGTTCTCCGTCCGGTCGGCCAGACCGCGGCGCAGCACCACCAGCCGGTGCGCCTCGGCCGCTTCGGCCGAACCGATCGCGGCCCACGTCGGGTCGCCCTGCTCGGCGACGGCGCGCATCGCCTCCGCCGTGTCGAAGACCGTGACCGGCACCGCCCCCGGCAGCGAGCGCAGGAACGCCGCGCACTGCTCGAGCCCCTGCGGGTGCGACAGGACGCGCGTCAGGGCCGACACCGCGACGTCGGCGACCGCCGCCAGGCAGTGGTCGACCCGCCAGGTCTCCTCGCCCACGACGTGGACGTCGCTGCCCTGCAGCAGGTCGTAGACCTGGTTGATGCTGCCGGCCGTGGTGTTCTCGATCGGCAGGAACGCCAGGTCGCAGCTGCCGGCCAGCAGCGCCGCGATCGCGTCGGCGAACGTGACGTGCCCCTCGTAGGTCGCCTCCTGCCGCCGACCGGCCATGTGCTTCTGCGCGGCCAGGTGGCTGTAGGCGTGCTCCGTGCCCTGGAAGGCGACCACCAGCGGCCGGTCGGACGTTCCCGTGAGCTCGGCGACCTGCCGGTCGACCGCGTGCCCGATGATCTCGCGGAAGATCCGACGGACGAGATCACCCGCCACGCCCCGTTCCTCGGCGAGGGCCACGACCCCGTCGAGCACCGCCCGCTCCCGGTCGACGTCGCGCACCGGGGTGTCGGAGACGGCCTTGGCCCGTCCGACCGCCGCCACGACCTCGAGCCGGCGGGCGATCAGCTCGACCAGCTGTCGGTCGACCTGGTCGAGCTCGTGGCGCAGGTGCGCCAGGTCGGGGGTGACGTCCATGGGAGGAGTCTGCTGCGGCGGCTCGGACGTGCGCACTGCGGGTCGCTCCCCGGCGACGCGCGCGTCCGGACAGTGCTCAGCGACCGCCGGGGAAGCACGCGTCCATCATCGGGTTGCGGAACGTGCCGGCCGGGTCGGCCTCCCGCAGCAGGCGCTCGAACTGCTCGTACCGCTCGTACCGCTCGCGCAGCGCTCCGGGGGCCGTCGCGAACACCTTCCCCCAGTGCGGCCGTGCGCCGAAGGCCGACAGGACCTCCTCGACAGCGCTCACGACCGGCGCCACGGCCGCCTCGTCCTTCACCCAGGTGAAGTGCAGGGCCGCCGTGTCCCGGCCGGCGCTCGGGCTCAGCCACAGGTCGTCGGCCGCGATCGTGCGCACCTCGCTCATCTGCAGGACCGCGGCGATCCGGTCCCGCAGCGGCTCGAGCGCGCGCAGCGCGTCAGGGCCGTCCTGCCTGCGGACGAACCACTCCGACTGCAGCTCGTCACCGCTGCTCGGGGTGAACTCCAGGCGGAAGTACGGCAGCCGCGCGTGCCAGGGCCCCGCCACCCCGAGCTGCTCGGTGCAGATCCCACCCGGCATGCCCGGGATCGGGTGGCGCGGGCCGTCGGCCAGGGTCGCGCCCAGCCACTCGGGCGGGGCGTCGGCCGGGTCGTCGGGGCCGGGCCGGAGCCTGCGCCACACCTGGTCGGCCCGGCCGCTGCGCCAGTCGGAGAAGACGCTGACGCTGTAGCCGGCCGACAGGACCTCGTCGAAGCGCTCGTGCAGCGTCGCGAGAGGCAGGCCCTCGTAGACGTACTGGCGCAGGTCGTAGGTCGGCTGCAGGTCCAGCTCGAGCGTCGTGACCACGCCCAGCCCGCCCAGGGCGACGACGCAGCCGTCGAAGCAGTCCGGGTCCGCGGCGCGGGAGAGCCGCCGCAGGCCGCCGTCGGCGGTCACCAGCTCGACCGCCGTCACCGCCGAGGCGAGCGTGCCGTTGCGGTCCCCGGAGCCGTGCGTCCCGGTCGCGACCGCACCCGCGACGGAGATGTGGGGCAGCGAGCCGAGGTTGTGCAGCGCGAACCCCGCCTGGTGCAGCGGTCCCACGAGCTCGCCGAAGCGCGTGCCGGCGGACAGCCGCACCGTGCTCCGGGCCGTGTCGACCTCGAGCTCCCGCGGCAGCCCGGCGACGCAGACCTGGTCGCCGCCGGTGTCGGCGACGCGGTTGAACGAGTGGCCCGTCCCGACGGCCCTGACGCGGTCGGCGGCGGCCACGATCCGCTGCAGCTCGGGGACGGACTCCGGGCGGTGCGCGCGCGCGGCGCGGAAGACGACGTTGCCCGCCCAGTTCGTCCGCCCCCGACCGCCGGGCGGGGAGGCCGGCACGGTCGGAGCGGTCACGTCACCAGTGTCGGCCCCGTCCTGCCGGACGGGCGGCGGCAGCGACCTGCACGGCGCAGCGTGTGAGGTGGTCGAGGGCTCGGGCACCGACGACGACGTCGCGCCGACGCCGGGCGCCTGAGCTCCGGGCGCCCGGGCGCGAGGTCCGCCTGCCTGCCGGCGCCACCGCCGTCAGGGGCAGCGCGGCGCCGGCGCGAGGTCCCTGACCAGGTCACGGCGCAGCCAGACCGGGTAGTCGCAGATCGTGGCGACCACGCGGTAGCGCTCGCGGACGAGCTGCCGCAGGCGCCCGCCGCGGTCGATCCGCCACGAGTCGAGACCGTCGACCTGCAGGATCCACCCGGGCGCGTCCGGTCCGGACACCGTGGCCCTCAACCGCGCCTGGTCAGGGTCGAGGACGCGCATGGGCACGCTCCACAGGTGCGCGTAGGGCGTGTCGACGTCCGCCGCCTCCAGGATCGAGGGATTGCCGTACGCCACGACCGCGGTGTCTCCCGGGACCTTCGACTCGCCCAGCCAGTCGCCGGTCAGCTGGTGCGCGGACACCCACGGGACCGTCGCGTGGACGACCGGGACGAGCACCGTGCCGAGGACGGCCGCCCCGACGACCGTGCGGCTCCACACCCGCATCCAGCGGCCCGAGGCCGAGGACGACGGTGCGAGCACACCGGCGGCCAGCGCGGCCACCGGCGCCAGCTGCAGCAGGTAGTTCGGCCAGTAGCTGCCTCCGGCGGCGATCGAGGCGACGCCGAACAGCGCGAGTGCCGTGATGGCCAGGTGCTCGGGCGTCCGCGCGGCGGTCCTGCGGCCGCCGAGCAGCCAGGTCAGCACGACGGCGAAGACGCCGCTGACCAGTCCCAGCAGCAGCATGCCGAGCAACCGGTCCTTCGTGGCGCTGGTGCTCTGCGACCAGATGATGTCGAAGGCCGCTGCCCGGACGGCAGCGAGCTCGTTCCAGAGCTCGAGCGGGGCGACGCCCGCCGTGAGCGCCCACAGCAGCGTCAGCCCCGCTGCCGCAGTGGCGCCCAGCACGGCCCCCACCGCGACGCGGACCTGCCGGGCCCTCGACTCCGGACGCGTCCACCAGCTCACCGCGACGAGGACGGCGACGAAGACCGCGCCCTCCAGCACGTTCTGCTTGACCAGCGGGGCGCAGCCGGCGAGCAGACCGGCCAGGGCGCCCAGCGCCCACTGTCGGAAGGACGATCGTGAGCAGGAGGCGGACAGGGCTGCGGCGATGCTCGCCATCACCAGGGCGGCCGCGAACAGCTCCCCGTCGGCCTGGTCGGCGGCGATCGCCGGCGAGCAGGTGAGCGCTCCCGCGACGAGCGCCGACCACCGTCCTCCGGCGGGACCGTGCAGCCGGCGGCCGGCGGACCAGGCCGACAGGACGAACAGCAGCGCGAACGGGATGGCGATCAGGCGGATGGCGCCGTCCCAGTCGGTGACCGCCGCGACCCGGAAGATGGTCATGAGCAGGGGCGGCCGGTCCACGAAGTGGTCGCCGTACAGGAACTCCCCGCCGCTGTGCCAACGCCGCGCGATGTAGAGGTAGCCGCCCTCGTCGTGCCGCAACGGCTGCCACAGGTACGTCGCCCGCGCGAGCACCACCGCCAGGCACACGAGCCCGAGGAAGCGGCGAGCACCGGTCCGGTGCGCCGTGCCCTCGACGAGGTCCGCCGAGCTCACCGAGGCCACGCCGCCAGTGTCGTCGCCGAGGCCTGTCCCGGCGCCGCCGTTACCGGATCGTCCTCGGGTCGGCGTCGCCTCTGCCGACGAAAGGGTGCGCGCCGCAAGATCGCGGGCATACGCTGCGCGGGTGGCTGCCACCCTGGCCGCAGGAGTCGTCGTCCTCCTGCACCTGGCCTTCCTCGTCTACGCCGTCCTCGGCGGCTTCCTCGCGCTGCGCAACCGCCTGTGGCTGTGGCCCCACGTGGCCACCACGATGTGGTGCCTCACGGTCACGCTGACCGGGGTCACCTGCCCGCTCACGCGGCTCGAGAAGTGGCTGATCACCCTCGGCGGCCAGACGCCCTACGAGGCCAGCTTCACCGCCCACTACCTGCGGGACGTCGTCTACCCCACCCAGTACGAGACGGCGGTCTGGCTGGCCGGCATCGCCTTCGCCGTGCTGTCGTACGTGATCGTCCTGCGGACCCCGCAGCGGGTCGTGGCGGCACCCGCCACCTGAGCCGGCCGGCCCTTAGGCCGACCCGTGCCCCGCGCACGACGACGGCGCGCCGCCCGGGCATCAGCCCGGACGGCGCGCCGTCGGTCGCGCGGTGCTGCTACGGGGTGACGCTGCGGACGACCACGTCGCCGGAGCCGACGAGCACGTTGCTGTCGGTCCGCACCTGCACGCTGCCGAGCAGGACGCGGCCGGCGGCCGGAGCGGACTTCGCCGTCACGGTGCCCGGCACGGTCCAGGACCTCCCGGCGGGACGCGAGGCGTCCGCGTCGGTGACGGCGACGGCTCCGAAGGCCGGGTTGGCGAACACGTCGACGTAGTCGTACGTCGTCGTGCCGGCCGGGACCGCGTAGCCGTCGACGACGACCTTGTAGAGG
>CADCUE010000286.1 GCA_902805805.1 uncultured Frankineae bacterium | reverse complement strand
CCGCGCCGTTGTCGCGGCCGAGCGCCCGCAGCACCTGCGAGCAGGCCTCGTCCGCCGAGTGCACCGGCTCGGCCAGGGCCTGCACGAGGCGGTCCAGGCCGTCGGTGAGGGACGCATCGCGCTCCTCGACCAGCCCGTCGGTGTAGAGCATCAGCACCGCGCCCTCGGACAGCTCGAACGCCTCGTCGACGTAGGCCCCACCCCCCACACCGAGCGGACGACCGGGCTCCAGGGGGAGCAGCCGCGCGCCGCCGGCGGCCTCAGCGACGACCGGGGGCGGGTGGCCGGCCGAGCACACCACGAGCGAGCCCGTCGCAGGCTCGAGGCGCGCCACCAGGCAGGTGGTGAAGTGCAGGTCCGGGATCGTCTGCGCCACCCGGTCCAGCCGGGTGAGGACCTCCGCGGGTCCGTGGCCGTCCAGCGCGTACGCCCGGACCGTCGAGCGGAGCTGGCCCATCACCGCGGCGGCCTGCACGCCGCGGCCGACGACGTCGCCCACGACGAGCACCAGGGCTTCTCCCACCTCCAGGACGTCGTACCAGTCGCCGCCGACCTCCGTGCCCCGGGCGCCGGCGAGGTAGCGGGCCGCGGTCAGGTAGCCGGGACCCATCGGCAGCTCGCGCGGCAGCAGGCTGCGCTGCAGCGTGACGGCGAGGTCGCGCTCGAAGGCGTACTGGCTGGCGTTGTCGAGCACCAGCGCGGCCCGCCGCGCCAGGTCGAGGGCGTGGTCGACGTCGCCGTCGCCGTACGGCTCGTCGCGGGACAGCGCCAGCAGAGCGACGGTGCGTCCGCGGGCGGTGAGCGGCAGGCAGAGGTTGCTCTCCCCCATCGCCGCGCGCAGCTGCTCGTACTGGGCGGTGTCGCGGGCGGCAGCGGCCAGCGGCGCGCTCGCGACCCCCGGCAGCACCTGCGGCGTCCCCGTCCGCAGTGCCTGTCCGGCCGGAGTGCTGGCGGACAGGTCGACGCGGAAGCGCGCGAAGAACTCGGTCAGCGCGGCCCGGTCCACGTCGCGACTGGTCTGCAGCGCACCGAGGACCGCCTCGTCGTCGTGGAGCACGAGGTGCACCATCGCCAGGTCGGCCATGCGCGGCACCAGCAGGTCGACCAGGGCCTGGGCGATGCCGTGCGGGTCGAAGCTCTCGGCGAAGACCGCCGACGCGTCGGACAGGACCCCGAGCAGGCGGGCCGCGCGCTCGGCATCCTGACGGGCGGCCCGCTCGCGACTCCAGGCCTCGAGCCGCTCGATGGCGCTGCTCGCCATCTGCGCCAGCTGCACGACGACGGCCTCGTCCTCCGCCGTGAACGGGGCGTCGTCGACCCGGTGGCTCAGCTGCAAGATGCCCAGGTTGGTGCCGTCCCGCCCGACGAGCGGCGCGGCGAGGTAGTCCGGCAGCGGCGGATGACCGGGGGCGTCGCGCAGGCCCCGCCACTCGGGGTGCTGCGCCAGCTCGGGTCCGGTGAGCCGCAGCGGCCGGTTCTCCCGGGTGACGGCGTTGAGGACGCCCAGGCCCTGCGGCAGGACGTCGTACGTGCGCCACTGCCGGTAGCGCTCGGACAGCGAGACGAACGTCGTCGCGTCGGCCCAGCCGGTCGGGAGCCGGGTGCCGACACCCTGGTGGCACCCGACCACGTGGCGGGCCGCCTCGGTGAGCAGCCGCAGCAGCTCGTCGAGGGTCTCCGCCGCGGACAGGGCCAGCGCGGCGTCCGCCAGGGACCGCAGCTGCCCGGCCCTGCGGCGCTCGAGGGCGGCCAGGGAGCGCGCCTCGGCGTGCAGCCGGGCCCGCTCGACCATCTCGGCGGCCTGTCGGGCGTAGAGCTCCACCAGCTCGAGGTCGCGGGCGTCGGGGACCACACGTCCGCGGTAGTAGGCCGTCAGGGCGCCCATCGGCTCACCGGCCAGCGTCAGCATCGGCACCGACAGGGCAGCGCGCACCCCGTGCCGCAGCGCTCCCGCGCGGAAGGCGCCGTACGACGACGACGACTCGATGTCGGCCACCAGGACGGTCTGCCGCTCCAGCACCGCCCGACCGGCGGAGCCGGCCCCGAACGGCACCCGCATCGTCGCGATGTAGTCGTCCGGGAAACCGGTCCACGCGCTGGCCGTGAGGACGTCCTCGCCGGGCACGGTCGTCCACACCGCCGCCAGGTCGGTGTCGAGCAGCCGCGCCACCGCCTCGGCCAGCTGCCCGAGCAGCGGCTGGATCCGCGTCAGGTCGGTCGCGGTCGGGTCGATCTCGGCCAACGGCGTGGCGCCGGCTGCGGCCGCCGCCAGCTCGACGCGGACACGCGCGACCTCCGCGGCCGCCGCCTCGCGACCGCGGAGGTCGGTCGAGCGTTCGTCGTCCATCCGCTACAGCGCCAGGACGCTGACCAGGTCGCGGGCTGCCTGACCGCCGTCCTCCGTCGCGATGTCCCACGCCGCAGGGACGTCGAGGTCGTCGACGAGCGCGTCCAGCACGGCGGCCGGGGCGCTGTCCGCACCGTGCGGCCGGCCCGCCGCCGCGCGCAGGGCGTCCAGCCGCTGACCGGCGCGGTCCAGCTCGGCGTCGCTGTAGTCCCACGCCAGCGCGTAGGGCCGGTCGAGCAGCAGGGCGCGGACGACGGCGCCGTCGGTGCGCGACAGCAGGTCCCGGACGAAGACGAGGTTCCCCGTCGACTTGGCCATCTTCTGGCTGTCGAGCCGCACGGTGCCGACATGGAGCCACGAACGGGCGAACGGTGTGACGCCCGTGGCCGCCTCGGCCTGCGCCGACTCGTACGCGTGGTGGGGGAAGCGCAGGTCCGCCCCACCGGCGTGCAGGTCGAGCGAGGAGCCGTACGTCGACAGCGCCATGGCGGTGCACTCGGCGTGCCAGCCGGGCCGGCCAGGGCCCCACGGCGACGGCCAGGCCGGCTCGTCCGGCCCGCTCACCTGCCACAGCGCCTGGTCGAGCGGGTCGTCCTTGGCCGGGTCGTCGACGCGGCCGCCGTTGGCGGCGAGCAGCGACAGCGCCTCGTCCCGCCGCAGCCCCGCCGCTCCGCAGACCGCGCTGCCGCGGAAGTAGACGCTGCCACTGCTCTCGTACGCCGCGCCGGTGTCCAGCAGGGCCGACGCCAGCTCGACGACCTGCGGCACGAAGCTGTGGGCACGGGGCTCGTGGGTCGGTCGGCGGACCGACAGCGCGTCCATGTCCTGCTCGAAGTGGAACTGCTGCACCGCCGCGAAGCGGTCGGGATAGGCACCGGCACGCTGAGCCGCCTCGAACAGCACGTCGTCGACGTCCGTGACGTTGCGGCACACCTCGGTGCGCACGCCCAGCCGCCGCAGGACCCGGTCGGCGACGTCGACCCACACGAAGGTCGCCGCGTGGCCGAGGTGCGTGACGTCGTACGGCGTCACCCCGCAGACGTAGATGCGCGCCCGTCCGACGACCGACAGCGGCGACCCCCCCAAGCGCAGGCGGGGCGGGGCGGTCAGGTCGGGCACAGGTGCTCCTCGGCTGGGCGCCCAGCGGCGGGCGACAGAACGGGCGGTCTGCTGCTCAGCCTGCCACTGACAGTCAGGAAACTGCGCGCTTCACCGCGGCGCAGTAGCGGTCGTGGTCCTCCCGGGCGCTGGTGAGGGGCGCCAGCACGTCGTCGCGGGCGACGACCTCGACGGATTCCTGCAACCGGCGCTCGGCCCGTCGGCCGCGTCGGCGCGCGCTCGCGCGGACGAGGGGACGGCACAGCAGCGCCAGCAGCACCCCGGCGAGCAGCCCGCCGAGCAGCAGCAGCGTCGGCAGCGGGACGCCCTCCACCCGGGGCAGCGGCAGGACCTCGTCGAGCTGCAGGTAGGCCAGCCCGACCAGCGCCAGCAGCCACAGCGCTCCGACGAGCGCGGTCGCGGCGAGCAGCCACTGCAGACCGCCGACGACGCGCTGCCACACCGGTGTGCGAGCCGGGCCGAGGTCGGTGCCCGCGACGGCCCGGTCCAGGCGGTCGCCCAGTCGCTCCTCGGAGACCTCGACCGTGCGGCGCAGGTCGTCGCGCCAGGCCTGCGGCAGCCCCTCGCCGGCGCTGTCGCGGGCGCGGCGCAGGGCGCTGGACACCGCAGCCTGCTGCGCAGGGCTGGCCGGAGGCAGGCTCGTGCGGCTGGCCGCGTCCCCGACGTGCAGCCGCCCGAGCGGGTCCGGCCGCAGCCGGCCGGTCCAGCGCAGCAGCGGCCAGCCGGTGTGGGCGATGCCGTCCCGGCGGGCGGAGCGCTCGACGGCGTTCACGACGGCGGGTACGCCCGCCGCGTCCGACAGCGCCCTCGTCAGCGCGGACCGCTCCTGCTTGGCGAGCTCCTGACCGCTGCTCCCGCAGTGCGCCTGGAGCCCTTTAGCGCCGCCCCGGACGTCGGCGGTGAGGCGGTCGGTCGCCGCGGCCCGGGCCGTGACCCGGCGGGCCAGCTCGGCGCGCAGCTCGGGCAGGCCGTCACCGGTGCGCGCCGACACCGGCAGCAGCGGCGTGCCGGTCAGCCCCTCGCTGTCGAGCAGCCGACGCAGGTCGGTGCACACGGTCTGCGCCACCGGCGGCTCCAGCCGGTCGATCTGGTTGAGGACCACGAGCAGCACCCCGGCGTGCCCGGCGTGCGGGGCCAGATAGCGGTTGTGGACGGCCGCGTCGGCGTACTTCTGCGGGTCGAGCACCCACACCAGCACGTCGACGAGCTCCACCAGGCGGTCGACCTCCAGCCGGTTCTCCAGCCGGGTGCTGTCGTGGTCGGGCAGGTCCAGCAGCACCAGCCCCTCGAGCGCCGGGTCCGGATCGGGCTGGACGTGCCGCCGGGGGACCTCGAGCCAGTCGAGGAGCCGGTCCGCGGACGCCCCGTCCGGGCGCGGCCACACCGTGGCGTGCGCGACCCCCGTCGTCGGGCGGCGTACGCCGGGGGAGCTCACGTCGCTGCCGGACAGGGCGTTGAACAACGTGGACTTGCCGCTCCCGGTCGCCCCCGCCAGGGCCACGACGGTCGCGTCGCCGAGCGCCTCGCGGGCGCCGGCCTTGGCGAGCAGCGTGCGGGCGCGCCCGATCTCGGGCACCTCGAGGCGGCCGTCGGCGACCTCGACCGCCTCGCGCAGGGCCGCCAGCCGGTCGGTCAGGGGCAGCTCGCGACGGCTCACCGACGGGCCTCGACGAGCGCACGGGTGGCTGCGCGCAGCGCGTCGGCGCTGCCCGGCTCGGGCGACGCCGCGACGACCAGGGCGTCGAAGCGCTCCTGCTCTGCGCTCAGCAGCCGGTCGGCGCGCACGCCGAGGTCGGCGCGGGCCTTGGCCGCGAGGGCGCGTACGGCGGCGTCGCCGAACACGGCCTCCAGCAGGCGCTGGCCGAGCGCCGAGGTGCCGCCGGCGACGGCCACCTCTCCGCCGGTCAGCCCGCCGGTGTGCGCGAAGACCGCCACCATCACCACCAGACCTGCGCCGTTGACGCCGAAGCTGAGCAGCCGGGCCGTCGAGCGCTTGTCCGAGCCCTCGCTGCGGACGAGGTCCAGCACGTACCCCTGCCAGTCGCGGACCTCGTCCCCCGCGGCTTCGGTGAAGGCGGGTGACGCGTGCTCCAGCTCGCGGTCGCGTCCGGCGAGCAGCTCCGGACCGGCGGGCAGGGCACGCCAGGCCGTGACCGTGCGCTCCGCCGCCGTGTCGGCCTCCACCCGCAGCAGCTGCTCGACGCTGGACTCGAGGGCGACCTTGAGGTCCTCGGCGGGGGTGGGCCGGCCGGACAGGGCAGCCGTGAGCCGGTCGCGCAGCCGGCCGACCTGCGCCTGCAGGCTGCGCATCCACTCCCCCGTGCCGACGAACTCCTGCCAGCGCGCCAGCACCTCGCCGCGCAGCAGGCTGCCGTTCTGCACGCCTTCGTCGACCCCGGTGCGGGCCCGGTCGTACGCCGCGTCGGTGACGTCCCACAGCTGCTGCGCCGCGGCGTCCTGCCCTTCCACCGCGTGGACCAGGGCGTCGACCCGAGCAGTCAGGCTCTCCAGGGCACCGGACAGGGTCTGCCGCACGACCGCCGCGCGCTCCTCCTGGTCAGCCGCCAGCCCGTGCAGCCACTCGCGCAGCGGGGCGACCTGGTCCTCGGGCAGCCGCCCCTCGACCAGCGGGCGCTCCTCGACGACGAAGAGCTTGGCGGTGTCGAGCCGGGCGCGCTGCAGCATGCCGGCGAGGTCCTCCGCGACCTCGGTGGCCGCCTCGGGTGGCACGCGGTCGAGCACGACGGCCAGCGCCGTGCCCCGCTCGGCAGCGGTGCGCAGCAGGTCCCAGGGGACGGCGTCGGCGTAGCGGGCGGCTGTCGTGACGAAGACCCACAGATCGGCGGCGGCCAGGAGCTGGCCGGCCAGGTCGCGGTTGCTCTCGACCACCGAGTCGACGTCCGGCGCGTCCAGCAGGGCCAGTCCGGCCGGCACGTCGTCGCGGGCTTCGAGTCGCAGGCCGCCGGCGCCTGCCTCGGCGCCGGTGGTGCGGGACAGCCCCGGCAGGATCCGCTCGTCCGCGAAGAAGGAGCGGTCGGCGGTGGAGCAGACCAGCACCGGAGCCCTCGTCGTCGGGCGCAGGACACCGGGCGTGGTGACGGTCGCCCCGACGATGCTGTTGACCAGCGTCGACTTGCCGGCTCCGGTGGAGCCGCCGACGACGGTGAGCAGCGGGGCGTCGAGGTCGAGCAGCCGTGGCAGGAGGTAGTCGTCGACCTGGTCGACGACGGACTTGGCGTCCCGCCGTGCGCGGTCGCGGTCGGGGGTGGCCAGGCCGAGCGGAGCGCGCGCGACCTCGTCGCGCAGCAGCTGGAGGGCGTCCGGCAGGCGGGTGGTGGCCGGCTCGGTCGGGGCGGTCATGACGAGCGTCCTGCCCCTGCGGTGCGGGGACTACCCGCGGCCCGGTGGTGATCGGGAGCGGCGACGCTCGCGCCGCCTGCCGGTACCCGGGGACGGCGACCGGGCCGTTGACGGGGAGCG
>CADCUE010000285.1 GCA_902805805.1 uncultured Frankineae bacterium | reverse complement strand
GTGCCGGCGCGGCCGCCGGTCCCCACGGCGGCGAGATCCACAGCGTGCGTCCCGGGGTGACCAGCCCGGCGAGCAGCCCCGCCGCCGAGCCGCCGGTGCCGGGGCGCGCCACCAGCAGCGCGTCACGACCGGCGGCCACGGCCTGCGCCGCCTCGGCCTGACCCGGTCGCGGCTCGTCGAAGCCGAGCACCCGCACCCCCTGGTCGACGGTGAGCACGTGGCCGCGGGCGCGGACCGGCCAGCGGGGGAACACGTCCGGCGGCCAGAGGTAGGGCAGGTCGTCCGGCTCGCCGGCGTTGCCCAGGCTGTCGAACAGCGGCCGGTAGAACGCCGGGTCCTTGCGCAGCAGTGCGGAGCGGTGCGACAGGTGCAACGGCTCGAGACCGAACCACGGCGGCAGCGGGGCGCCCTCGGGCACCTGCCCGCCGGTCCAGCCCAGCAGCTGCTCGGCGACCGAGTCGGCGTAGCCCCGCCGGGTCCACTCGCGGCAGTTCTCCAGGCCGTACTCGACCAGGCCCGGCAGGAAGCCCCGCCACATGCGCACGGCCGGGTGGTTCTTCCAGGCGTACGCCGGCCAGGTCAGGGCGCGCAGGATCTGGAAGGTCTCGACCCGCTGCTTGCCGAGCCGCCGGTCGTCGAGGACCACGCAGCTGGCGCGCAGGTCGGGGTACGGGAGGAACGTCTGCACGCCGGGCCCCTACCCCGGCGCCCCGCCGCGCCCCGGCACGTGCTCGAGGAAGCCGCGGATCATCGCGCTGGTCTCCTGCGGGTGCTCGAAGTGCGGCACGTGCCCGCAGTCCTCCAGGACGACCTGACCGGCACCGGGCAGCGCGTCCGCGACGTGGCGGGCGAACGACGAGGGGACCAGCCGGTCCCGGTCGCCCCAGACGAACAGCGCAGGCGGCAGCAGCCCCGGCAGCCGCTGCCAGAAGCCGTTGCGGCCGTACGCGTCCTCCAGGTAGATCTGCCGAGCGCACGAGAAGAAGGCCACCCGGTGGGCGCGGTCGGACAGCACGCGCACGGTCTCGTCGGCCGCCGCGTCGTACCAGGACTGCGGCAGCCGCGAGGGGTCGCTGAACATCGCGCGGATGCCCTCGACGACCACCCGGTGGTGCACGAGCAGCGGCAGCCCGGCGAGCCGCGGGGTGATCAGGCGGACGAACGGCACGTACTGGCGCAGCCGGCGGAAGGCCGGCGACGGCGTCAGCAGGACCAGCCCCCGCACCGACGCGGGATGGGTCAGGCCGGCCTCCAGGGCGATGCGGCCGCCCAGGCTGTTGCCGATCAGGACCGCGCCCCGGCTGCGCGTCGCCCGCTGGAACGCCTCCAGCCAGGCGGCGAACCAGGCCGGGTTGTACGGCGCGCGGGGTGCGGCGCTCGCGCCGAAGCCGGGGGAGTCCGGGGCGAGCACGCGGTGGTCGTCGGCCAGGTCGGCGAGCACCGGCAGCATGCTGGCGTTGGTCGCACCGAGGCCGTGCAGCAGCACCACGGGCGGCGCGTCGGGAGGCCCCGCCTCGAGGTAGGACGTGCGCACGCCCATGGCGACGACCTCCCGGGAGCGCGGCAGCCCGACCGGCCGGTCGGCGTCCTCCGCGAACAGCCCGTCCAGCGCCAGCCCCAGCGCGAGGTCGCCGCGCACGGTCAACCGGCCGTCGAGGAAGGCGTGGACCCCGCAGACCTGACCGCGGACGACGTCGGCCAGCAGCGGAGCCGGCGCTCGGACCAGCAGCGTCGGGGAGGACGTCGACCCCCGACGGACGGCGGCCCGGCCCCGGTCGAGCGAGACGGTCCAGGAGCCGGCGTCCGGCGCGTCGAGCACGACGGTCGCGGTCCGCCGCTCGAGCCCGCCGCCGCTGACCGCGCGGCGCAGGCGGATGCTCAGCAGGCCGTCCAGGCCCAGCGTCGGTGAGGGCTGGCTCACCGCCCGCACGCTACCCAGCGGCCGGGCCCGCACGGGCGGTCGGCGCGCCGCGTCAGGTCTTGCGGCTCCCCTTCGGTGCGCTGCCCTTCTTGCCGGGCCCCTCCATGCCCTCGGGCGCCTTGCCGGTGAGCTTCAGCTTCGCCGTGGCGGCGCCCTTGGTCGTGACCAGCCGGGCCACGCCGACCGCGACACCGCTGGCGGCGGCCCAGGCCAGCGCCTCCGCCCACGGCGTGCCGGGGGAGGCGGGGTCCGCCGGCGGCTCGGTCTTCTTGGTCTTGCGCCAGATCTTGTCGAGCAGCACCATGCTGATCTTGCGGGTCACGACGCCCGTCGCGATGCCGATCAGCTGCGATCCCACTGCCATTGCCGGTCCTCCGTTGTGTGCTCCGCGCCGAGGAGTCCCTCGCCGATCACTCCGACCGCCCTGCCCCCGACGGGCGCGGGGGACACGTTCGTTCGCGACGCGGCCCCGCGGGGTAGGTCGACGGAGCACACCTGACCCCTGGACCCGGAGCAGACATGGCAGAGCTGAGCAAGGGTGACCACGTCACCTGGAAGAGCCACGGCGGAACCGCCGAGGGCACCGTCGAGAAGAAGATCACGACCGAGACCGAAGCCGGCGGCCGCAAGGTCAAGGCGAGCAAGGACGAGCCGCAGTACCTCGTGAAGAGCGACAAGAGCGGTGGCGAGGCCGTCCACAAGCCCGGCGCGCTGCACGAGGAGTAGGAGCGGCTCAGCGGCGCTGCAGCGCCGCGGCGAGGTCCCCGGGACGGCGCGTCCCCACCAGCCAGTAGGGCGTGTCGTCCTCGGGGTCCTCGATCTGCACGCGCACCGACGAGGTGAGCCAGCCCCGCGTCACGACGAACGCGCGCGGCTCGGCGAGCGGCCCGCGCATCCGGCGGGTCCCCTCTCGGTTGAGGGCCGTCACGCCCCCGAGGTGGTCCACAGGGATGCGCGCACCGGGGACGTGCAGGACCCCGTCGGCGACGCGCACCCGGCCCCGGGACGAGAGCAGCAGTCCGACGAGGGCGACCGGCAGCACGACGGCGTACGGCACCACCGAGCGCCAGCCGGACGCGCCGCCGTGCACCGCCGCAGCGCTGACCAGCGCGACGGACAGGACGGCGAGCCACACCCACAGCGGCGGCACGAGCCGCTCGTCGTACGCCGGCGCGTGGTCGGCGCTGCGCTCGGGCGCGGAGTCCGCCTGGCTGCTCACGGCAGGAACGGCAGACGCAGGCGCGAGGCCCGCAGGCCGACCGCCGCGGCCTTGACGGCGTCGGTGACGACGGTCGGCAGCAGCGTCTCGGCCAGGATGCCGCCGGCGGCATCGGCCCCCACGACGTAGCGGGCCAGCGGCACCGGGTTGGCCAGCGCCAGTCGGACCGTGCGCGCGACCCACACCGGGTCGGGCAGCCGGTCGCTGCGTGCGCCCAGGGCCTGCGACCGCGCGTACGCCGCGGCGTAGCGGGCGCTGCTCGGGTCCGGGAAGCCGCCGTCCTGCGCCGCGGACCAGATGTCGGTGCCGAACATCCCGGGCTCGACGAGCACCACCCGCACCCCGTCGGGCTCGACCTCCATGCGCAGCGCGTCGGTCACCGCCTCCAGCGCGTGCTTGGACGCGCAGTACCAGCCCAAGAGGGGCTGCGACGTGCGGCCGGCGACCGAGCTGATGTTGACGATGCGGCCCTCGCCGCGCTCCTTCATCCGCGGGAGCACCAGCCGGGCGATGCGCATCGGGGCCACGACGTTGGTCTCCAGCTGCGCCCGGACCTGCTCGTCGGTGACGTCCTCGACCGCTCCGGACTGCGCGTAGCCGGCGTTGTTGACCACGGCCCACGGACCGCCGTCGGTCAGGGCAGCGATCTCGGCGAAGCCCGACTCGCAGCTGGCGGCGTCGTCGACGTCGACCTCCACCGTCCGGACGTGCACGCCCCGCTCCGCGGCGGCCTGCGCCACCCGCTCGGCCTTGTCGGCGCTGCGGACCGTGCCGATCACGTCGTAGCCGGCGGCCGCCAGCTCCAGCACCGTGACCTGTCCGATGCCGCTGTTGGCCCCCGTCACCACGACCGACCTGTCCACGCCCTGCTCCCTCGCTCGCCGACCCCCGACGCTACGTCGGTCCGCGGGTACGGTCGTGCCGGGCCCGAGCACGGGCCGGCGCCGACGATGCGGGACCTGACGACGAGGGAGGCCGGGCCGGTGCTCGAGGTGCAGGTCCGCCGACTCGACCCGGACGTGCCGCTGCCGGCGTACGCCCATCCCGGCGACGCCGGGTGCGACCTCGTGACGACCGAGGACGCCGAGGTCGGACCGGGCGAGCGGGTCGTGCTGCGCACCGGCCTGGCGATGGCGCTGCCGGAGGGGTACGCCGCCTTCGTGCACCCGCGGTCCGGTCTGGCCGCCCGGCACGGCGTCGGCATCGTCAACAGCCCGGGCACGATCGACGCGGGCTACCGCGGCGAGGTGCAGGTCGTCGTCATCAACCACGACCCGCGCGAGGTGCTGCGGCTGCGCCGGCTCGACCGGATCGCCCAGCTCGTCGTGCAGCGGGTGGAGCAGGTCGCGTGGCGCGAGCAGACCGGCGAGCTGCCCGGGTCGGCACGGGGCACGGGCGGCTACGGCTCCACCGGCGGTTTCGGCGCCACCGGCGGCAGCGCTCCGGGCGGGTCCGCCACAGCAGCAGGAGAGGGGTGAGTCGGGTGTTCCGACGCCGCAAGAAGGCCAGCGCCGAGGCGGACGAGCTCGCCGAGGGGACGGACGCCGCCGACCTCGACGAGGACGCCGCGGACGAGGACGGGGACCCGGACACGCCCCCGGAGCCGGTCGTCCCCGAGCGGCCGCAGGGTCCGTGGGACGTCGACGACGTCCCGGAGGACGGGGTGCAGCGCATCGACCTCGGCGGGCTGCGCGTGCCCGTGCCGCCGGCCACCGAGGTGCGGGTCGACGTCAACGCCGAGGGCGAGGTCGTCGCCGCGACCCTCGTGCAGGGCCCGAGCGCGATGCAGGTCAACGCCTTTGCCGCGCCGAAGCGGTCCGGCATCTGGGAGGAGGTGCGGGCGGAGATCACCGAGACGCTGGTCGGCGGCGGCGGTCAGGCCTCGGACGTCCCGGGACCGTACGGCCCGGAGCTGTTCGCCGCCGTCCCGGTGCAGGGCGGTGGGGCGACTCCCGCGCGCTTCATCGGCGTGGACGGTCCGCGGTGGTTCCTGCGGGCGATGCTCACCGGCCCCGCGGCGCAGGACCGCTCGGTGGCCGGACCGCTGGAGAGCGCGCTGCGCGACGTCGTCGTCGTCCGCGGGTCCGAGGCGATGGCGGTGCGCGACGCCCTGCCGCTGCGGCTGCCCCGCGAGGTGGCCGAGCAGGCGGCGGCCTCCGCCGAGCAGGAGGCCGACCCGGCGCCCGATCTGACCATGCCGGAGCGCGGCCCGGAGATCACCGAGGTCCGCTGACCTGCCGCGCGGACGGACGTACGCTGGAGGGGTGGGACGCTTCCGCCGGGCCGTCGCCAGGCTGACCGCTGATGACCAGGAGCTCGCGAGCCAGGAGCTGCAGGACGAGGCGGTGCAGTCCGGCGCCACCGCGGTCACGTCCTGCCAGCGCGGCGAGCCGGTCTGCGTGGCCGGCACCCTGCGCGCGGTCACGCTGCGCCCGCGCGCCGGCGCGCCGACGCTCGAGGCGGAGCTCTACGACGGCACCGGCACGATCACGCTCATCTGGTTGGGCCGGCGCCGCATCGGCGGCATCGAGTGCGGCCGATCGATCGTGGCCCGCGGGCGCCTGACCACCCACGACGGTCGCCCGACGATCTACAACGCCGCGTACGAGCTGAAGCCGTCCGTTGCCTGACGCTGCGCCGCCGCACCTCGATCCGCCGGAGCTCGGCCGGGCGCACGCCCACCCTCCGGCCCCGGAGCGCACGCCGACCCCGGCGCTCGTCGAGGCGCTCGGCGGCAAGCGCGGGCTGGTCGACAGCGGTCTGCCGGCCGTCGTGTTCGTCTTCGTCAACTCGGTGGTGACGGCGCTGAGCAGCCGGGACACCGGGCTGCGCGCCGCGCTGGTCGCCGCGGTGGCCGTGGGCGTCGGGGTCGTCGTGCTGCGCGTGCTGCGCAAGGAGCCCCTGCAGCAGGCGGTGTCGGGCTTCCTCGGGCTCGGGCTCGCGGTGTTCTTCGCGGCCCGCTCCGGTGAGGCGCGCGGCTTCTTCCTGCCCGGCATCTGGATCAACGTCGCCTACGGCGCGGCGTTCTTCGTCTCCGCGCTGATCGGGCGGCCGCTCGTCGGAGCGATCTACGCGGCCGTCGACGGGCTCGGTGCCGCCTGGCGGGAGGACCCCCGGCTGCGCCGGATCTTCGCGTACGCCTCCCTCGGCTGGGCGCTGGTCTTCGCCTCGCGCGCGGCCGTGCAGGGCACGCTCTACGTCATGGACCGGCCGGGGCTGCTCGCCGCGGCGCGGCTGCTCATGGGCTGGCCGCTGACCATCGCGGCCGTCGCGCTCACCGTGACCGGCGTCAAGCGCGCCCGCAGGCGGATGGGCCGGGCCGCCTCGGCCTGACGGACTCGGCCTGACGGACTCGGCCCTGACGGGCTCGGGCCGACGGCTCAGCGCTTGCGGGGGGCGTGGCCGCTCAGCAGCACGTCGAGCTCGGACTCCACCTCGGACGTCGCGACCAGCAGCAGCTCGTCCCCGGCCTCGAGGGCCGCGTCGGGCGTCGGCAGCACGACCCGGCCGTCGCGCAGGACCGCGACCAGGGCGCTGTCGTTCGGCCAGGGCACATCGCCGATCAGCTTGCCGACCAGCGGGGCGTCGTCGGCGAGGGTGAGCTCGACGAGGTTGGCACCACCCTTCTTGAAGGTCAGCAGGCGCACGAGGTCGCCGACCGAGACGGCCTCCTCGACCACGGCGGCGAGCAGCCGGGGGGAGGACACCGACACGTCGACGCCCCACGACTCGTTGAACAGCCACTCGTTCTTGGGGTGGTTGACGCGCGCGACGACGCGGTCGACGCCGAACTCGGTCTTGGCCAGCAGCGAGACGACGAGGTTGACCTTGTCGTCGCCGGTGGCGGCCACCACGACGTGGCAGGTCTGCACGCGGGCCTGCACGAGCGTCTCGAGCTCGCAGGCGTCGGCCAGCAGCCACTCCGCGGTCGGCACGGTGTCGACCTTCATGGCCCGCGGCTCGCGCTCGATGAGCAGCACCTCGTGCCCGTTGCCGAGCAGCTCGAGCGCGATCGAGCGGCCGACGTTGCCGGCTCCCGCGATGGCGACGCGCACTAGTGCTCACCCGCCGAGGGCCCGGCCTCGAGGACGCGCTCGACCTCGGCCATCCGATCCCACTCCACGGCGACGTGCACCAGGTCGCCTTCCTGCACGACGCTGTCGCGGTGCGGGACGAGCCCCTCGCCCAGCCGGGTCAGCAGGGCGATCCGCATGCCGGCCTCCTTCTCCATGCGGGTCACCCGGTGCCCGACCCAGCTCGGCGCGTAGGCCACCTCGGCGAGCACGACCTTGCCGCTCGGGTCGCGCCACTCGGTGACCAGGCCCTCCGGCAGCAGCCGGCGCACGACCTGGTCGGACGTCCAGCGCACCGTGGCGACGGTCGGGATGCCGAGCTTCTGGTAGACCGCCGCACGCCGGTGGTCGTAGATGCGGGCCACGACGTTCTCCAGGCCGAAGGTCTCCCGGGCCACCCGGGCCGCGATGATGTTGGAGTTGTCACCGCTGCTGACCGCGGCGAAGGCGTGCGCGCGGCTGATGCCCGCCTCCTCCAGCGTGTCTCGGTCGAAGCCGACACCGGTCACCTTGACCCCGGAGAAGTCGGCCGACAGGCGGCGGAACGCGGCCGGGTCGCGGTCGATGATGGCGACGGAGTGGCCGAGTCCTTCGAGGGTCTTGGCGAGGGCAGAGCCGACCCGACCGCAACCCATGATCACGACGTGCACTGCTGGCCTCTCCGGAGCGCGCCCACCCGCCTGGCGGAGCGTGAGACGACGCTACACGCGAGCTCCGGCGAACTCCTGCCTGCGCGCCGTACCCTCTCCGGACGTGCTGAGTGCGAACGGCGTGGTCAAGCGGGTCGTCCTCGGCCGTGCCCTGCGCAGTGACCGCCAGAGCGAGCAGGAGCTGCCGAAGCACCTGGCGCTGCCCGTCTTCGCGAGCGACCCGCTGTCGAGCGTCACCTACGCCACGCAGGAGCTGCTGGTCGTCCTGACCCTCGGCGGCCTGGCCTACCTCTACCTCACGCCCTACCTCGCCGCGTGCGTGGTGCTGCTGCTGACCGTGGTCGTGCTGTCCTACCGGCAGCTGGTGCGCGCCTACCCGACGGGGGGCGGCGACTACGAGGTCGCCTCGGTCAACCTCGGGCGCAGGAGCGGCGGCGTCGTGGCGAGCGCGCTGCTCGTCGACTACGTGCTGACCGTCGCCGTGTCGGTGTCCGCCGGTGTCGACAACATCATCAGCGCCGTGGAGGGGCTCGCCGAGCACCGGGTGGCCCTGGCGCTGGGGCTCGTCGCGTTCCTGACGGCCATGAACCTGCGGGGGGTCAAGGAGTCCGGCAAGCTGTTCGCCGTCCCGACGTACGGGTTCGTCCTCGGGGTCGCGGTCATGGTCGGGTTCGGCGTGCACGCCAGCCTGACCGGCGAGCCGCCGCGGGCCGAGAGCGCCGACTACACGGTCGTGCCCGAGCCGGGGTCGCAGGCGCTGACGGGCTTCGCCTTCGCGTTCCTCGCATTGCGGGCCTTCGCGTCGGGCTGCACGGCGCTGACCGGGGTCGAGGGGATCGCCACCGGAGTGCCGGCGTTCCGCGCGCCCAAGAGCAGGAACGCCGCCACCACGCTGGCGCTCATGGGCGCCATCGCGATCTCGATGTTCGTCGGCATCACCGCGCTGGCGATCCTCACCCGCGTGCGCTACTCGGAGGCGCCGGCCGAGCAGTTCGTCGGCTTCGGGGAGGACGACGTGCAGCGCAGCGTCATCGCGCAGGTCGCGGCCGCCGTCTTCGGCGACGGGAGCTTCCCGTTCTTCTACGTGCAGGCGATGGCCGCCGGGATCCTCATCCTGGCCGCCAACACCGCCTACAACGGCTTCCCGCTGCTCGGCTCGATCCTCGCCCAGGACCGCTACCTGCCGCGCCAGCTGCACACCCGTGGGGACCGGCTGGTCTACAGCAACGGCATCCTGCTGCTCGCGGTGTTCGCCAGCGTGCTGATCATCGCCTTCGAGGCCAGCGTCACCCGGCTGATCCAGCTCTACATCATCGGCGTCTTCACGTCCTTCACGTTCGGCCAGGCCGGCATGGTCGTGCACTGGAACCGCGTGCTGGCCCGCGGCGGGGTGACCCCCGAGCGCCGCGGCAGCGTGCTCCGCAGCCGGGCGATCAACGCCGTCGGCGCGACGCTGACCGGCCTCGTCCTGCTCATCGTGACGATCACGAAGTTCACCCACGGCGCCTATCTCGTGCTCATCGCCATGCCGGTCCTCTACGCGATCATGCGCGCCATCTACCGGCACTACGAGCGGGTCGCCGAGGAGCTCGAGCCCGACGACGAGGTCGTGCCGCTGCCCAGCCGCAACCACGCGATCGTCCTGGTCAGCAAGGTGCACAACCCGACGCTGCGCGCGCTCGCGTACGCCCGGGCCACCCGTCCGCACGACCTGACGGCGCTGACCGTCGCGGTCGACCCGGCGGAGTCGCGGGCGCTGCAGGAGGAGTGGGACCGGCGCGACCTGCCGGTGCCGCTCACCATCATCGACTCGCCCTACCGCGAGATCACCCGGCCGATCCTCGACTACGTCCACGGCATCCGGCTGTCGAGCCCGCGCGACGTCGTCACGGTCTTCATCCCCGAGTACGTCGTCGGCCACTGGTGGGAGCAGCTGCTGCACAACCAGAGCGCCCTGCGGCTCAAGACCCGGCTGCTGTTCCAGCCCGGGGTGATGGTGACCAGCGTGGCCTACCAGCTGCGCTCGTCGGAGCGCCGCCGGGACGACGACTCCGGCGGGTCCGCGCCGGGCGACGCCCGCCGGCCGACCGAGAACGTCCGGTGACCGAGCCGGCCCCGGACGCGCCGGGGACCGGGATCGGCGACGTCGTGGAGCTGACCGTCGGAGCCGTCGCCGCGGGCGGCTCCTGCGTGGCGCGCGCGGCGGACGGGCGGGTCGTCTTCGTCCGCCACACCCTGCCGGGCGAGCGGGTCCGGGCCCGGGTGACCGCCACGACCCGCTCGTTCCTGCGCGCCGACGCCGTGGAGGTCCTCACCGGGTCGCCGGACCGGGTGGAGCGGCCCTGCCCCTACGCCGGTCCGGACCGCTGCGGCGGCTGCGACTGGCAGCACGTGGCGCTGCCGGCGCAGCGCCGGCTCAAGGCGGCGCTGGTCGAGGAGCAGCTGCAGCGGCTGGCCGGTGTCCACCGCGACGTCGTGGTGGAGGAGGTGCCCGGCGCTCCGGACGGGCTGCGCTGGCGCACACGGGTGCAGCTGGCCGTCGCGCCGTCGGGCCGTGCGGGCCTGCGCAAGCACCGCTCGCACGACCTGGAGCCGGTCGACGCCTGCCTCATCGCGACCGAGGACGTCGAGGCCGTCGGTGCGCTGGCGCTGCGCTGGCCCGGTGCGTCCGGTGTCGAGGTCGTCGCCGCCGGCGAGCAGCGCGTCGTCTCGGTGACCTCCCGCGGAGCCGCCGGACCGGGGAGAGCGGGCCCGTCCGGTGGGCGGCGGTCGCACGCGCGGGTGCCCGCGGTCGACGCCGGGACCGTCGTGGACGGCCGGCCCGCGCGGGGTCCGCACGGCGTCCGCCACGAGGTGCTGGGCCGTCGCTTCGAGGTGGCGGCGGGCGGCTTCTGGCAGGTGCACCCCGCCGCGGCCCGCACCCTGGCCGAGACCGTCCTGGACGGCCTGGACCCGCGGCCGGGGGAGCGGGCGCTGGACCTCTACGCCGGGGTGGGGCTGTTCGCGGCGCTGCTCGGCGACCGGGTCGGTCCGTCCGGCGCGGTGCTCGCGGTCGAGGCCGACACCCGGGCCTGCGCCGACGCCGCCCGCAACACCGACGACCAGCCGCACGTCCGCATCCGCACCGCGGCGGTGAGCCCCGAGGTGCTGGCCCGGGCCGGCTCGCCGGACCTCGTGGTGCTGGACCCGCCGAGGAGCGGAGCCGGGCTCGAGGTGACCCGTGCGCTGGCCGGTCTGCGGCCGCGCCGGCTGGCCTACGTCGCCTGCGACCCCGCGTCGTTCGCCCGCGACCTGCGGGTGCTGCTGGACGCCGGCTGGACGCTCGCGTCGCTGCGCGGGCTGGACCTGTTCCCGATGACCGAGCACGTGGAGCTCGTCGCCGTGCTGGAGCCCCCCGCCGCCTGAGCCCCCGGCCCGCAGCTCGGCCGGGGGAGGTGCTCACCCCGCGGCGCGGACGGCGACCAGGTCGTGCGGCGCGCGGCCGGCCGCGCAGCCGCGGGCCTCGAAGCGGGTGACCGGCCGCTCTCCCCGGTCCTGCCCGACCACCACGAGCGCCGGCGAGTCGTCGAGGACGCGCCGCGCGTGCTCGGCGTACGACGGCCAGTCGGTCGCGACGTGCAGCCGGCCGCCGGGGCGCAGCCGGTCGGCCACCAGCGAGGCGAAGGCGGGCGACACGAGCCGGCGCTTGGCGTGCCGGGACTTGGGCCAGGGGTCGGGGAAGAAGACCCGCACCTCGTCCAGGCTGCCCGACGCCACCAGCTCGGTCAGGACCAGCAGGGCGTCGGCCTCGACGACGCGGACGTTGCGCAGGCCGAGCGACTCGACCCGGCGCAGCAGCGCCGCGACCCCCGGGGTGTGCACCTCGACGGCGAGCACGTCCCGCGACGGGTCCGCGGCGGCCATCGCGGCGGTGGCCTCACCGGTGCCCGAGCCGATCTCCAGCACGAGCGGCGCCGACCGGCCGAACACCGCCGGGGCGTCCAGCGGGCGGTCGACCGCGACGGCGTACGCCGGGCCCAGCCGCGCCAGGTCGGCGGCCTGCCCGGGGCTGGTGCGACGGCGGGCCTTCCAGCTCCGCACCGCCTCGTCGCGCTCCACCGGAACAGGCTGCCAGAGATCCGTCCCGGCTCTAGTGTCAGCAGTGTGGACCCCGGACAGATCTGGCTCCTCCTCGGCGTCGTGCTCGTCGTGTCGGAGATCATCAGTCTCACGCTGGTGCTCGGCATGCTCGGGGTCGGTGCGCTCGTGGCCGCCGCGCTCGCCTTCGTCGGTCTCGGCCCCGTCTTCCAGCTGCTGGGCTTCGCGGGCGCGAGCACGGCGCTGCTGCTGTTCGTCCGTCCGCCCGTCAAGGCCGCCCTCGACCGGGGCGGCTCCACGGGCCGCACCGACGCCCGGATGCTCCAGGGCTCCACGGCCGTCGTCGTCCAGCGGGTCTCCGACGACACGGGCCAGGTCCGCCTGAACGGTGAGCTGTGGCGGGCCCGGCCGTACGCCGGCACCGGTCCCGTCGACGTCGGTCAGCCGGTGAGCGTGGCGGCCGTCGAGGGCGCCACCCTGCTGATCTACTCGTCCGACCTGTCCTAGTCCCGAACCCGAGAGGCCCCCTGTGGACGTCGCTGCTGTCGTCTTCCTGCTCGTCGCCGCCGTCGTCGCGGTGATCCTGTTCAAGACGGTCCGGATCGTGCCGCAGGCCTCGGTGTTCGTCATCGAGCGGCTCGGCAAGTACAGCCGCACCCTGGAGCCCGGGATCCACCTGCTGGTGCCGATCGTGGACAACGTCCGCACCAAGATGGACATCCGCGAGCAGGTCGTCGGCTTCCCGCCGCAGGCCGTCATCACCAAGGACAACCTCGTCGTCGGCATCGACTCGGTCATCTACTACTCGATCACCGACCCGGCCGCCGCCCAGTACAAGATCGAGAACGTCGTCACGGCGATCGAGCAGCTGGTCGTCACGACGCTGCGCAACGTCGTCGGTGGCATGCAGCTCGAGGAGGCCCTGACCGGACGCGACCACATCAACGAGCGGCTCGCGACGGTGCTCGACGAGGCCACCGGCAAGTGGGGGGTCAAGGTCAACCGGGTCGAGATCCGCGGCATCGAGCCGCCGCCGACGATCCGCGACGCGATGGAGCAGGCCATGCGCGCCGACCGCGGCAAGCGCGCGGCGATCCTCACCGCCGAGGGGCAGCAGCAGTCGGTGGTCCTGTCGGCGCAGGGCTCCAAGCAGTCGGTGGTCCTCAACGCCGAGGCCGACCGGGCGGCGACCATCCTGCGGGCCGAGGCCGACCGGGAGGCGCTGCTGCTGCGCGCGCAGGGCGAGGCGCAGGCCATCGCCACGGTGGTGCAGGCCATCAAGGCCGCCGGCGTCGACGACACGGTGCTCGCCTACCAGCGCCAGCAGCTGCTGCCACGGCTCGCCGAGGGCGACGCCAACAAGGTGTGGTTCGTGCCGACCGACATCGCCGGCGCGCTCGGGCAGCTCGGCATCGGCAACAGCGCCCCGAGGCCCCCGCAGCAGCCGTAGCCGGGGGGCTGCCGCCACGTGCCTCCCCAGGGCCCGACGTCCCCTGCGTTCCGGTACGCCGGACCGCCCGGGTCGTACCGGACTGCAGGGGAGGTGCCGGTGCGGACGCCGCGGAGCCGGGAAGGAGCCCGGCATGAGCCGTGACCTCGTGCCCCCGGGCTGGCCGTCGGAGGTCCTGCCGCCGCAGGCCCCCGACTGGGAGCGCAGCGCGGTCGGCTGGCTGTTCGACCTCTGCCCGCCGGACTACCGCTCGCACGAGGTGCTGCGCCGCTACCCGGTGCTGCTCGCCCGCTTCGCCGCCGGGCACGTCAGGTCGGCCGTCGACGCGGCCCGCGACGGCATCCGCACCGCCCGGGCCGAGCTCAAGGGCGTGGTGCCGCCGGAGGCCCTCGAGGCGGCGATCGCGGCCTACGAGCGCGAGGGCCGCCGCCTGGTCACCACCGGACGGCAGGTCGGTCTCGTCGACGCCGCGCTGCGCGGCGAGCGGCACGTGCCGAGGCTGTGACGGACGGGCGGTCCCGGACGTCGGAGCACGGGGCGTCCGACGAGCGCGGCGCCCCTGCCGCACTAGACTCGGGCTCTCCTGACCCTGGATGAGGAGCTCCCGTGAGCCTGCTCGACGGCGTGCACGGTCCCGCCGACCTCAAGCGCCTCGCACCCGAGCAGCTGCCCCTGCTGGCCGCCGAGCTGCGCGACCTCATGGTCGACACGGTGTCGCGGACCGGCGGTCACCTCGGTCCCAGCCTGGGGGTCGTCGAGCTCACGCTCGCGGTGCACCGCGTCTTCGACTCGCCGCGCGACAAGGTGGTCTGGGACACCGGCCACCAGTCCTACGTCCACAAGCTCGTCACGGGCCGGCGTCGCGAGGCGTTCGAGACCTTGCGCAAGCAGGGCGGGCTGTCCGGCTACCCGAGCCGCAGGGAGTCCGAGCACGACCTGGTCGAGAACAGCCACGCCTCGACCGCGCTGTCGTACGCCGACGGGCTGGCCAAGGCCTACCGCCTGCGCGGCGAGCACCGGCACGTGGTGGCCGTGGTGGGCGACGGCGCGCTGACCGGCGGCATGTGCTGGGAGGCGCTCAACAACATCGCCGCCAGTCACCTGCCGGTGGTCATCGTCGTCAACGACAACGGCCGCTCCTACTCCCCGACCATCGGCGGACTGGCCGACCGCCTGGCGACGCTGCGCACGACGCAGTCGTACGAGCGGGCGCTCGACACCGTCAAGAGCAGCCTGTGCCGCACACCGGTGGTCGGCGCACCGCTCTACACGGCGCTGCACGGGCTCAAGCGGGGGATCAAGGACTTCCTGCAGCCGCAGATGCTGTTCGAGGACCTCGGCATGAAGTACCTCGGGCCGGTGCCCGGCCACGACACCGCCGCCATGGAGACCGCTCTGCAACGGGCCAAGGCCTTCGGCGGTCCGGTGATCGTGCACGCCGTGACCGTCAAGGGCTACGGCTACCAGCCCGCCGTCGACGACGAGGCCGACCGGCTGCACAGCGTCGCGCCGGTGACCGACCCGGTGACCGGCAAGCCGCTCAACCCCAGCGCCCGCGGCTGGACCGGCGTGCTCGGCGAGGAGATGGTGGCCATCGGCGCCGACCGCCCCGACGTCGTGGCCATCACCGCCGCGATGCTCCAACCGGTCGGTCTGCTCGCCTTCAGCCAGGCCTATCCCGAGCGCACCTTCGACGTCGGCATCGCCGAGCAGCACGCCGTCACCAGCGCGGCCGGGCTGGCGATGGGCGGCATGCACCCGGTCGTCTGCCTGTACGCGACGTTCCTCAACCGCGCCTTCGACCAGATGCTCATGGACGTCGCCCTGCACCGCCTGCCGGTCACCTTCGTGCTCGACCGGGCCGGCGTGACCGGCGAGGACGGCGCCAGCCACCACGGCATGTGGGACATGTCCCTGCTCTCGCTGGTCCCCGGTCTGCGCCTGGCGGCCCCGCGCGACGGCGCCACCCTGCGCGAGGAGCTGCGCGAGGCGCTGGCCGTCGACGACGGGCCGACGGCGGTCCGCTTCGCCAAGGGCGCGGTGGGCGAGGACATCCCGGCGGTCGATCGCCTGGGGGTCGTCGACGTGCTGCGGCGCGCGAAGGGCGACGACGTGCTGCTGGTCGCCGTCGGCGCGTTCGCCCGCCTCGGGCTCGAGGTCGCCGACCGCGCGGCCGACCAGGGCATCGGCGTCACCGTCGTCGATCCCCGCTGGGTCAGCCCGGTGGCGCCCGAGCTGGTCGAGCTGGCCCGGTCCTACCGGCTGGTGGTCACCGTCGAGGACAACGGCCGGGTCGGCGGCGTCGGCTCGCTCGTGAGCCAGGCGCTGCGCGACGCCGACGTCGACGTGCCGCTGCGCGACATGGGCATCCCGCAGCGCTTCCTCGACCACGCCACCCGCGCGCAGGTGCTGGCGGAGGTCGGTCTGACCGCCCAGGAGGTGGCGCGCCGGCTCGTCGAGACGGTGGCCCGCCTGGACGGCACCGACATGCCGGCGGCGCGCGCGAGCGATCAACAGGCTGACCGCCCCCGCTGACCGAGGCGCCGCTGTCCCGCCGGGGCGCCGCTGTCCCGCCGGGGCGCCGCTGTCCCGCCGGGGCGCCGCTGTCCCGCCGGGGCTCAGGGGGCCGGGCGACCTGTCTGCGCCGTGCCGACCGCCGCGTCGCGCATCACCAGCCGCTGCGGCTGACCGCCCTCGGGCACGAGGGTGACCTCGTCGGCCGTGACCAGCAGCGGCCGGGGAAAGCCGCGGTCGTCGGGGTGGCTGGCCGCCGCGGCGGCCGGCGCGAAGGCCGGATCGACCAGGGCGAGCTTGGTCCAGCCGAGGCGCCGCATCGGCACCGCGGCCGAGAGCAGCCCGCCGGCGTCCCGCGCCAGCGCCGTCCGCAGCGCCCGGGAGCCGAGCAGTGTCACGGCGTCGGCGTCGCCGAACGGGCGGAGCTGGCCCTTGGGGTCGCGCCGCACGCGCTGCACGGCCAGCGCGCCCAGCTCCTCGAGCCGGGCCCGGACCGCGGCCCACGCCCGGTCGCGCTCGAGGCCGAGGTCGTCCAGCACCGTCGGCGGCAGCAGCACGACCCGGTCGGGGTCGTCGGGGTCCAGCCCGACCGCCCCGAGGCCCAGCTCCAGCGCGCCACCGAGGACCTGCTCCTGCACCCAGGACGGACCCGGGTGCAGGGCGTGGCCGACCGGCAGCCCGACGGGGCGCAGCCCAGTGGCGACGGCCTGCGCGCCGGCGTCCGCGGCCCAGCGGCGGGCGGACAGCCACGCGGCCAGGCGCAGCCGTCCGGTCGACGCCTCCGGGTCGTGCCCGTCCAGAGCCGTCCGGCACTCGCTCCACGACACCCACACCGGCGGCGCACCGGTCAGCGTCACGCCGAGGGGCGCGGGCGCCAGGTCGAGGTCGTGCAGCACCGACACCGCGAGCGCACCCCGGCGCAGCTCGGGCAGAGAGGGCGCTGACACGCTCGAAGGGTACGCCGGGCGGCCCGGCCGGCACAGGGCCGGACGAGCGACCTGGACGGTCCACCGTCCACCTCGGCGGAGCAGGTCGGCGACCACGCGCGGGTGCCGATGCCCGCACCGCGAGGTGGACGGCGGAGCAGCCGGTGACTGCCGCTCACACGGGCCACACGTCCGGTCCGTTAGCGTCCTGCGGCGTGCGTGTGCTGGTGGTCGAGGACGAGGCGCCGCTGGCCGACGCCGTCGCCCGTGGCCTGCGCCGCGAGGGGATGGCGGTCGACACGGCCTACGACGGGGACAGCGGCCTGGAGAAGGCGATGGTCACCCGGTACGACGTCCTCGTGCTCGACCGGGACCTGCCGGGGCGCTCCGGGGACGACATCTGCCGGCGGCTCGCGCGCGAGGGCTCGCTGACCCGCGTGCTGATGCTCACCGCGGCCGGCACGCTGGAGGACCGGGTGGCCGGGCTCGAGCTCGGCGCCGACGACTACCTCGGCAAGCCGTTCGCCTTCTCCGAGCTGGTCGCCCGGGTCCGGGCGCTCGGCCGCCGGGCGACCCCGCCGGCGCCGCCGGTGCTGCACGGCCCGGGCGGCATCGTGGTCGACCCGGCCCGCCGCACGGCGACCCGCCACGGCGTCGACCTCGGCCTGACCCGCAAGGAGCTCGGCGTGCTCGAGGAGCTCCTGCGGGCCGAGGGGGCGGTCGTCTCGGGTGAGGAGCTGCTCGAGCGCGTCTGGGACGAGTTCGCCGACCCCTTCACGACGACCGTGCGGGTCACCGTCATGACGTTGCGCAAGAAGCTGGGCGAGCCGCGGGTGGTCCACACCGTCGTGGGCGCCGGCTACCGCCTCGGCGATCCGTGAGCGCCTCGCGCACCACGCTGCGGCTGCGGCTCACCCTCGTCTACAGCGCCGTCGCCCTGACCGTCGGCCTGCTCCTGCTGCTGCTGGCGCTGGTCCTGGTCGACCGCGCGCTCACCGCCGGAGCGCTGTCCCCCCGCACCCCCGTCGTCATCGAGCGGCAGGGGGCGGACCTGCTCACCACGCTCGGCGCCGTGCAGGACCAGCTGCGCCAGGACGCGCTGAGCACGCTGCTGCGCCAGGGGCTGCTGGCCCTGCTGCTGGTCGGCGCCATGGGCGTCGCGCTGTCGTACGCCCTGGCCGGCCGGGTGCTGCGGCCGCTGCAGGACATCACCGCGGCCGCGCAGCGGCTCTCGGTCGAGCGGCTCGACGCACGCATCGCGCTGGGCGGCCCGCAGGACGAGCTCAAGCAGCTCGCCGACACCTTCGACGACATGCTGGCCCGGCTCGAGCAGTCCTTCGAGGCGCAGCGCCGCTTCGTCGCCGACGCCAGCCACGAGCTGCGCACGCCGCTGGCGGTCATGCGCACGGAGGTCGACGTCGCGCTGGCCGATCCTGGAGCCGACGTGGACGACCTGCGCGCCGCCGCGGCGGTGGTCCGCGACGCGACGATCCGGGCCGACCGGCTGGTCGACAGCCTCCTGCTGCTCGCCCGCAGCGACCGGCTGCAGGTCGACGGGCTGCCGCTGCGCGAGCGCGTCGAGCTGCCCGAGGTGGCCGGCGCGGCGCTCGCCGCCGTGGGCGCCGAGATCGAGGCCCGTCGGCTGCACGTCGCCACCTCGCTCGAGCCGGGCGCGGTCCTGGGTGACCGGGGACTGCTCGAGCGCCTGGCCGGCAACCTCGTCGAGAACGCCGTGCGGCACAACGTCGACGGCGGCTGGCTGCGGGTCGACACCGCGACGGTCGCCGGACGGGTCCGCCTGGCCGTCGAGAGCTCCGGTCCGGTCGTGCCGCCGGAGGAGGTGGCGAGCCTGTTCGAGCCGTTCCGGCGCCACGGGCGGGCTCGCACCGCGCGTACGGGTGCCGGGCTGGGCCTGGCCATCGTCCGCGCGGTCGCCCAGGTGCACGCAGGCACGGCGACCGCCGTCGCCCGGCCGACGGGTGGGCTCACGGTCACGGTCGACCTTCCCGCCAGCGCCGGAGCGGGCCAGACCGGCTAGTCCCTTCGAGCCGTTCTTGCCGGGAGGGCGTGACGGGACGGCTCGCGTCCAGCAGGCTGCCGGTGGAGGGGGGCCGAGCGAGCGCGGAGGACGCACAGCCATGGGGACGAGCACCGAACTGGACGCGCTCCTGCTCGTCGTCCTGCTGGCCGTCGTCCTCGCCGGGTGGCTCGGCGCCTGGCTGGCCCGTGAGCTCGGGCCGGTGCGCCCGCTGCTGCCGGCGGCTGACTGCCCGCCTGCGTCGGCCAGCCGGCTGGTGCCGGTCGGGCTGCAGCTCGAGCACGAGGCCCGTCGCGGCGTGCAGGCGCTGGAGATGTGGCTGCTCGACCACCGGCGCCGCTAGCGGCGCCCATGGACCAGTGGGTGGCCGAGGCCCGAGGGGGGCTCCGGTCACCCACTGCCGCCGGCCCCTGGTCCGCGCTCACGAGGGGGGAGCGCGGGCCGGGGAGTGCCGGCGCCTCAGCAGACGTGGCGTCCGGCCAGCCGGGTGCGCACGGGCGGTTGGCCGGGAGCGGCCCGCGCCAGCCGGACGTGCGGCCGCTGCCCGCCGTCGACCGGGGTGAATCCCAGGCGGCTCAGCAGCCGCAGGGAGGCCTGGTTGCCGGGCAGCACCTCGGCGGTCAGCCGTCGCACCCCGGGGCGCACCTCGAGGACCGCGCACACCGCCCCGACCGCCTCGGTGCCCACGCCGGCGCCGCGGGCAGCGGGCACCAGCCCGTACCCGATCTCCTGATCGCCCTCCGGACTGACCGGTCCGTCGGCGCCGACGGTCCCCACGATCTCGCCGGCGGAGGCGATCAGCCAGACGCCCGTGCCGTCGGCGCCGGAGGCGAGCACGCCGTGCAGGACGGACGCGTCGTCGGGGCGGGGGAAGCCGGGCGCCGCACGGACGTCGGGGACCGGCTCCCCGGCCAGCAGGCGGCGGGCGACGTCCGGCACGACGGGCAGCAGCGCGAGGCGCTCGGTGCGCAGGACCGGTTCAGGCACCGGACGGGTCCGGCCGGGCGGTCCCCTCCGCGAGGTCGCCGGCCGCCGGACCGCCCGTGGCCGTGTCCTGCGGACCGGGTCCGGGCGTGGCCGCGTCCTCGGAGGCGGGCTCGGGCAGCACCTCGGCGAGCGGGGCGGCGACGCGCAGCACCTGCCACTCGCGGGCGCCGTGAGCGCGCAGGGCCGCCGAGACGCTCGCCTCGTCGATCTGCTCCGGCGGTGTCCAGGCCAGCCGGCGCACCGCCTCCGGCTGCACGAGGTTCTCCTGCGGCATGCGCAGGTCCTCGGCCAGGGCGGTCACGACGGCGCGCACCCGCGCCAGCCGTCGAGCGGCGACCGGGTCGCGCTCGGCCCAGCGGTTGGCCTGCGGCGGACCGTCACCGGCGGCGACCGGCTGGGGCAGGGAGTCCTCCGGCAGGGCGCGGGCGGCCTGCAGGGCGCCGAACCACGTGTCGACGTGCCGACGCGTCGAGCGCCCCCCGAAGACGGGCAGCGCCAGCAGTGCCGCCACGGACTGCGGATCGGCCTGCACGGCCGCGACGATCGCCGCGTCGGGCAGGATCCGGCCGGGTGCGGTGTCGCGGCGGCGGGCCATCGCGTCGCGCACCTCCCACAGCGCACGCACCGCGGCGAGCTGCCGGCGGTTGCGCATGCGGTGGATCCCGGAGGTCCGGCGCCAGGGCTCGGTCCGCGGCGCCGGGGCCGGCGCTCGGCGTACGGCCTCGAACTCCTCGCGGGCCAGCTCCAGCTTGCCCTGCGCCCGCAGCTCCCGCTCGAGGCGGTCGCGCAGCTCGACGAGCACCTCGACGTCCAGCGCGGCGTAGACCAGCCACGCCTCGGGCAGCGGCCGGGTGGACCAGTCGGCGGCGGAGTGGCCCTTCTCCAGGCGCAGGCCCAGCACCTTCTCGACCATCGCGCCGAGTCCGACCCGCTCGAAGCCGGCGAGGCGGCCGGCGAGCTCGGTGTCGAACACCCGGGTCGGGACCAGTCCCACCTCCGCCAGGCAGGCGAGGTCCTGGCTCGCGGCGTGCAGCACCCACTCGTCGTCGGCCAGCGCCTCGGACAGCTGGGACAGGTCCGGGCAGCCGAGCGGGTCGATGAGGGCGGTCCCGGCGCCCTCCCGGCGCAGCTGCACCAGGTAGGCGCGCTGGGAGTAGCGGTAGCCGGAGGCGCGCTCGGCGTCGACGGCCGTCGGGCCGTGACCGGCGGCGAAGCGGGCGACCACGTCGGCGAGCGCCGCGGCGGTCTCGACCACCGGAGGGACCCCGTCGCGCGGGGCGAGCAGCAGCTGCACCCCGGGCTCGTCGCCGGACACGCCCTCCTCGTGACCCGGCAGGGTCGTCGTCACGGATTCGAGCGTACGGGCTCCGCGCCCGGTCCAGGCTCCGTGACCCGCCGGGCCGGGCTCGTCGCAGGGCCTTCCGGTCAGCGGATGACGCCGCCGCGCATGGCCATGGCCACCATCTCGGCGCGGTCGCCGGTGCCGAGCTTGCGGGCGATGCGGGCCAGGTGGCTCTTGACGGTCAGCGCGGACAGCCCGAGCTGCTCGCCGATCTGCTTGTTCGACTGGCCGTCCGACACCAGGTGCAGCACCTCGACCTCGCGTCCGGACAGGTCGGCGACGCCGGAGTCGGTCGGACCGCCGCGCAGTCCCGCGGCCAGCAGCGAGGCGACCGCGGGGTCGGCGTAGACGCCGCCGTCCAGCACCCGGCGCACACCGTCGGAGACGACGACCGAGGACGCGGACTTGAGCAGGTAGCCCTGCGCGCCGGCCACGAAGGCCGCGCGCACGGAGTAGGGGTCGTCGGCGGCGGACAGCACGACCAGCCGGCCCCAGCCGGCGGACCGCAGATCGCTGAGCAGGTCCAGACCGGAGCCGTCGGGCAGGCCGAGGTCGAGCACGCACAGCTCGCGCGGACCGGAGGCGTGGGCGCGCGCGCGGGCCTCACCGATCGTGGCGGCCTCGGCCACCTCGCGGGCGCCCATGAAGCGCAGCCGGGCGACCATCGACTCCCGCACCAGGGGGTGGTCGTCCACCACCATGGCGGAGAACGCCCGGACTCCCGACCGGTTCGGCTGGGTCGGGATGGCGAGCGCGCTGTCGAGACCGGTGGTCACCGTGTCCTCCACGTGTCGAGTGTCTTCGTGTCGCTGTGTCTTCGTGTCGCTGTGTCTTCGCAGTCCTCGGCTGCTGCAGGGCTGGGCTGTAGCCGACGACCGCTCCCGTCGCGGTCCGCGCCCCGTGCCCACGGCCGCGGAAGGGCTGACCCGATCGGGCGAACCGGACGTCGCGGGCTGGACTCGGGCCGGCGCTGTGCCGACGAAGGCGGTGTCCCGTCGACCCGTGGAGCTGTCGTGACCCGTCCTGCCGTGCGCTGCGCCGTCCGCCCCGTGGCGGCCTCGGGCGCTGCGCGGGTACGGGCGTGATGCGCGACCTGGCACCTGCCGCCGTCCTGCGGGCGCTGTCGGCGGCGTGCGTGCTGCTCGCCGTGGCGCTCTGCGCGGTCTC